>NZ_CP066356.1:600000-900000 GCF_023278185.1 Bradyrhizobium elkanii USDA 76 | reverse complement strand
AATATACCGAAGCCGCGTGACTTCAGTGCATCGACTGTCCTCTCCACTGCCTCGGAAAGGGGAACGTTTAGGGATTTCGAGAAGTAATAGGACATGTCTGTTACTCCCATTGCGCGGTCCAAGTCAGCTCGAACAATTAAATCCGATCTCGCGTTCGGGATTGATTTGCGTCAACCTGCGAGCCCGGCTGTTGGCTCTTACCGTCAGTTGACGATGAACTCCATCGTTGCGTGATTGAAGTTCGATAAGACGTTTGGCACAACACCTCACCTAGGCAGCCAGGTTAAACTTTTCTTCGATGGCGTCCTGCTGACCAGCTGAAGCCCTCTTCAGGAAGCGGGCCAGCGCGGCTTTTCGTGAGTCGCGATCCAGCGCATAGGCGGTTTGCTTGAACTCAATGCCGTCAAGAAGCCCCTGAATGTAGCTGGAGATGGTGTCCGCAGCCATGATGAGCGCTGTGTCGAGCGTATGGATGTATTTGCTCGTCACCGAACCCTTGGCATGGCCCATGAGCGCCGCGATGGTTACTTCGGTGAAGCCAAGGTCGTTGGCGATGCTCGCGAAGCTGTGACGGAGGACGTGGGGAGTAACATCGGAAAGCGGGGAGTCTTCGAAGATGTGCTTCCAATGGTTCGGGAAGCTGCCAAACGCGTTGTCGCCCCCCTGCCCCGGAAAGACGTACGTGCCAACTTGGTCGGTGCGCCGCCGCTCGAGATATTCGACGACAGGCAACCCGATGGGACGGATGGAATCACCCTCCTTGCTGTCCTCCAACCGCAAGCAGCTCGCCTCGGTGTCGGCCTCCGCCCATTTCAAGCCAATCATTTCGCTGCGCCGGCAGCCGGTCAGCGCAAGCTGGCGAACGATGTCCACGATGGTGCTGTATTTCTCCTGCTTGGCGGCATCGCGGAGCATCCGACCCAATATTCGGTACTCCGCCTCCGAGAGCCGACGCTTTCGCACATTGTCCTTTGGCTTGCGGACACCATGCGCCGAGTTGCTCTCAATGATGCCGGCTTCGACGGCGTAGGTGAGAATGCCGCCAAGGAGACCAACGGTGCGCGTGGCCGTTCCAGCGCCGCCTCGGACGATGGCCTTTCCGCGCAGCTTCTTGGTCTTGACCGAAACGCGCGTTTTTCCGGCCATGATGTCCTTGAGGACCTTGTTGATATCGGACTTGGTAAGATCCTTCACCCGCCGGGTCCCTATGAGCGGAATGATGTGCCGATGGATACGGCCCGTGTCGGTGACGATCGTAGAGGCCTTCTTCGGTCGCCCGCCTTTCCCGAGGATGAGGCCGGCCTGCAGATCGGCAAAGTATCGGCCACACAGCTCCTTCACGGTAATCGCCTTGTGATCAAGCCGGCGATCTTCGGCGGGATCATCGCCCCCAGCAACCCGGCCGAGTTGCACCTTTGCCTCTCGGCGTGCAGTCTCCAGCGTCCAGGCTCCGTGAAGCCCAATTGTGTAGCGACGTGAGCGACCTCCTATTCGATACTGAATGACGTAGCTGCGCTTGCCGGAACTGAACACCCGGACCCCGAAGCCGGAAAGTTCATCGTCCCAGATGACGTAATCCTTCTCTTGGGCTTCCGCTGCTTCGACAACCCTTTTGGTGATCTTGACCATGACGTTCCTTTGTTCCGGGCACGGTCTCTCGCGTAAGCGGTGCGTAAGCACGCGGGAGAAAGTCAGTGCGTAGTCGCGGATAGGAACGTCGCTTCTGTTGTTGAGAATATCCAGTCGTCTCAGCTGGATAGCGTAGCGTGGCGTGCCCTATCGCATTCTTCGGATGGGCACGTTATCTTGCTCCGAAGGCAAAGGTCACATGTTCGAATCGTGTCGGGTGCGCCATTTATTTCTTATTCTACAGCGCGATATGCGCCCGCGGCTGGAGCTCCCGGTCCGTCCGGCTCGGGCGAGTAAGCAATCGGGACGAAATTCGTCAGCTCCGCTGAGCGGTCCAATACCCCGAGCAACGCGCCCTCCTGTGACCGGAATCGCTCGAGACCGGACCTGAGCCAGACGCACATTTGTCCGGAAGGGCCACCGAGGTGTCAGTCGGCTTGCAAATTTTGCAGGCCGAATGACACTCCCGACCACCAAACCGAACAACGGGTCCGTAACCAGGGTTGGTGGGCAGCAAGCCGGAACTATCTCCGCCGTAGGCGGTAACGAGATCAGGAACGGAATGCCTAGGCACGACTTGGATTCATGAGATCGTCGCTCGCCGTCAACTACACGGCGCATGTCGCGGATAGCCAAACGCTCCTACAACTAGACCCGCTGTTCGCAAATACAAGCGCTCGCGCAGATAGCAAAAAGTTCCGGTCTCCGGATCCATTGATTGAGCAGCCGTGCTCGCCGGCGAAAAGCCAGCGGGAGGGGCAGGCGCTTTTCTCTGTGCCGAAAGGAGACTTCGCTATGCCCCACCGCATTGACATAGACCACAAGCACAGCCGAGCCATTCTTAAAGTCGTTGGCCAGCAACTGCGCGCGTCGTTGAAGCTTGAGCTGGAACAACCGGAAAGTCTCAGAGCGCAAATCGAACGGCTTCGGGCATTGGAGGAGCCTCACCAAATCCTTCCCGTTGACGAGCGTGAAGAAGCAGTGACGCAAAATAGACATCATGGCATCGAGTCGAATTCAGCCGGCACCCTACCTGCTCGAAAGAACACAGTCGGCTGGTCGTCGTAGTCGCCCGTCTCGGTATCCGAGCTTGTCGAGAACCTGTACACGGACGCTATATGGCTAGCTTGATGGTGCAAAGGGCGTTCTGCTCTGCGGCGGGCTGCGCACGCAGACTGTCACTCGTGTCGTGAACGCTGCTGGAGAGGGATTGCGACAGTTGGCTACTTCCACTGCTTATCGGATAAAGTCCTCGACAATGGGCCGCTTTGCGAAGCGCGATGTGGCAGGCCCCGTCACCGCCGGTCAGCGCGACAGCTACCCCCACGAAACACTCCTCCGCAGTGTGCAATTCGCGAAGAATAGCGATGGCCCGCTTGTCGCTCATTCGCGGCAGCAACATCACGGTATTAGCACCTGACATTTCGAGCACTGAAAGCTGCTGGTCTCCGGATCAATGCAGGCGAACCCGGCCGGCACATGGTCGGCGCGTGTAGCAATGTCCCCCCTCACATAGGCGTAGCCATCCGCCTGTGAGAGCCGCGACACGTCCAGCCTCCCACAACGTGGACACTCAAGGTCTACGGTCCATTCGTCGCGCGTGGTCATTCGCGGCTTTTGGGGACAGAACCACGCAACCCCAGCTCATCGGCCTGGCCAGAATCAATGAATTCCTGGGCCTGCGCCTTGGTGGCGAAGGTGATGAGTCCATTGCCGACTACACCACCCTCGAGGAGTTCGGCCACTGCGTAGTTGCCGCCAATGGAGGGGCAAGTCGTCCAGCCGATGCGGTTTTTCATTCGTCGAGTATGCGCCGTGGCCGGTCAACATACCAGCCCCAACCTCACCACCATCCGAACTGACCCATCGTCCAAGATTGAGGAATGCTTGGAAGTCGGCTAGCTTGGCAACCATCACCGATCCGACCTGGGCATTTTCCGGTGACAGAGAGACGCTACAGCGCTCCCGCCTTATTCGGGAGCACTTGCATGCGTAGGTACTTTTTCGATCAGCGCGAAGGTGACGAGATGATCCCCGACGAACAGGGGATCGATCTCGTTTCGTTGGTGGCCATGCAGCACGAAGCAACCTTGGCGCTGGCACACTTGGCCAAGGATGAAGTTCGACGCTGCACTATCGATGCTCCTGAAGATGGACCGGTCTTACGGGCGACGTTCACCTTCGAGATTAGACGTTTCCAGTGAGGCCCTATATCCGCCTCTCGCTCGGTGCGAGGGGCATAGAGCTATCACAGTAATCAAAAGCAGGAGAAACAGTGGGGCGACCACCGGCGGCACAATAAAGTCGACCTAGGCGAAGCTATGAAAATGGACGCTCGTCGTCTTTGGCGGGAGCAAACTTAACTCTCAGTGACCGATGGATGCCGACGAATTGGCGGTTATGGGACGTCATGACGCGTCCTCCGGCGGAACAACGAACGCTTGAGGCGTTCCGCGCCGCGACATCGGACGGTGAGAAAGCGGTAGCTAATGCGGCCGAAAGAGCGCATGGTTGCTTATGGGCGAGCCGACAGCGGCGCCCGAGCATTGGCAAAAGGCGGGCGTACATGAAAACTCGCTCGCGACGGGAAGTCGTCACCTTCAAGCATTTGTTTCAGATCAGAGGCATCGATCACCCTCTCCCTGCCGGACGCTACGAGGTCATCACTGACGAGGAGATGATCGAAGGACTTTCCTTCGCGTCTTATCGCCGCGTTGCGACCATGATGATCGTGCCGGCAGCCTCGCACGGCGCCAGGATGGAGATGTTTTCCATTGGCCCGGTCGATCTGGCGGACGCCCAACGGATCGACGCGAGCATGCCAGATGAGTGACGAACCGCTCGATCTCGACAAGCATCGCGGGATGGCGGCGCAGAAGGCGACGGAAATCCGCCGCGCAATGACGGATGTCGAAGGCCGTGCGCGGGAGCTGCGCGAACGGCAAAGCGTGCTGGAAAGCAGACTAATGTCGGTCGCCGCGACCTCTTGGCCGGAAGCCGCCGCCAAAGCGAGCAACGCCGCCAGCTGCAGCGCCGTTACTGCTTCGTCTCGCTTCTGTCGAAAATGAGGGCGGCTTGGAATACGCGTCCAACAACGGTTCTCACCTCAACCGAGAGGTCCGGTCGATCGTCCAGAGTGGCGAGGTCACGCGCTAGGCCCGCCAGCGATTCGGCTGCCTCGACTTCAGCTTCACGCTGCGTTGCAAACTCCATCCCTTCCTCATCGGGATAAATACCGTTGTCGTCTCTGATGTCGAAGTAGTAGCGGATCATCCGCGTTTCCTTTCGCCGGCAACAGATGGTATGCGGATTTCGCTCCTCGTTATTGACACGGTCAGACGTCTTCTCCCTCGCAATGCCTTTTCAATGGATCTGGCGCGCTGGTTGGAGTCCTGGACGCTTAGCAGTCATTTGACGGGTCCCACAGAGAGCATGGCGAATAGAGCGTCATCCCCCTCGATTTGTGCCGTTTCTCGGCTGGTCGCGTACCCGGAGGCCAGCTCAACGTTTGCTTCGGAAACGTGCCATTTCCAGCGCGTGGGCGCTTGAGGCGTCACGGTGACCTCTAGCAAGCGAGGGGTGAAATAGGTTTTCATTTCCTCAATAAGCGCCCTAACCCATCCGATTCCCAGACATATCCAGCTGCCACAATCCAACTGAACGAATTGAAGGTCATCCGGCTTCGATAAGTCTCACGTGCCATTCTGACCGGTCGTTTTACCTCAGCGGAGTCAACCCGGCCGATATCCTTGCTAGGTGACGGTGACCTGCGGCAAAGGCGGCTTGCGCTCTGGAAGCTTTTTCTTCGGAGGCGCCGGCAGCAATCCTTCGCGGATCGCCTGCTTCCGAGCGAGCTTGCGGGCCCGACGAATGGCCTCCGATCTTTCTCGCGTCTTTCTTTCCGAAGGCTTCTCATAGGCGCGGCGTTGCTTCATCTCCCGGAAGACGCCTTCGCGCTGCATCTTTTTCTTCAGGACTCGAAGTGCCTGGTCGATATTGTTGTCGCGAACAAGGACGTGCATCAAAACTCCTCGGTGGCTGCGAACTGGAACAGTCCTGCACGCAGCCTTCGCGCAGGGGTCGTCCACGAATATGAGGATGAGAGTGACGGCGTAATTCTTCGCCGGCCTCGAACAAGCCGGCCCGCTCGCCATGCCGATACGGTTGGTAGAATGACCGGATCACTACCGCACGGCCGTGTCAATCGATTAGGCTTCCCTTGGCGGGCCCGTTCGAAGCTCTCGATCAGCAGCCGAGGCCCCGAACTGAAACCAATCAGCCCTCTCCCTTGTAAGTCCTGCACTTAGTGTGTATATGGACACTATTCGATTAGCCGCTGTGCCTTGTTGAACGCGCCCGCGGGCTCCTTTTCCAAAGACATCGACGAAGTTGAAATTATCGCGTGACTGTCACGCGGTACGCGCTCGTGCGCTTTGGAGATCAAGATGACGACAGGTACTGTTAAGTGGTTCAATAGCCAAAAGGGCTTCGGGTTTATCCAGCCGGAAGACGGCAGCAGCGATGTGTTCGTTCACATCAGCGCGGTCGAACGAGCCGGTCTTTCGGGTCTCGCCGAGGGCCAAAAGGTCCACTACGAGGTCAAGACCGACAAGATGCGGGGCAAGGTCAGCGCCGAGAGCCTCTCGCTGGCGTGAGCTTCGTCGTGTCGTTTCACGGATGTACTGAAACGACCATGCTGCCCGCTCGATCTCCGGATTGAGCGGGTTTTGCCTGTTGAGCGGTGGTGAACATGAGCGTCAGGAAGCCGGCAGAATTATCACCGGAAAGCATCGCGCGTGCCAACCGAAAGCGATTGGCCGCTGAAGAAGGAGCGCGCGCGATGGTGGATGTCGGAAGGCAGGCCATCGAGGTTCGCAAAAACATGGCGCGACTTCGAGAGCTCCGCGAGACCAGGGACGCCGCCGCTGCAACGCGTCTGGCACAATTGCCGGCGCTTCCGCCAAAGAAGCGCACCAGGAAGTTGCCGCGATAGTCAAGTTCGGCAGCGGTCGATGATTGTGTCGAGGACCAAGCCTGGCCAAGCCGGGGCATGCAGATCGTGCGTAGAGCCAAGTCACTCGGCGACGGAACAATAACGTTCTCACTTGCGCTCGGCGCAACTCGACAGACGTGCCGGCTCACAACGACGTTTCAAACGGACAAGCAAGCCCTTAGTTACCTTAAAAGTACCGGACAGAACTGGAGCAGATGGCGCGGGCGCGCCTTGCCTTGGGGCAGCTTGAAGACGGGATCGTCGTGCTCTCGATGCTCTAGCTTTGGCCGGGACCACGATGCCACGCTATTTGCTCCCAGCGTCTTGCCTGAAAGGTCGTTCCTAACGAAGCCAAATGTGGCACCATACCTCCGAGTTTGTACCACCCAGCGGAACGGCCGTCATCTGGCGCCCGCTCGGCGGTGGGCCGGTTCCAGTTTAGGGTCGCCTCGGTTGGCGAGCCTCTCGTCGCTCTCTTCCAGAGAGCCGCGTAAGCTTCAAGCGGCTCAGCAGACGCTTTGGCATCTCCTCCCAATCACGGCCGAAAAGCGACTATTCGATCCTCATCCAATGCACCCCTCATTGCGCCCGGCCAGGCTGGTCCTCATGTTTCACAGACCCAACACGTGTCATCGCAGCGGATGCAGTGAGCCATCATGACGACCCGGCGGGCACACGGAATGATTGCCAATCCGAATAACTATAAGGGCTCGACCATTGGCGCACCAATCTAGAGCAATGAACGCAGTGAAACTGCCCGCTTCGATTGTCGTGATCTTGTGAGGCGTTATATGTGGCGCCACAGCTCTGGCAGGAAAAAAATACCGAGATTTGAGGCAAACTGATCATTTGACCGTGCGTGGGGCGAAAGCGCGATCGGCGTTCTCATCACCGATAGAAGCCACGGGCAGAGCGGTGATGTACAAAGCATACGCCGAACCGGCTGGCAGCGATAGGCCCACAATTGAAACACATGAAGTGGAACATGCGGTCCGAACTCCCGGTCAAACGCAAGACCTGCGAAGGTAAGAGCAAAGTCACGGACAACAACTGAGGGGTTTGAGCAAAGCAACGTCGCCCGTTTGAAAATCTTACAGGCGGCGCGGCCTTGCAACCGAGAGGGAACCAACAAAATCCCGGATATTGATCCGTCCGGCTGGGACGAGAAAAGGTTCAGCCCTTTTCGAACTGGCCGCGATTGAGGCAGCCTTACTGCTTCAATCCGTGGAACACGAAGGCGGCCTGAAACAGCAGCCCCTTGCCTGTTCGAACTTCGATTGTCACGTCATGGTCGTCGCCAGAGCGCCCCGCGTCTCGCGCGATGTCGGCCATTGTGTGTGCTGCCTCCATCTTGGCGTCTCGCAGATCATTCAAATCCAGGCCCTCTTCGTCAGGGTAGAGATGTCCATCGTCTCGGATGTCGAAGAAATAACGGATCATGGTTGGCTCTCCCGTTCCGTTAGAGGCGGGAGCGCATCGCGTCGCTCAGCCACCAGCGCCCAAAGACTTCGTGCCGGTGATGTCCCTACAACGAAACTCTCGCGGGTTCGTTTCTAGCAACCGATTGCTCGAACTCCCGAAACTGGGATGTCGGCCCATTCTTCCCATTTTCCGCCAACTGAGGCGGCCTTACTTCTGTTCGGGATGCAATTCGCGCTTCTGATCTTCGTAATGTTTGGTCAGAAGGGCCATCCCCGCTAAGGTCAGCTCATCGGTTACATTCGGGGACAGCGCTTTTAAATGCGCAATCTTGCCGTCAAGTTCGACGCATTTTTCGCACATGACACGCTCCCAGTCCGTGAAAGGCGGGAGCGCAAATGGGTCTCTCGGCCACCGGCGCCCGGTTGTCGTTGTCGGTGATACCGGGATAACAGGGGCCGCCATGGATGCGTTCCTGTAGAATTCGTCTGGCCAGCAAGGGTTTGACCGGAACTCCGTTCACCCATGGAGAACTCCCGGAGACATACCTTGCTCCAATGGGTCATCGGCGGCGATATCGAACCGATCACGCGCATATCCTCACTGCGGACAGGGACGGCGCGCCCCGTCTCTCGTGCGATCTTCCGGGCGGCCCTCATGGCGGCATCTTCATCAGTGTATTCGAGCACGATGATGCTGCCTTTCTGCTCCCCGTCCAGCAGCCTGGCAATGAACTTCAGTCGTTCGTCCATGGGTTTACACGCCTTCCAGGGCATTCTGCGCTCCCCGCAAAAGGCCCCATTGTGTAACCCATGTCTCCGGAATGAACTGTCACCCCTCTCTAAGGAAGGGCATACAAAACCACGAAGATTTCCGTTCTTGCCGGCAATGGCGGCTTGGAGGATGTCCTTGTCGCCGATGATCCAGACGGCCTGGTTGCCGACCTCGACTGCGTCGATCATCGCGCGGATATAGCCTCTGCGGTGGTGGCGTCGCCCGCATCCCAGCTTCGCATTCATCAGTTGCGCGAAGGCGTCGATCGTCTTCACATTGACGGCAGCCGCCGTGCCGAATTGAACTCGGGGCGATCGAGGGCCACCTGAGCCCGCTCCCGTGGACCGGCGCGCCCGATAAGATGTCCGCCGCCTTGCCGTGAGCCAGAGTGTCGCAAGCGAAGGGAAGCATCGGTGCGCAACCAGCGTCCGCGCCGAGCTGGTTAGGAAATTACGGATGTTCTCGAGTGCCCGCACCCGCGCAACCGAATCTCCCGCCCTCCGCGCCGCGAAATAGGCGATCGGCAGCGCGATCAAATGCCTGGAACAAGCGGGCGCCAAGCTCGACGTCGATCCATTCGGGAGTCGCAGGAAGCGCAAACGCAATGCCCCTCAGAAGCGAGGGTCCATTGATCGCGCGCGGCGGTACGCGCTTCTCGTCTGTCGAAAGCCGCGCGTCGTGCAATACATCTCCGGGTGAATTGTAGTGAGATACCGGATGGAAAAGGGGATCAATGATGTTGGCATTGCGATTGACCTGGCTCATGTCGTGTCTCCTATTTCTCCTTTCGTCCAGAGACGGGTTGATGCGGGTTTAGGATGAGGTCGGCGACGTTTACGCGCCGCCGACCTCAGATGTCAGTTGCTATTGATCGCAATACGCTTGACGCTCGATCTCGATTGCTCGGACTTCGGTAGCGTGACGGTGAGGACGCCGTTCTTGAATTCGGCTTTCGCCTTGTCTTCTTCGACGCCATCAAGCGAAATCTGACGCTCGAAGGATCCGTAATATCGCTCGCTGACGAACTTGGAATCGTCGCTGTGTTCAGCTTTCCTTTCACCGCGGATCGAAAGGACGCCATTGACGATTTCAACCTGGACATCCTTTTCGCTGAGGCCCGGGAGTTCGGCAGAAACCGAGACCTCCTTGTCAGTCTCGCTCAGTTCCAGGCGCGGCCAGCTGAACTGGCCTTCCATCAGCGGAGTGTTGACGCGACCCAAAGAGCCAAAGCCGCGGAAGGCGTCATCGAACAGGCGGTTCATCTCGCGGTGGAGCGTAAGAAATGGATCAAATCCCTCGCGTCTGGTTGAGAGTTCTTGACCTTTCGTCCAGGGAACAAGATCGCGAATACCCATGATATCCTCCTTAACTTGACATGCAGCTGGTCAGCGCACGGGCGGCTATCGTCCGTGCGTGATTTGACCCAACATGAAGCGGGCTCAGGCCGCCTTCTGCGTGAGTTGCGCGGCAGGAGCGTCGCTTTCGATGGCGATGCGCCGCGGCTTCATGGCCTCGGGGATTTCGCGCACGAGTTCGATCCGCAGCAGACCATCGTCGAACATCGCCGTCTTTACTTGGACGTAATCGGCGAGGTTGAACTGCCGTTTAAAGGGACGCGCCGAGATGCCCCGATAGAGGAATTCGTGCTGGTCCTTCTCGCCCTTGCGCCCCTCTACTGTCAGTACGTTCTGCTCGGCCGTCACGGAAATCTCATCCTGACTGAAGCCGGCCAGTGCCACCGAGATCTGGTAACGGTCCTCGCCGAGCCGCTCGATGTTGTAAGGCGGGTAATTGTCTTCGGACCGATGCTGGGTTTCGTCGAGAAGATCGAAGAGGCGGTCGAACCCGATGCTCGAACGCCACAGGGGGGTGAAATCGTATGTCCTCATAGCCAAGTCCTCCTGAGAGCAAGATGGATACGAAGGAGCGCAAGACACACGGTGCAAGACACCGGTCCGGCGCCCTGTTCGCTCTGCCGAGCCCAACCTGGCGCCCGGCACCGCCCGAAAGCGGCAAAAATCCAATTAGAAAAGCGGCATTCAGTTTCAAGGGTGGCTGCAAAAATTTTGGGTTGGTTTGGCCCGGATATTCCGGCCCGCACCGGAACCGAGTTCGGTCAATTTGCCCATCAAGCGCACGACGAGCGATCCACGATGAGCCCACTCAGTGCGGGCATTGGTCCCTCGGGTACCAAACAGGAATGGAGGCACGTTGTACTTTGTTCGAGAGGTATAAATTCCTTGATCCAGGTGAAGGGTCGGGACGACCAGAGAACGGTGCCATCCCGGCTAGGTCACTGGCAGCGGGAGCTGAGCCTCCCCCCGGGAGCGGCACCGGCTGGGCTCGGAGCCCCTGCCGGCAGCTGCCGCGGCAGAAGCTCAGCCCGCCAGTCCGGGCAATTCGCTCCGAAGGCCCGTCATTATGAAGTTCACGCCTATCGCCGCTACGATGAGCGCCATGATGCGGGTTATGACGTTAATTCCGGTCTTTCCCAGGAACCGCTCAATCGCCGCCGCCGTCCAGAGGGTCACCCCGATCAGGAATGTTGCACTGAGCGACGCCGCGGCAAGCAGCGCCTTCGATAGCCAGCCAGGATTATCATTGGAGAGGGTGATGATGATGCTCACTTCGGCTGGGCCGACCAGTAACGGGAATGCAAACGGCGTTATCGCCATTCCATGAATATCCACCTCACTGCTGTCCACTCCGCTGGGTAATTGTATGAATTTCCCATACCGGGCCTGAAACATCTCGAGCGCGATGACCAGCGCGAGCATCCCACCCGCGATACGGAAGTCGTTGAGACCGACGTTGAAAAAGCCCAGGATTTCCTTGCCGAGCACGGCGGCCCCCACGAAGAAAACCGCGACCGCCGTGCCGGCCAAAACGATGATACGATGGATATTTGCGCTTCCGGCTTGCCGCGTGATCGCCAGAAAGATTGGAATTGCACCGACCGGATTCGTCAGCGCATAGAGCAGCATCGTGATTCCGATGAACTGATTCCAGAGCATGGTCGTGGTCTACCGTGGACAGGGCGCTCCGCAGTCCTCAATCCTTTTCGATGACAATCTGCGACTCAGCCGCGAGGCCGGCCAGTGATCTCATCATCGTACGACGCAACGCCTCGTCTGCAACGTCGGCGGATTTCCACACGATGATGCGTGGCGCCTCGCTACGGCCGGCCCAAACCAGGCTGTATCTGCGGATCAAACCGCCCGACTTGATGCTTTCAAGTGCCTCAGTGAGTAGATCGTGAAGCTGTACCGTCATGACGAGATCTCTGGCGAAATGCCCGACATCCGTAGTCCAGGTCAGTCGATTCCAATCCGCAACATCGCGCGAGCGAGTTCGAGTTCACTGATTGCTTGGCGCAGTGCCCTGCGGGCCGCGCTCTTGTCACCGTTCGCACAAGCTGCGCTCAGCTCGGCAAGGTACCGGCGAGCCGCCTCAGCGTGCGCCACAAGATCTCCGGCACCTGCAAAGCTCGATCCCCGTTTCGTGTCCATAGTCAATTGCCTCCGACCGAAGATCCGTCAGCAATGTGAAGCTTGCTCACAAAAGACGATAGGAGCAAACTCGGGTATTTCAAGGTTTCTCGGAAGGGAGTTAGCCTGGAGAGCTTGTCGCGGCAACAGAGTGTCTGGCTGTCAGGTCATCAATCGCAACGGCACGGCTGCCGTGCCAGCGCCGCACGGGTACGCCCGGCAACTCTGTGTTCGGATTCGTCAGAGTCAGCGGGTGACGCATCCTGCATGACGCCCCTCTGACGCCCAGCCTCGTCTCGGATGAAGACGCCCTGATGACGGAAGTCCTGAACACCGGTTCGCGCTCGACGTCCAAGCAGTGTTCGATTGCAAGCCTCTTGAGATCACCGAAACCGAAATCCTCGGAAAGGGCATCATACGGCGAGTAATGGTTCGCGGAGCTGCCCTCATAAGCGTTTCAGACGTCCGTCGCAGATCCGGCGCTGCTGGGCCCGCAGGTACGCCATGAGGCGAGACTAGCCCGGGGTCTTGGTCACGTGCTGGACGATCCAGAAGCAGGTACTGCAACTCTTGTCCGCGAGCGTAGGCGATCGCCGCCTCTGCTGAGGGAAATGAGAGCTCGAGTTGGGCGAGCGGATCCTCGTCCTCCGTCCAACCCATCAATGGCTCGATGCTTAGCGGCGTGCGACGCTCAAACTTAAGTTTCCATTCCTCTTTCCGCCTTGGCGCTGAAGTCATGACTGAACGCGCCACCCTGTATATGACGGCTTGAGCATCAGCTGGAAATGTAGATCGGGCGTTGGCCGGCATCTCCGCCTCCGCGGTAGGTGTTGAGTTGCCTAATTCACATTCGTTGGTCTCCGCTTTTCTTCCAGCGGCAGCGCGGCGCGATGGCCGCTAATGACACCGTCCTCGAATGCGGCGGGCGGGCATTTTGCTCGGTCATGATCGCAAACGCGGTGACCGCAGGCGAGCAATTACTTGTTTGTGCCGAGCCAACTTAGAAGCGACCTTTGACGTTTCAAGTCCCTTGCCATCTCTTGCAGACGCGCCGTGTGCCATCCCATCTCTACTTGCCGTCTCTGTGGAAAGTCATGCGTGGATCGATTGCATCGCAAGGGGGCGCGGCGCCCCCTCGGGGTTCACAGCTCCGGTAGTGCACCAAACGAGCGAGGCGTCAGCTCCTACGAGCTATGGCGAGACGAAGCGCGTCGTGCCTCACCTAACCGAAGAGTTGGTGCGGGCAATCCGTCCATCAATGGCGTCTTTCGAGCTGAATGAACGAACGGGGCCCTCGGGGCGGCCCCGCTGTCCTCGTCCTCACCACCAATGATGCCAATGCCAGCGGCGATGCCACCACGGCGGGGCCACGTAGAAGCGCGGCGGCGGCGGATAGTAGGCGTATGCGCCATACAAGTTCGGGCGCCACCAGCATCGTCCCCACGGGTTGCAGATCCAGCGAACTTGCTCAACATTGGGCTCAACGTTAGAGGTCTGCTGCGCTCGCGGCAGACCATTCGGCATGGCCACTGCGCTCGACGTGAAAGCCAAAGCCGCAAGGGCCGTCAGAGCTGCTTTTCCTTTCATCGGATCCTCCTTACCAAACAAGAATCGTGAATAGGCTGCGCGATTGACGATGACGCGCTCGCGCGCGTTATGTCGGGCGGCCGAACACGTCGTGCGGCATCTATCCGCGCGATGGCATCCTAGCGGTTGCCACGCGAGTCATCCAATTCCATCGCCGGCTCAGGAAGAGCATCCCTTGCAGATATCGGGAATGAGCTCTTCAGCGCGGAAGTCCGGAGTGGCGCTGAACTGACGCTCGAGGCGGCTCCCGCTCCATTCCGGAGACCTGGCTTGTGCTGACCACCAGCATCGACAAGGCAAACGCTACGTAAAAGCCACGCATGGTTCGCCCTCCAGTTCAAGTCCTGTTTCTCCAAGCCGAGAGCCTGGTGCGCCAATTTCTGAATGGGCCGGCGAACCAGCGAACAAGTCGGTTGAAGCTTCGTTCGATGATCGCACCACAGTGGGGTGCAGACGGAAGATGATAAAGCTTCATAGCCACATTCTCCTGCAAGCAACGCGGTTATGCCGAAACGCCAGATCCTCGCGGCATTTGGCGTGCCGTTCCCTGCAATAGGGCCTTGGCGGCAATTGATTTAGATGAGCTGCTCGATCTTTCAAGAAGCGCCTGATCTTCGAATCTATCGCTTCCGAACTGGTGGACCGCGGCTCACGATAGAGCGGCTTGCCTCGCAGGATTCACCTTCACGGAGATGTTGGCCACAGGGGTACTCATGACCAGGGCGGCCAGTGGGACAGTCCATCGGCCCTTTCGTTGACGCCAGATGGCAAATGGGTCGTGCGAGTGGTTCATTGAAAGCCAACGTTTTCGCGGTTCGGAAAATAGCGGTCGTCAGGGAAGCGCAAAACAGGGTTCAACGAGATGCCCGGCAAACGACGAACCCGGATCGTCAAAAAGTTTTGGTCAACCTCTTGAATGGTCCTTCTGCGATCCTAATTGGATTTTCCGCCGGGGCTGGGATCCGGCCCCCGGTCAAGTGACATCGCTAGATTGCAAAGGAGGATGTGCATGCATTTCCGTCCGCTGCACGATCGTGTGCTCGTGCGCCGCCTTGATGCCGAGGAAAAAACCGCCGGCGGCATCATCATTCCCGACACCGCAAAGGAGAAGCCGCAGGAAGGCGAAATCATCGCCGCCGGTCCCGGAGCGCGGAATGAACAGGGACAGTTGATCCCGCTCGATGTGAAGGCTGGGGATCGGGTTCTGTTCGGCAAATGGTCGGGGACGGAGGTGAAGATCGACGGCCAGGATCTCCTGATCATGAAGGAGAGCGACCTTCTTGGTGTCGTCGAAGACAGCGGCAAGCTGAAGAAGGCGGCCTAAAGGCCGCTGGTAGGCTGACAGTCATTGAACAGAAAGGAGATCGCTATCATGGCTGCCAAGGACGTAAAATTTTCGACCGAAGCCCGCGACCGCCTGCTGCGCGGCGTGGACACACTGGCAAACGCAGTGAAGGTCACGCTCGGTCCCAAGGGACGCAACGTGGTGATCGAGAAATCGTTTGGCGCGCCGCGTATCACCAAGGACGGTGTCACCGTCGCCAAAGAAATCGAGCTTGAAGACAGATTCGAGAACATGGGCGCCCAGATGGTCCGCGAAGTGGCATCGAAAACCAACGACCTCGCCGGCGACGGTACCACCACCGCGACGGTGCTGGCGCAGGCCATCGTCAAGGAGGGCGCGAAATCGGTGGCTGCTGGCATGAATCCGATGGACCTCAAGCGCGGCATTGACCTTGCGGTGGAGACAATTGTCTCCGATCTGAAAATTCATGCGAAGAAAATCACGTCCAACGACGAGATCGCGCAGGTCGGCACCATCTCCGCCAATGGCGACACCGAGATCGGCCGCTTCCTTGCGGACGCGATGCAGAAGGTCGGCAACGAAGGCGTAATCACGGTTGAGGAAGCGAAGCACCTCAACACCGAACTCGAGGTGGTCGAGGGCATGCAGTTCGATCGCGGTTATGTCTCGCCCTACTTTGTCACCAACACCGAGAAGATGCGGGTCGAGCTCGAAGACCCCTACATCCTGATCCACGAGAAAAAGCTGTCCGGACTACAGACCATGCTGCCGCTGCTCGAAGCAGTGGTGCAATCCGGCAAGCCGCTCCTCATCGTGGCGGAAGACGTCGAGGGCGAAGCGCTCGCGACGCTGGTTGTGAATCGGTTGCGCGGTGGGCTGAAGGTCGCTGCCGTCAAGGCGCCGGGCTTCGGCGATCGCCGCAAGGCGATACTGGAGGATATTGCGATCCTCACCGGCGGCACCGCGATCTCCGAAGACCTCGGCATCAAGCTCGAGAACGTCACCCTCAACATGCTCGGCCGCGCCAAGAAGGTGGTGGTCGACAAGGAGAACACCACGATCGTCAACGGTGCCGGCGCCAAGAAGGACATCGCGGCGCGCGTCGCCCAGATCAAGATCCAGATCGAGGACACCACCTCCGACTATGATCGGGAGAAACTGCAGGAGCGGCTGGCCAAGCTCGCCGGCGGCGTCGCCGTGATCCGCGTCGGTGGTGCCACCGAGGTCGAGGTCAAAGAGCGCAAGGACCGGGTCGACGACGCCCTTCATGCGACCCGGGCCGCGGTCGAGGAGGGCATTCTTCCTGGCGGCGGGGTCGCCCTGCTGCGCGCGCTCAGAGCGCTCGACGGCATCAAGACGGCCAACGCCGACCAGAAGGCCGGCATCGACATTGTGCGTCGTGCGATCCAGGTGCCGGCACGGCAGATCGTCCAGAACGCGGGCGAGGATGGCTCCCTGGTTGTCGGCAAGCTCCTTGAGCACAGCGACTACAACTGGGGCTTCAATGCCGCGACCGGCGAGTACCAGGACCTGGTCAAGGCCGGCGTGATCGATCCCGCCAAGGTCGTACGCACCG
The DNA here is from genome assembly GCF_023278185.1 of Bradyrhizobium elkanii USDA 76. Lineage (NCBI taxonomy): Bacteria > Pseudomonadati > Pseudomonadota > Alphaproteobacteria > Hyphomicrobiales > Nitrobacteraceae > Bradyrhizobium > Bradyrhizobium elkanii. Next base: position 883,228 of record NZ_CP066356.1, on the reverse strand, counting down.
CGCTCCAGGACGCATCCTCGGTTGCTTCGCTGCTGATCACGACCGAGGCGCTGGTGGCCGACAAGCCCAAGAAGGCGGACCCGGCTCCGGTCGCGCCATCGATGGACTTCTGACCAGGTCGGTGCCCGGGCGTGGCGCCCCGGGCACCGCTCGCCCAATGTAGGAGGGAGGTAGCAGATAACGAGCAAGAATCTCACGATGAGCATGCAGTTTCCAGGTGTGTTGCGTCGAGGCGGAGCTGCGCTCGCGTCGAGCTTTCGCAACGATCGCACTGGCAGGTTTTCGAACGATAGGAGGATTAGATGATCTTGGATCGAATCATTGGCTCCGCTCGTACGGAGCATCGAAGCAACGGTTCCGCCGCACCCCGTACCACCCGTGCGCTGCTGACGGGATTGCTCGCAGCCGTCCTGAGCCTACCGTCGCTCGCGGCGTGGGGAGCTGACAGCCCGCAACGGACAAATGGTCCACCGACAACGAAGGTGGACCCACTTCCGCTCCCGCCGATCTCATATTCCTACTCGATGCCCTGGATGAGGTGGAGCACGACATCACCGACAATGAGAATTGACACTCTCATAATACCGTGCCTTGATCCATCGCGGGCCTTCGAGGTTTCGCCAGATTGCGTGCACGGAGAGCCGACGATCGGCTAACCCTGCCACAATGCCCGGTGCGCACCGCGACATCGCGATGGCCACCGAGCAGTGCCAATCAGCCGTGTAGGTGCGGACCCTCATCGCGCACGATCGCGGAGAGCCAGACGGTTCCGTCGCCTGCAATACCATCCCCACGAACGCGCCGCCTGGCATAATTGTCCGAGAGGACTACGGAAGAAGCGATTGAACCTGTCGACCGGCGGCTTGATGGATCGCGCCAGTAGATTGATCTCCAATTGTGGTTGGCTCACACGATGAAGCCAGGAACTAAAGGCGCCCACGCTGCCGCGCTGAATAAATTTGCAAAAGCGATAGCGATTACGACCTCGGTAATCATGCTTGCGTCTCCCAATAGCGCCGAGAGCTTGTGGGGCAGAGTTATCAAGATCTCGCGTAGCGAGGAAACTTGGGTTGCAGCGAGGGCTTTCCCTTCAGCCCGGCTGTCGAGCGTGCTTGGGTATCGGCGATGCGGGCCTGGACCGCGCTCCTGATCAGCTCGACGGCACGCCCTTCGATCTGGCGGATCCGCTCGCGTGAAACGCCGTGCTCCCGCGCCAGTTCGTCCAAAGTCTTCGGTTCATCGGCGAGCAGGCGCGCCTCGACGATGGCCCGCTGGCGCGCTGACAGGGTGTTGAGCGCTTCCGTCAGTGCGACCTGGCGCCGATGATAGTCATCGATCTCGCTGAGGCGACTTTCCGGATCTGGGGTAGGATCTATCAAGCGGTCCTGCCATTCTTCTGATGCCTCCGTATCGCCAATCGCAACGTTCAACGAATGATCACCGCGCAACCGACGATTCATTTCAATAACGTCAGGCGGGCTCACCCTGAGCTGCTTGGAGATATAATTGACGTGCTCCGGTCTCAAATCACCTTCGTCGGCAGCGGCAATTCTGGTCTTAAGCTGCCTTAGCTTGAAGAACAGTTTTTTTTGCGCGGGCGTGGTGCCCATTCGCACAAGCGACCACGATCTCAGGATGTATTCCTGGACGGACGCCTTGATCCACCACATGGCATAAGTGGCCAGCCGAAAACCCCTCTCGGGCTCAAAGCGCTTGACGGCTTGCATCAAACCGAGATTGGCCTCTGAGACGATGTCGGCAATTGGCAGGCCGTAATGGCGGTAACTTATTGCGATCTTTGCGGCCAGACGCAGGTGGCTTGTCACGAGGCGGTATGCCGCCTGCCGATCACCGTGATCTCGCCAGCTCCTTGCGTAAGCGACCTCTTCGGAAGCTTCAAGAAGCGGGAATTTTCGAATCTCAGTTAGGTACCGAGAGAGCCCGTCCCTCGAGGATAGGGAGGGCAGCGCAGCGATGATAGGCATGATGCTCGCTCCTTTCTGTTCCTATCAACCACACAGAAATCAAGCAGATAAAACTCAACGTAGGGTTTTCGACTACGCGACGTGAGAACCGCGATGCGACCTAGCGAAGATGACATCAACGTCGCGCGAAATCCCGCCAGGAATGTCGACACGTCGCATATCCAAGTCAACACCCGGTAAGCGTCTGGTAGACCCGTCCAGACGTTGACTAAAACGGAGATGGCGAGGTTTTGTTTCCAGTGGACCAGATGGATAATAGTCGGCGCGCTCGCTCACCGGGAGCCACGCGAAGCGTTGCAATCGCAGTTCTTGGAGTCGAAAAGCACTACGCCCGCTAGTCGCTGCCGGTGGCACGTTTACTTACAGCATCTGCAGGGCCGATCTTCGCTGCTAAAGGTCGCACGAACTGCCGGCATGTAGGTCACCACGCCCACAACTTGCCGACGCCACGTGCCGCATTGCAACAAATCTGGAGAAAGCGCGGTGCCGAGCTGCTGCGCGGCTCCGCGATGCTTCCGCTCGTTCACCATTGGCGGGCCGGGTCGAAGGCAGGTCGCAAATTTTTCTCAGAGCGACTCTTGACGCCGTCACTCTGTTGCATAATTTTTGCCGCGCCAGTCCCGCTTTGGGGCGGTGTCTGGGCGCCCATTCGGGCCCAGGCGAGACGGGCGCCGGTTGTGTCCCGGTGCCGTTCATATCCATCTTGCTCTCTGGAGGATTTGGCTATGCGCACATACGACTTCTCCCCTCTCTTCCGCTCGACGATCGGCTTCGACCGTCTTTTCGATCTTGCCGAGATGGCCAATCGGGCCGGCGGCGACGACAACTACCCCCCATACAATATCGAACGGGTGGCCGAAGATCGCTACCAGATTGCGCTTGCAGTCGCAGGCTTCTCACCTGACGAGATTTCGGTGACGGCCGAGCAGAACGTCCTCACGATCGAAGGTAACAAGCCCGAAAAGGACGAGCGCGAATACCTCTACCAGGGGATCTCGACCCGGAGGTTCAAGCGGCAGTTCAGCTTGGCCGATCACGTTCAGGTAAAGGGTGCTGCATTCGACAACGGGCTTCTCAAGGTCGGGCTTGCGCGCGAGATTCCCGAGGCCATGAAGCCGCGGCGGATCGCGATTAACGCAGCGTCGACGAAGGCGCCCCGACGGCTCGAATCTGCGGCCTGACCCGGCGTAGCCGCGTGCCGGAAATCCGGCACGCAGCCTTCACATCGATATCGTCTTCAGAACGGAGGCAACCATGCGGCCGACGACCGCGTATACCAATCTGGACGCTTTGAAGTCATTGATCCCAAACGAGCGACGGTTCGAACGTTCGCGGGATGTATTCTCGGATCCCCCCACTGATCATGGCCAAGAAGCGGGCCATTCTGGCGCGCCGGGCTTCCAAACTCGCCGCCATTCCATCTCATCGTACCTCGCGCGCGCCGATGGGACATTCAGCTTCCCTTCGCGTCGACGTGATCCTGCCTTCACTTCGTGGTCTGGACGGCGATCCACGCCGACCGTCGGGAAGAAAGTCAGCGCGCCGACGCTCGACGGCGCGTCCTCTTGCAGCATAGGAGTGTGTCATGACCGACATCAAGCTGCCTAAGCAAGTCGTGGACAGGATTGAAGCCCGCTGGACCTCAAGATACAGCCCGATGGAGAAACGACACTCTAGATTGATCGACAGACGGCTCGAGCAACTTCGAGCGCACCGTAACAACATCTGGCGTTATCGGCGGCTTCTGAAAACCCAGCTTTCCGAGTTGGAGCGTCAATTCATCGAAAGACGCCTCGCCGAGGAGCTCGAGGCCGTGGAACGCGTGGCGTCTGACGTACCCCCCATCGGTACGTGCCGGTCAATCCCGGCCGCCACAACATCGGGAGAAAACCACCTATGATCGACCTTCAAGAGACACTAATTCGCGGCAGCGAGAAGATCATCGGCCACTACCAGTATCTCCTCGCTACCGCGACCTCGGAACAGGAGCGCGAGCGCTTTCGCGAGCGCATCAACCAAGAGCAACAGCTGCTGGACAAGCTTCGGCAGCCTGAGCAACCCGCTCGCGCAGCGTAAAAGGATGACCTGCTGCATGAGTGAATTGAAGAGCTTGCCACTGGATGAAGCTATCCGACTTCGCTGGGTCTTGCGGGACATCAGGGCCAGGCGCTTCATCGTCAGCCCGCTCGATCCGGCCGACGTTCAGAAGCTCACCCAGATGGGTTACGTCGAAATCCGGGACGCGCTCCCCGCACTTACGACCAAGGGTATGGATGAGACTTGAAGAAATTAGCTCAGCATAAGCGGACTCGCTTAGTCAAAAAGGCGGTTGCTAAGCTGACGGTCATCGTGCTTAGCGAACCAAAGGAAGGCGTGGCAATGACTGTGAAATTCATCGTTTTCCGCGAGCAAGAAAATTGACTTTGACCACCTACAAGGGCTCGGAGGGTAAAAATGTCTACCTATCTGCATACGCAAATCCGGCAAATGAAGCCGACGGAGATTAGCCGCATTGTGACCGCTTACGAGCGCACTCTGCATGCGCTCTCCGTCAAGGATCGTGACGACCCACTCACGGAAATGGTCGCGAAGACAATCATCAAGGTCGCACAGACCGACATCGCTGATCCCGCAGAGATTTCGGCTCAGGCGATCAAGCAATTGGAAGTCCGGTGACAAAATGAGATCTTCAGGCGAAGGAACGCCCCGCATGATACTCACCGGCGCTGGGGTCTCGGCGAATAGGCGCTCGTTCATCGTTTTGGAAATTGCCGATGAAGATCGGGCTTTTGAGGTGGCACGGAGAATCGCTGAGCGCACGGGGCGTGAGGTGACGGTGCGTGATGTGAGCTGGGTAGAATTGACCACAATTCCGGGTGGGAAGAGGCACTGAGACAGGGTTCTTATGCATGATGGTTGGCGGCAGCACGGCGCCTTCCGCACGCCTTTACAGAGCCATTTGCGACGCGGCTGTTCCTCATCAATGCGAGGGCAGCCCGCGAAGCTATGCGGTGCTTATATCCTCGAGACCGTCGAACCCGCCGAGCTGGACAATCTTCTCGAGATCGCCAAGCGTGACCGACTTTAAATCAAGAATGCCCTGCGAACGGAAAGCCTGAGGGACTCGGTTGACATGCACGACGCTTAATCCAAGTGCGTCGGCGAGTCGAGGGAGGCGTTAGTTGCGGGGACTGGATTTGAACGTACGTAAACTTTGCGAGCCTTAGGGAGGGAAATCCGCGAGCGCCCTTCGCGCCGATCGTCCAGCGAACACTATCATACAAGAGCGTGCTCAAGCGTGGAAAAGCGTAGTTTTGGTGCCCAGGGGCGGGATCGAACCACCGACACTGCGATTTTCAGTCGCATGCTCTACCAACTGAGCTACCTGGGCATACCCGCGGGGCCGAAAGGCCGGAGCGAGCGGGCGGTTTATAGAGAGGTCGGGGCGTCGTGTCCACCCGCCTTCGCCAAAGGCTTCGGCGCGGCGAGCCCGCCTGGCACTCTTTCCCCAACTTGTTGGGAAATCTTGGCTATTCCGGGTCCTCTTCGTCGTCCTCGCGGCCGGGAACGACATAGCGGCCGGTCAGCCAGCGGTTGAGGTCGACGTCGCGGCAGCGCGCCGAACAGAACGGGTGGAAGGCCTGCTCGACGGGCTTGCCGCAGATCGGGCAGGCGCGCCGGGTGGCAGAGGGTGTGGCCTTGGGCGTTCGGGCTTGGTCGGTCATGGCTGGGCCGGAGTTTACATCATCTGCCGCATGTTCCGCTGCGCTCCCTCTCTGCTTGCGGGCAGGGCAATCGCACATGGTCTTCGCCGGCCGCGCAGGTGCCTGGCCTCGTGGCTCGAGACGGCGACCTCGCCCGCAAGCACAGGGCGATAGCCTCGGAGCGAGGGGCGTCTCCGCGATTTCTGGATAATGGAAGAATGCCGCTGAGTTGCCCGACGCGTCAAGTTGCCGTGTCGAAGTTGCCCTGTCGAACGCCGCCAGCCGCCGGCTCCTTTGCATGGGGTTGTTTTCGATATTTTGGCAGCGTGGCGTTGGGAGGAGCTATCGCATCCGGCTATCGACGGCCGTCGCCGCGCGAAAGTGGATACCTCACACCGCGACGGAGTTGAGCCAGCCGTGGCGGATCGGAAAGCCCTCGCCGCCGAGCAAGGTCACGGTCTCGTAGAGCGGCAGGCCGACCACATTGGTGTAGGAGCCGACCATCTTGACCACGAACGATCCGGCAATGCCCTGCACCGCGTAGCCGCCGGCTTTGCCGCGCCATTCGCCGGAGCCGATATAGGCCTGGATGTCGTCCTCGCTGAGCCGCTTGAATCGCACGCGCGTCTCGACCAGGCGCTGACGGAATGCCTCGCGCGGCGTGACCACGCAGATCGCGGTGTAGACGCGGTGATTGCGGCCCGACAGCAGCCGCAGGCACTGCGCGGCCTCGTCGACCAGATTGGCCTTGGGCAGGATGCGGCGGCCGACCGCGACCACGGTGTCGGCGGCAATGATGAAGGAGCCGCGCAGGTCGTCGTCAAGATGCACCGATTTCAGCGCGGCGTCGGCCTTGGCGCGCGCCAGGCGGTTGGCGCAGGCGCGCGGCAACTCGCCCCGCCGCGGGGTCTCGTCGACATCGGCCGGGCGCAGCGCATCGGGCTCGATGCCGGCCTGGTTGAGCAGGGCCAGCCGCCGCGGCGAACCGGAAGCAAGAACGAATTTGGGACGGCCTAGCATGCGGGCTTTTGGGCTGAATCGGAGGGACGGACGCGGGCGGAACCTATCGGATGGGGCATGGATGCACAACCTTGGAACCGGTCGCGAATCGCGCCCCCGCCTGGAGACAAGGCCCCATAAGCACAGCTGTTTGTCAGTCTGGCGACAAGCGGCGGTTCTGCGAATCGGAACACGCCGGTCCCCTCGCCTCGCCGTGCCTCACAGGTTTGCCGCGCCAGCCTTGGCAAAGCGGCGGCGGATGCGCAGCAGAAGACCATCGCAGACCTCGCGATAGGCGGCCAGCTTCTGCTCGCGGTTGCCGCTGGTGCCGGTCGGATCCTGCGTCGGCCAGTATTCGACATCGGCGGCGAGCGTGCGGGTGAGATCCAGCGCCTTGTGGTGCGCCTCCGGCGACAGCGTGATGATGAGATCGAAGTTCAGCCCCTCCCAGTCCTCGAGTTCCTCGAAGGTTTGCGGCTTGTGGCTGGAAATGTCCTGGCCGAGTTCGGCCATGACCGAGACGGCGAACGGGTCGAGCTCGCCCTTCTTGACGCCGGCCGAGCGGACATAGAGGCCTTGCGGAAACATCTGCTGCAGCAGGCTTTCGGCCATCGGCGACCGCACGCTGTTCAGGCCGCATGCGAACAGCACGGCCTGGGGGTTGCGCGCGCGCGGCGCTTCCATGCGATCAGGCTTTTTTCGATCGGGGTACGCCCCCGTCAATCACCGCTTCACCGATCATGCGCCTTCACCCTTCCAGTGCAGCACGGTGATCAGCGTGAATAGCCGCCGCGCGGTCTCGAAATCGACGCGCACCTTGCCCTTGAGCCGCTCCTGCAGCGTGCGCGAGCCCTCGTCATGGATGCCGCGGCGGCCCATGTCGATCGCCTCGATCTTGTCCGGCGTCGCGGTCCGGATCGCCTGATAGTAGCTGTCGCAGATCATGAAGTAGTCCTTCACGACGCGGCGGAACGGGGTCAGCGACAGCAGATGCGCGACCACCGGCGCGCCGTCCTCCTTGCGGATATCGAACATCAGCCGGTTGCCGGTGATCGCGATATGCAGGGTGTAGGGCCCCGGCCCGGCAGCGCCCTCGGGCGCGAACAGGTTCTGCTCGATCAGATCGTAGATCGCGATCGCGCGCTCATGCTCGATATCGGGCCCGGAACGGCCGATCGATTCCTCGTCGAGCGTCACCGCGACGATGCGATTGTTGGAATCCTCGTCGTCTGGTGGCTTGTTCATGAGAGGTTGAGGCGCAATCCGACGGAACGTGAATGGGCATCGAGACCCTCGGCCTGGCCGAGCGTCATCGCGGCGGGCCCGAGCGCACGCAACTGATCCGGCCCGCACCGCAGGATCGAGGTTCGCTTCATGAAGTCAAGCACCCCGAGGCCGGACGAGAACCGCGCCGAGCGCGCGGTCGGCAGCACATGGTTGGAGCCGCCGACATAATCGCCGATCGCCTCCGGCGTATGGGCCCCGAGGAAGATCGCCCCGGCGTTGCGGACCTTGTTCGACAGGCCCTCGGCGTCCGCGGTCATGATCTCCAGATGCTCGGCCGCGATCGCATTGGCGAGCTCGACCGCGTCGTCGAGTTTTGCCACCTTGATCACGGCACCGAAATCGTTCCACGAGGTGCGGGCGATCTCGGCGCGCGGCAAGGTCGCCAGCTGCGCCTCGACCGCGCGCTCGACGTCGGCGGCGAGCCGTGCACTGTCGGTGATCAGGATCGACTGCGCGCTGACATCATGCTCGGCCTGCGCCAGGAGATCGGCCGCGATCCAGTCGGCATTGCCGGTGTCGTCGGCGACGACCAGCACCTCGGAGGGACCGGCGATCATGTCGATGCCGACCTTGCCGAACACCAGCCGTTTTGCCGCGGCGACATAGGCGTTGCCGGGGCCGACGATCTTGGCGACCGGCGCGATCGTTGCGGTGCCGTAGGCCAGCGCCGCCACCGCCTGGGCGCCGCCGACGCGGTAGATTTCCGAGACGCCGCCGAGATGAGCGGCCGCGAGCACCAGCGGGTTGAGCTTGCCGTCCGGCGCCGGCACCACCATCACCACGCGCGGCACGCCGGCGACCTTGGCCGGCACCGCGTTCATCAGCACCGAGGACGGATAGGCCGCGGTGCCGCCGGGCACATAGAGTCCGACCGCATCGACCGCGCTCCAGCGCCAGCCGAGCTCGACGCCGGCGGCATCGGTGAAGCGCTCGTCCTTCGGCAACTGGCGGCGGTGGAAGGTCTCGATCCGGTCGCGCGCGAACCGCAGGGCCTCGACGGTCTTGGGGTCGCAGGCCGCGACCGCGGCATCGATCTCGGCTGCGGTAATGCGCAGGCCGGCCGCGTCGATCTCGAGGCGGTCGAACTTTTTGGTCGCCTCGAGCAGCGCCGCATCGCCGCGGGCCGCCACGTCGTCGACGATCGCGCGGGTGGCGCGCTCGACGTCGGCCGACGCCTCGCGCTTGGCCGCCAGGAAATCGCGGAATCGCTGCTCGAAATCGGCGCTCTGTCGGTCCAGGCGAACGGGCATGACGGCTTTCTTAGGAGGAATTCGGGTCCCTGCTCAATGGCGCGACGGATAATGGCCGTCAACCCTTGGGGATGTCATTCCGGGGCGGTCCGCAGGACCGAACCCGGAATGACACGCCCAATCAGCCCGGCGCCATCCCAAGGTCGTCTTCCCCGAGATCGGTCAATTCGCACTCCAGGCACTCGACATCGAGCCGCAGCGCCCCGCCATGGCCGAACATCAGGAGCGCGCTGCCGCCCGGCGGGTCGGTGGCATAGAACTCGATCCCGAGCAGTTCCAGGGTGGCTTCCGGGGCCTCCAGGTCGATATTGCGCGACTTGCATGCCAGCACCCGGTCGAACCTCAATGCGGCGATCAGCCGGCGCGAGCAGGTGCCGCCCGACAGGGTCTGCTCCCAGTCCAGCCGGTTCAGGCCGACCACGAGGCGCTTCTCGTCCTGGCGCCAGACGATGTCGGAGGGCTGGACGCGGGCGTCCTGCACATGGGCCGAGATGACCGCGAGGTCATCGGCGTCGAGGGCGATCAGTTTCAGCGGCGCGGGCGGCGACATGACGGTGGTTATAACGCCTCGCGGCCCGGGAGGTACCAGACGGTCAATGGAATTCGAGCCGGAGGAACCGGCTCCGCCCAAACGGCACCTTCGCCGCCCGGCAACCGCATATTGGATCGACGGAGTTCCGACATATCGTCATGGCCGGGACAAGCCCGGGCATGACGAGTTCGTGGACGTCCAGAGCGAACCTCATTCGCCGAGGACGCGTTAGACCGGCGCGGCGGAGAATGCAGCCCCGCGCCTCAGCCCTTGATGAACGCCAGAAGATCCTTGTTGATCGTCTCGGCCTCCGTCGTCGGCATGCCGTGCGGAAAACCCTTGTAGGTCTTCAGCGTGCCGTTCTTCAGGAGCTTGGCCGAGAGCGGCGCGGAGTCGGCGTAGGGCACGATCTGGTCGTCGTCGCCATGCATCACCAGCACCGGCACGTTGATCTTCTTCAGATCCTCGGTGAAGTCGGTCTGCGAGAACGCGACGATGCCATCGTAATGCGCCTTGGCGCCGCCCATCATGCCCTGCCGCCACCAGTTCTGGATCACGGCTTCCGACGGTTTTGCGCCGGGCCGGTTGTAGCCGTAGAACGGCCCGGCCGGCAGGTCGCGGTAGAATTGCGAGCGGTTGGCGGCGAGCTGGGCCTGCAGGCCGTCGAACACCGACTTCGGCAGGCCGCCGGGATTGTTCGCGGTCTGCACCATCAACGGCGGCACCGCGCTCAGGATCGCCGCCTTCGCTACCCGGCTCTCGCCGTGGCGGGCGATGTAGTGCACCACCTCGCCGCCGCCGGTGGAATGGCCGACATGCACGGCGTTCTTCAGATCGAGATGCGCGGTGACGGAAGCGAGGTCGTCGGCGTAGTGATCCATGTCATGACCGTCGGCGACCTGGGCGGAGCGGCCGTGGCCGCGGCGGTCGTGGGCGACGACGCGAAAGCCGTGCCCCACGAAGAACAGCATCTGCGCGTCCCAGTCGTCCGACGACAGCGGCCAGCCGTGGCTGAACACGATCGGCTGCCCGGAGCCCCAATCCTTGTAGAAGATCTCGACGCCGTCTTTGGTGGTGATGGTGGGCATTTGATCGCTCCTCTTCTGCCAAATGTATCGGTTCTCGGCGCGTCAGGCATGAGCGCCCGACGCCGCACGATCGTGCATCGTGTTCTATGCCGCGTGTCGCCGCGAAATGATGTCGCGCGCGTCAGATCAGGCGAACGTGACCGGCCTGAACCGGCGCCAGGCGCCGATGATCACCACGGCGAAGAACACCAGCACGATGCCCTGCACCGCCGCAAACACCGGCCCGGACGGCGGGTTCGGCGGCACGGCCGGCGCCAGCGCCTGCAACGCCGGCACCTTGAGGAAGCTCTGGATGACCAGCACGAAGACGTTGAGATAGAGCGAGACCATCGCGGTCACGACATAGATCGGACGCCAGGCGCCCTTGAGCTGCATCGCATAGAGCGCAATGCAGGCGATCGCGAGCAGCACCAGCGAAAGCCCGCCGATGATGTGCGACGGCAGCAGCTTCTCGGTCACCAAGGGCGGGATCACGAAGCCGGTGGCGCTGGTCAGGATCGTGAGCACGAGGAAGATCGCGGTCAGCCCCGGCATCGCGCGCGAGCCGAGCAGCCCGAACATCACGAGTACACCGGCGACGATTGCAATCAGGCTGATAATGACGTGCACAAGCACCAATGTCGTCATGTGGCGCACTCCCCGCTGAGACCCGCATGCGAGGTTACGATGCGTGACGGAAAATTGCTACATGCTTCGATGGCAGGACGGCCGACATCTCATCTAAAATTTTGCCGGCGCCGGCGATTGCTGAAAATTTTCGCACGTATGTCACACGATGCGGCATCGTGCGCCCTGCGCGAAGCTGTATCAATCATAGCGCGGGATCGGTCCGTCATGCGGCGTCTTGCGCTTCGACAGGTCGAACAGCACCTCGTCGACATAGCACCAGCCCCAGCCTTCCGGCGGATCGTAGCCCTCGATCACGGGATGACCGGTGGCGTGGAAATGCGCCGTGGCATGCCGGTTCGGCGAGTCGTCGCAGCAGCCGACATGGCCGCAGGTCCGGCAGATGCGCAAATGCAGCCAGCGGCTGCCGCTCTTCAGGCACTCCTCGCAGCCGAGCGCGCTCGGCGTGACGTCCTGGATGCCGGCGATATGGGTGCAGCCTTTTGTCATTTGCGACCTCTTACCTTGTGCGCCTCTCTAACCCGTCATCCTGAGGAGCGCGGAACGCGCGTCTCGAAGGATGCACGGCCGCACTCTGGCCGATTCATCCTTCGAGGCTCGCTCCGCTCGCACCTCAGGATGACGGGAAACGTTTGCGTCTACCTCGTCAATCGTACTTACAGCGTCGGACTGCCCGCGTCGGCGAGATAGCCGTGCAGGGCCGCGACGACCTGCGCGCCCTCGCCGATCGCGCCGCCGACGCGCTTTACCGATCCGGAGCGGACGTCGCCGACCGCGAACACGCCGGGCACCGTGGTCTCGAGCAGCGGCACGGCGCGCGCGCCCTCGCCGGTCTGCACGCCGGTCATCACGAAGCCGCCGCGGTCGACCTGCACTCCGCAACCCTCGAGCCAGCCGGTCGCCGGATCGGCGCCGACAAACAAAAAGAGATTGCGGATATCCATGGTGAACTCGTCGGGCGCGAGCCGGCTGCGCCAGCGCACCCGCTGCAGCGTCTCGGCGCCGTCGAGCCCGATCACCTCGGTGTTGAACATCAATTCGATGTTCGGCGTCGCCTCGATGCGCTCGATCAAATAGCGCGACATGCTGGCCCCGAGCCCGCCGCCGCGGATCATCATGTTGACCCTGCGGGCATGTGCCGACAGGTACACCGCCGCCTGCCCCGCGGAGTTGCCGCCGCCGACCAGCACGACATCCTGGTTGGCGCAGAGTCGCGCCTCGATCGGCGAGGCCCAGTACCAGACGCCGCGGCCTTCAAAGGCATCGAGATTGTAGATCTCGGGCCGGCGATAGCGCGCCCCGCTGGCGACCACCACGGATTTCGCACGCAACGTATGCCCGCAGGCGGTGTCGAGCACGAATGCGCCGGACGCTTTCGTGCAGTCGAGCGATTTGATCGAGACCGGGATCAGCATCTCGGCGCCGAATTTCTGCGCCTGGTTGAAGGCGCGCCCGGCCAGCGCCTGGCCGGAGATGCCGGTCGGAAAGCCCAGATAGTTTTCGATGCGCATGCTGGCGCCGGCCTGGCCGCCGAAGGCGCGGGAATCGAACACCGCGACCGACAGGCCTTCCGAGGCCGCATAGACCGCGGTGGCAAGCCCGGCCGGGCCGCTGCCGACCACGGCGACATCGTAGAGTTTTTCATGCGCGCTGTTGCCGATCATGCCGAGCGCCATCGCAAGCGCGGTCTCTGACGGATTGCGCAACACGGTGCCGTTGGGACAGACCACCAGCGGCAGCTCGGCGCGTGTCGGCGAATAGCGCGCGACGAGGTCGGCGGCATCCTTGTCGGTCTCGGGGTCGAGGAAGTGGTGCGGCTGGCCGTTGCGCGCCAGAAAATTCTGCAGCGACGCCATGTTGCCGACCGAGGCGGGGCCGATCAGCACCGGCCCGCCGGCGCCGCCCTGGATCAGGCTGACCCGGCGCAGGATCAGCGCGCGCATGATGCGCTCGCCGAGATCGGCCTCGGCAACCAAAAGCGCGCGCAGCCGGTCGGGCGGCAGCAGCAGCGCCTCGACCACCCCGTCGGCATGGCCGTCGACCAGCGCCGGGCGGCCGGAGAGCTGGCCGATCTCGGCGAGAAACTGCCCCGGTCCCTGGTCGATGATCGGCGCGACATGGCCGAGGCCGTCGCGCTGGGTGATCGACACGCTGCCCGACAGCACCACGAACATGCCGGGACCTGGCTTGCCGGTCTCGAACAGCGCCTCGCCGTCCTGGTATGAGCACCGCTCGCCGAAGCGGCGCATCCGCTCGATCTCGTGCGCGGTCAGGGTCGGAAAGGTCTGCTCATGGCGCGGGAAGGCATAGGCGGTTGCGCTCAGCCGATCGATCGTCGTCTCATCTACAGCCATCTCGGCGACCCGCTTCCTTTAACAATGCGCACGAACCGGGTTAACGGCGCGGCTCGTTTCCGCCGGCGTCATCTACCGAGCCATCGGCTGGTTCGGAAGCCACATCCTCGCGACCGCGCGCCTGCGATTTCCGCCGCTTCAGGTTTTCGCGCAACGCCAGCTTGAGACGATCCTGTCGTGAATCCTTCACGCGGGCTCCGGCCTGCCCGCCGCCTCTGTCCTGATCGCCTGTCATTGCAAAACTCTCGAACCGCCATCGCCCGGCGCGAGCCGAGCATAGCCAATGGCGGATGTCCGCGCACCCTGCCCGGTCGGCCAGTTGCGGCGATATGATTCGGCGGCAAGCGCGGATCGGGATGGTTTCGGCGCGATCGGGAACCCAATCCGGCCAAAATCGGCCGAATTGGCCAAAATCATCGGCGAGGCCGTCGATTTCTGCCGATTTCAAGGGCGACCGGGGCGCTGTTTCGCTTGCGCCAAAGGGAGGCCTGTGGCAAGAACCGCCCGCTTGGACGGGCCCTTGGGGCCGATTCAATTTTTCCCGGGCATGCTGCCGTAGCTCAGTGGTAGAGCACTCCATTGGTAATGGAGAGGTCGACAGTTCAATCCTGTCTGGCAGCACCAGGATCTTCGCAAACAATGGCAATCGCAGGCACGCGGGGCGCCCGCATGCGCTGGATCAATGCGCCAGCAGCGCGCCCATCCCGCCGATCGTCAGCACGACGTAGAACGCGAACACACTGCCGACCCATTTCCAATCGATCTGATCGTGTTCGGGGCTGAGGCTTTCGATGATGCCGTGCATGATGGTGTCCTCCAGAAGCGTTTTCGAGCGAAGCGGGTACCGGTTCGCGTGATGAAAACGCGTCAAAACAAGAATCCAGAGCCGCGTTCCGATTCAATCGGAACGAAAAAAGCTCTAGAAGTCGCATGCGCGGTGTATAGCCCGCACCTCGAGCACGTCATGTGACTCACTTCACATTTTGCCATCGCGGAGCGGACCCAGCGTGACCGGCCCAGAACTGAAGAAATTGCGCGAACATCTCGGCGAGGCGCTGGGCCGCGAGCTGACGGCGGCTGACATGGCGAAGCTGTGCGGGTTATCGGCCGCCGACGGCGCCGAGAAGCTGCGCCGATGGGAAGTCACCGGCCCGACCCCGAAGGTTGCCGCCCTGCTGCGTGTGCTGGCGATGGCGAGCGAGCGCTATCCGATCCTGGAGAAGTTCGACGTGTTCGATCGCCACGACGTTCCGGTCAAAGATCGCGCCGCGCGCCGCCAGGCATTCCGCGAGCAGATGCGCGACGACGTGCGCAAGCGACTAGCGTAGCAGGCGGCTTGGTTAACAGGAAACGCGCGTCGCGCGCACCGTTAAGCCTTGCTTCATTCAGCCTTAAGCGTTCGTTAGGCACAACAAAACGTTTCGCCGCAAAGGCTGCGACTTAACGCTCCGAACAGCCTTCCGGTGACTGCATTTTATTCAAATGCGGTCTAACCCATCGCCGTGGATGGCGCCATTCACGCTGCGCCTCATGACTTGTCCGGAGACTGCCCCCATGAAGAAGTTCCTGCTCGCAACCGCCGCCGTCGCGGCGGCCGTCGCCGCCTTTGGCGCGACCGCCGAGGCTGCCGACCTCGGCTCCCGCGGCTACTATCAGAAGGCGCCCGCGCCTGTTTACGCCGCTCCGCTCTACAACTGGACCGGCTTCTATCTCGGTGGCCATCTCGGCGGCGTGTTCTCCCAGAACAACAGTTTCAACGGTCTCGCGCTCTCTGACTCCGACGCCCGCTTCATGGGCGGCGTGCAGGGCGGCTACGATTGGCAGCTGTCGCCGATGTGGGTGATCGGCGTCGAAGGCCAGTATTCCTGGGTCGGCGGCCACCAGCTCAACGCGATCTTCCCGGGCGGCTACGTCTACAACAACAACCAGCGCGGCATCGGCTCGATCACCGGCCGCGTCGGCTACACCTGGGGCCCGGGCCTGATCTATGTGAAGGGCGGTTACGCCTATTCCGACAACAACGAAACGGTGACGCTCGGCGGCGCGCCGGTCGGCTTCGCGCTCAGCGACAACCACAGCAACGGCTGGACCATCGGCGGCGGCGCCGAATACATGTTCGCGCCGAACTGGTCGGCCAAGGTCGAGTACCAGTACTACGACTTCGGCGACAGCCGCTTCACCGCGCCGGGCGCGCTGGTGCCGGTCGGCAGCTTCCACAACGACGAGCACACGGTGAAGGCGGGCCTCAACTACCGCTTCAACCTCGGCAACCTCGGCGGCCCCGCCTACGGCCGCTACTGAGAATACTGCCCACAACCGATAGTGGAAAAGGCCGGCGCACGCCGGCCTTTTTGCGTCCGATCACGTGCATCGATTCCGCACAGCGAACCAGGACGGCGCTGCGGCGTGGCCGCCCTGAAAAATCCCGCAGATGGTCGCAATTTTCCCGATTTTGTTAACCGGCCGCACCGATACTCCCGCGCCGGGGAAACATCCAAGAGTAGTGGCCAGGATAGTGGCCAAGCGTAGTGGGGCCAGGGGGCACGGGGGCAATGGCGTTTCGGTTCAAGCTCGGCAAACCAAATCTCAAGCGTATCCATCTGCCGCAGATGGGCGTCAGGGGCAGCCTGTTCGCAGCGTTCGCTGTCATCGCAGGCATGGCACTGGTGATCAGCGCAGGCGCCGGCGTCGTGCTGCATCAGCTCGGCGGCACCATGACCGATCTTTCTGGCCGCGACATTCCGCGGCTTGCCGCGAGCCTGCAACTTGCCGCGCAAAGCGCCTCGCTCGCGGCGCAAGGCCCCGGCCTGCTCGCCGTGCAGAGCGAGGACGCGCTGAACGATCGCACCAAGAAGGTGCAGGACGTCGCGCGGCTCACCAATGCGAAGCTCGGCGAGATCATCGAGCTCGGCGCCGACAAGTCCGTGGTCAGCGCGCTGCAGGAGAACGTCAAGAACACCGACGAGGCGACCAAGAGCCTGATCTCGGCGGCGCGCGAGCGGCTCGAGGTCGGCGCGCTGCGCGACAAGCAGTACAACGCGCTGCGCAAGGCGCAGGCGGCGTTCGTCTCCGCCGCAAGTCCGGCGATGCTCGACGCGCAGACCCGGCTCAACGCCATCCTCGCCGCGGCCGAGGTGTCCGCGGACGACGCCACCGAAGCGGCCCGCACCGTCGGCCAGATCAGCAACGTGCTCGCCGCCGGCAATCTGATGGCCGCCGACATGACCGCGGCGCTGTCGGCCAATTCCAGCGAAACCCTCGATGCGATCGAGGCCGAGTTCAAGGCCGGGCGCGAACGCGTCAAGTCCAACCTCGAGGACCTGCCGAACAATCCCGCGATCGTTGCGGTGCGCGACACCGCCTCGAGGCTGCTCGTGCTCGGCGAAGGCAAGACCGGCGTGTTCAAGATCCGCCAGAAGGAGCTCGACGCGATCGACTACGGCCAGACCATCCTGGAAGAGACGCGCAAGCTCAATGTCGGGCTCGGCATCAGCGTCCAGCAGCTGGTCGACGCGGTGCAGAAGGAGACCGACAGTTCGACCTTCCAGGCGCGGCAGCAGATCTCGCTCGCCACCATGGTGATGATCGGCCTCGGCGCGCTGACGCTGGTCGGCTCGTTCCTGTTCGTCTGGCTCTATGTCGGACGCAACATCCTGCGCCGCATCCGCGGCCTGCAGCGCTCGATGCAGCTGCTGTCCGACGGCGACCTCGACACCGAGATCCCGCAGAGCCGCCAGCGCGACGAGATCGCCGTCATGGCCGACGCGCTGCAGGTGTTCCGCGAGAGCATGGTCGAGAGCCGCGAGCTCACGGAAAACCAGAACAAGGACCGCAGCGCCAAGGCGGAGCGCGCCTCGCGCATGGAAGCGCAGATCGTCACGTTCGAATCCAACGTCCGCAGCGCGCTCGGCAGCCTGCAGACCGCGGCGAACTCGATGCAGTCGACCGCGCAGAGCATGTCGGCGACCGCCGACCAGTCGAGCGCCCTGGTCAACGCCGTCGCGTCGGCCGCCGAGGAAACCTCGGTCAACGTGCAGACGGTGTCGGCCGGCACCGAGGAGCTGTCGTCCTCGATCCAGGAGATCGGCCGCCAGGTCGTCACCTCGGCGGAGATCGCCCGCAAGGCGGTGGAGGAAGCCAGCGCCACCGACAGCACGATGCAGGGGCTCGCCGACAATGCCGCACGCATCAGCGTCGTGGTCGACCTGATCCAGACCATCGCCTCGCAAACCAATCTGCTCGCGCTCAACGCCACCATCGAGGCGGCGCGCGCCGGCGAGGCCGGCCGCGGCTTTGCCGTGGTCGCCTCCGAGGTGAAGAACCTCGCGAGCCAGACCGCAAAGGCGACCGAGGAAATCCGCCAGCAGATCGTCAGCATGCAGGAGGTGACGACCACGGCGGTCTCCGCCATCCGCAACATCTCGAGCACGATCGGCGAGATCAACGACGTCACCACCGCGATCGCCGCCGCGGTCGAGCAGCAGGGCGCGGCGACCCGCGAGATCGCCCGCAACATCCAGCATGCGGCGGGCGGCACCAGCGAGGTGTCGAGCAACATCGTCGGCGTCTCCACCGCCTCGGCCGAAGCCGGCACTGCCGCCGGCGAGGTGCTGAGCGCCTCCGACGCACTGCGCCGCGAGGCCGACGTGCTGCGCTCGGAGATCGACGGCTTCCTGTCGAACATCCGCGCGGCGTAGCAACGATATTCCGTAGCCCGGATGGGGCGCAGCGAAATCCGGGACCACCGTTTGTCTTCCCCTTCCCCCTGAAGGGGGAAGGTCGGGATGGGGGTCAGCCGCAGGCGACGCTCTATGTGGAGAGAGCAGATCCCCACCCGCTTTGCTCTGCGAGCAAAGCGACCTCCCCTTTTCAAGGGGAGGTTTGACAAAGTGACCTGTCCCGTATTGCGCTTCGCTTCATCCGGGCTACGGAATTCCGGCGATCTCCCGTCCCATTCTCCGGACGACTATCTGATTTTTCGGCTGGCGCGGCGGCCCGTGTGCCGCTAAGCCGGTAGCATGCATACGAAGACCGACCCCGTGCACTCCTCGGCGGAGGCACTGCGATACCCTTGGGAGAACCATCCCGGCCACGACCAGGTCGTGGAGGTGGCTCCCGGCGTGCTGTGGGCGCGACTGAAGCTGCCGTTCCGCCTCAACCATGTGAACATCTATCTGCTCGCCGACGGCGACGGCTGGACCATGGTGGATGCCGGCTTCGGCAATGAGGAATCGATCGCGGCCTGGACCACGCTGTTCGAGGGGCCGCTGAAGCACGTCAAGGTCACCCGCCTGATCGTGACGCATTCGCACCCCGACCATGTCGGTCTCGCCGGCTGGATCACCGAGCGTTTCGGCTGCCCGCTGTTCATGTCGCAGGTGGAATATCTGCAGTCGGTCTATCACCAGAACCGCGGCACCGAGGAGCGGCGCAACGCGCAGCGGCTGTTCTTCCGCCGCCACGGCATGGACGAGGACCTGACCGAGAAGCTGCTCGGCCGCGGCCAGGATTACCTGAAGCGCGTCTCGGTGCTGCCGCCGTCCTATCACCGCCTCACCCATGGCGACGAGGTCGTGATCGGCACGCGGCGCTTCAAGGTGATCACCGGCGGCGGCCACGCGCTCGACCAGGTGATGCTGTATTGCGCGGCCGACAAGCTGTTCCTGTCCGCCGACCAGGTGCTGAGCAAGATCTCGCCCAATGTCAGCGTCTGGGCGGTCGAGCCCGAGCAGAACTCGCTCGGCGAATATCTGGCGTCGCTGGCGAGCCTGACCACCACCCTGCCCTACGACGTGATGGTGCTGCCCGGCCACGGCGTGCCGTTCTACGGGCTGAAGACCCGGATCAAGCAGCTCGCCGATCACCATGAGGAGCGCTGCCGGCTGATCGCCGAGGCCTGCCGCGAGGTGCCGCAGACCTCCAAGGAGCTGGTGCCCGTGGTGTTCCACAAGCACGTGCTGGACGAGCACCAGATGGGTTTTGCGGCCGGCGAGTTGGTCGCCCATGTCAACTACATGCTGGTCGAGGGCCGCCTGACGGCCGAGATGCATGCCGACGGCATGCTGCGCTTCAAGACCACCTGAAGGCGGCCGGGCGGCAAGGTATCGCCCGGCGATTTGACCGAAATCAAGCCGAACGGCCCCGGCTAGGGCAATTTGCCCAACTGCGACGCATGCCCAGATGTGGGTCAATGCATGGACATTAGAGCTGGAAAAGCTCTAAGAAGAAGCAGTCATTCCGGTCAGGTTCCGCTTTTTGGGTTTGCCGATGGATTACAGCCAGTTCTTCAATACCGCCCTCAACCGCCTGCACGACGAGCGGCGCTACCGGGTGTTCGCCGACCTCGAGCGGATCGCAGGCCGCTTCCCGCACGCGACCTGGCATTCGCCGAGAGGCAGCCGCAACGTCGTGATCTGGTGCTCCAACGACTATCTCGGCATGGGCCAGCACCCCAAGGTGGTCGGCGCCATGGTCGAGACCGCGACCCGGGTCGGCACCGGCGCCGGCGGCACCCGCAACATCGCGGGCACCCATCACCCGCTGGTGCAGCTCGAGGCGGAGCTCGCCGACCTCCACGGCAAGGAAGCCTCGCTGCTGTTCACCTCGGGCTATGTCTCGAACCAGACCGGCATCTCGACGCTCGCCAAGCTGATCCCGAACTGCCTGATCCTTTCGGACGCGCTGAACCACAATTCGATGATCGAGGGCGTGCGCCAGGCCGGCTGCGAGCGCCAGATCTTCCGCCACAACGACGTCGCACATCTCGAGGAGCTCCTGATCGCCGCCGGTCCCGACCGGCCGAAGCTGATCGTCTGCGAGAGCCTTTATTCGATGGACGGCGACGTCGCGCCGCTCGGCAGGATCTGCGATCTCGCCGAGCAATACGGCGCCATGACCTATCTCGACGAGGTGCATGCGGTCGGCATGTACGGCCCGCGCGGCGGCGGCATCGCCGAGCGCGACGGCGTGATGCACCGGATCGATATCGTCGAGGGCACGCTGGCAAAAGCCTTCGGCTGCCTCGGCGGCTACATTGCAGGCCGCGCCGAGGTCATCGACGCGGTGCGCTCCTATGCGCCGGGCTTCATCTTCACCACCGCGCTGCCGCCGGCGATCTGCTCGGCCGCGACGGCTGCGATCCGGCACCTGAAGACCTCGAACTGGGAGCGCGAGCGCCACCAGGACCGTGCCGCCCGCACCAAGGCGATCCTGACCGCCGCCGGCCTGCCTGTCATGTCGAGCGACACCCATATCGTGCCGCTGTTCGTCGGCGATCCCGAGAAGTGCAAGCGGGCCTCCGACCTGCTGCTCGAGGACCACGGCATCTACATCCAGCCGATCAACTATCCGACGGTCGCCAAGGGCACCGAGCGGCTGCGCATCACGCCCTCGCCCTACCACGACGACGGCCTGATCGACGCGCTGGCCGAGGCGCTGCTCCAGGTCTGGGACCGGCTCGGCCTGCCCCTGCGCCAGAAGTCGCTGGCCGCCGAGTAACCCTATCCGCTTCCGACCCCGAATTTGGGCCGGCCGTGCATCGCGCGGCCGGCCCTTTGCGTTATATAATCCGGCATCCGGCCCCTTCCCCGGCCTGGACGGAGATAAGCAGCGATGCTGCACGACTGGGGCGTAATCGCCACGGCGTTCGCCTACATCGGATTGTTGTTCTTCATCGCCAGCCGCGGCGACCGCACGTCGCCGGGCGAGCGCGGCCGCGCCAGCCAGTGGATCTATCCGCTGTCGCTGGCGATCTACTGCACCTCCTGGACCTTCTTCGGCTCGGTCGGCTTCGCCACCCGCACCAGCATCGACTTCCTGGCGATCTATGTCGGCCCGATCGTGATGGTCGGATTGTGCACGCCGCTGCTGCGCCGGGTGATCGCGCTCGCCAAGTCGCAGAACATCACCTCGATCGCCGACTTCATCGCCGCGCGCTACGGCAAGAGCCAGGCGGTGGCGGCGACCGTGGCGCTGATCGCGATCATCGGCTCGGTGCCCTACATCGCGCTGCAGCTGAAGGCGGTGGCGGCGTCGCTGGAGACCATCCTGAGCGAGGACCAGGCGTTCTCGAAAATCCCCGTGATCGGCGACATCGCGCTGATGGTGACGCTGGCGATGGCGGTGTTCGCAGTGCTGTTCGGCACCCGCCACACCGACGCGACCGAGCACCAGCACGGCCTGATCCTGGCGATCGCGGCCGAGTCCATCGTCAAGCTGGTCGCCTTCATCGCCGCCGGCGCCTTCGTCACCTTCTGGATGTTCTCCCCGGTCGAGCTCTACGAGCGCGCCCTGAAGACGCCGGAGGCGGCGCGCGCGATCGAATATGTGCCGTCGATCGGCAATTTCCTGATCATGACGCTGCTGTCGTTCTGCGCGGTCATGCTGCTGCCGCGCCAGTTCCATGTCAGCGTGGTCGAGAATTCGACGCCCGCCGAAGTCACCCGGGCGCGCTGGCTGTTCCCGCTCTACCTCATCGCCATCAACCTGTTCGTGATTCCGATCGCGATCGCCGGCCTCGTCATCTTCCCGTTCGGCGCGGTCGATGCCGACATGTTCGTGCTGGCGCTGCCGATCGAGGGCAATTCGCAATTGCTCAGCCTCGCCGTGTTCGTCGGCGGGCTGTCGGCGGCGACCGCGATGGTGATCGTCGAATGCGTCGCCCTGTCGATCATGGTCTCCAACGACATCGTGCTGCCGCTGGTCTTGCCGCGCAGCGACGACGCCAGGGCCGGCCAGAAGGACTTTGGCGATTTCCTGCTGAAGGCGCGCCGCTTCTCGATCTTCGCCATCATGGTGCTGGCGTATTTCTACTATCGCGCGCTCGGCAACACCCAGCTGGTCGCGATCGGCCTGTTGTCGTTTGCCGCGATCACCCAGCTGGCGCCGGCGTTCTTCGGCGGCCTGTTCTGGCGCAGGGCCACCGCACGCGGCGCCATGGCGGGCATGCTGGTCGGGTTCGCGACGTGGCTCTACACGCTGTTCATCCCGAGTTTCCTGGAAACCTCGACCGCCGGCCTGATGCTGCTGCAGCACGGGCCGTTCGGGGTCGAGGCGCTGCGGCCGCAGGCGCTGTTCGGCGCCGACCTGCCGCCGCTGCTGCACGGCGTGCTGTGGAGCCTTGCGCTCAACATCCTCACCTATGTGCTGTTCTCGCTGGCGCGCGCGCCGTCCTCGATCGAGCTGTTGCAGGCCGACGTGTTCGTGCCCAACGCGCTGGCCCCGATCGCGCCCAGCTTCCGGCGCTGGCGCACCACGGTGACGGTGGAGGACATCCAGAGCACGGTGACGCAATATCTCGGCCCCGACCGGACCCGCGAGGCCTTCGCCTCCTTCGCCGTCGACCGCAACATCGTGCTGCTGGCGTCGGCTCCGGCCGATTTCGAGCTGCTGCAGCATGCCGAGCGGTTGATCGCCTCCTCGATCGGGGCCGCATCCTCGCGCCTCGTGATGTCGCTGCTGCTGCAGCGGCGCACGGTGTCGGCCAAGGCCGCACTGAAACTGCTCGACGACTCCCACGCCGCCCTGCACTTCAACCGCGAGATCCTGCAGACCGCGCTCAATCACGTGCGCCAGGGCATCGCGGTGTTCGATGCCGATCTGCAGCTGATCTGTTCCAACCGCCAGTTCTCCGAATTGCTGGGGCTGCCGCAGCATCTGGTGCAGCTCGGCATCCCGCTGTCAGAGATCCTCGAATTCATGGGCGCGATCAGTCCGCCTGCGTCCGGCGACGGCGATGGTCTGCTGCAGGCCCGTCTGCGCGCCTACACCACCGAGGGCGAGCCCTATCTGGAACGCTTCACGGACCGCCATCTGGTGATCGAGGTGCGTGCCAACCGGATGCCGGGCGGCGGGCTCGTCATCACCTTCTCCGACGTCACGCCGAGCTTCGAGGCGGCGGAGGCGCTGGAGCGCGCCAACGCGACGCTGGAGAAGCGGGTGCGCGACCGCACCGAGGAGCTGACGCGGCTGAACTCGGAGCTCGCGCTCGCCAAGGGCATCGCGGAAGACGCCAACGCCTCCAAGACGCGATTCCTGGCGGCCGCCAGCCACGACATCCTGCAGCCGCTCAACGCGGCGCGCCTCTATGTCACGAGCCTCGTCGAGCGCCAGAACGGCGGCGAGGATTCCCGCCTGGTCGAGAACATCGACGACTCGCTCGAGGCGATCGAGGACATCCTGGGCGCGCTGCTCGATATTTCCAGGCTCGACGCCGGCGCCATGACGCCGGCGATCACGAGCTTCCGGATGGCCGACCTGATGCGCTCGCTGGAGATCGAGTTCATGCCGATCGCCCGCGACAAGGGCCTCGACCTGCGCTTCGTGGCCTGCTCGCTGCCGGTCGAATCCGACCGCTCGCTGCTGCGCCGGCTGCTGCAGAACTTCATCTCCAACGCGATCAAATATACCCCGCGCGGCCGCGTCCTGATCGGCTGCCGCCGCCGCGGCGCCACGCTCCAGATCAGCATCTTCGACACCGGCGTCGGCATCCCCGTGCAGAAGCGCGGCGAGATCTTCAAGGAATTCCATCGCCTCGAGCAGGGCGCCCGGATCGCCCGCGGCCTCGGCCTCGGCCTGTCGATCGTCGAACGGCTGGCACGGGTGCTCAACCACCGCATCGCGATCTCGGCCAATGTCAGCGGCGGCTCGGCGTTCTCGGTCACCGTGCCGGTCGCGACCGCCGTGAACCATACCGCGGCGGTCACCACCGCCACGCCGCTGTCGAAGACGCCGATGAGCGGCTCGCTGATCGTCTGCATCGAGAACGATCCGGCCATTCTCGACGGCATGAAGACGCTGCTGACGGCGTGGGATGCCGAGGTGATCGCGGTGCTCGACGCCGACGGCGCGATCAGCGCGATCGAGGCCGCCGGCGGCCGCGTCACCGGCGTGCTGGTCGACTACCATCTCGACCGCGGCAACGGCGTCGCCGCGATCCGCGAGATCCGCCGCCGCTTCGGCGACGGCATTCCGGCGATCCTGATCACCGCCGACCGCAGCCCCGCGGTGCGCGCCGCCGCGCGCGAGGAGAACATCGCGGTGCTGAACAAGCCGGTGAAACCCGCCTCGCTGCGCGCCCTGCTCGGACAGTGGCGCACCCAGCAGATGGTGGCGGCGGAGTAGCGCGCGCCGGCGCAATCCGGGCGCCTCAACCCAAAATCACATGCTCCAGCGCAAGATCGCCAAGCGTCGGTTTAGTTCGGTCCCATTCCGGCCGACGCCGGGTGTCCTGGCACCTGAAAGCGCTTGCCTGTGTCGGTGACGTTAGTTCCGTCGACCTTGAGGATCGAGAAATCCTGGCTGAGGTAGTTCCCGACCAGGATGTATTTTCCGTCGGGCGTGAAGACCGCGGCCTCAGGCAGTCCGCCGACTTCGATATCTCCGGTCTTGGTCACTTTCTTGCCGTCGATCTTCAGGACCGAGACGCTGCCGTTCTTCTCATGGAAGAACGCATTCTTCATGTTCGAGCCGCGCAGGATCACTGAGACTGCGAGATCCCCCTTCGGGCTGACGCCAAGCCCCTCCGGTCCATCGCCGACCACCACGCGATCGATGATGCGCGGCGGCTTCGCTTCGAGATCGATGACGCTGGCCGTGTCGACGCTGCCGTCCGACGCGCCTGAGTTGCCATTGTCCGACGTCAATGCGATCTTGCTGTTCGGGGTCACTGCGACGTTGTAAGGCCATTGGCCGGCCGGCAGGTCTATCTTGGCGTAGGTGACTTTGTCGCCGGCGATATCGAGCACCGATATCTTGTGCCCGGGAAAACGCGCGACCAGCGCGTGCTTGCCGTCTGGCGCGAACGCGACATGTGCGACACTGTCAGGCATCGATATCGTGTCGGTGATCTTGACGTCAGTGCCGTTGACCGAAAGTACGCTGATCGAACTGTCCCCGCGGTTGGCGACCAACGCCATCTTGCCATCGGGACTGAAGCTCAGGCCTGATGGCTGCTTTCCGCCGGCAATGGTCGCTGCCAGCTTGGGCGGGGTCGCCTTGAGATCGATCACATAGATCTTGTTGTCCGGTACCTGCTTCAGGGCGTCGCCTTCCTTCACCACGTCGACCGAATCCGCGACCAGCGCCACGGTTCCGGTCGGATCGATAGCGACGTTGACCGGGGGGCCGACGACCGAGTTCTTCAATGGGAGAGAAGCCGCAATCTTCGGGTTCTCGGGATCGGCGAGATCGACGATCAGCACTTGATCCTTGCCGGGCGCTGACAGCACCGGCTTGCCGTCGTCGTCCCACAACAGCTTCTCGTCCAGGCCGACGATCATCAGGGGCTTGGCCTGAGCGCAATTGAAAGAGCTGGTACCGAGAAGGATTGCCGCAGCCAGAGATAGTCCGGCGACGCGAGTCACTGAAGTCATGGCGTTCTCCCCAAAAGCACGCGGCCTCTCACGGGCCGATGCCGGACAGGATACTCGGTTTTCGACCGATGCGCAGTTTGAATGGGATCAGGATGGCTTCGCGGAAGCGTGCCATCGGGCGTGCTTTCGCGCCACCCGTCGGCTCGCAATGCCGTGCCCTGAGCCCGGCAATCATGGCCGGAGTTGCTCGGGACTACGTCGGCGGCGTGCCCTGGCGCCACTGGCCGCCGGCGATCTTGGCGGCGGCGATCACGGCCTGGGTGCGGCTTTCGACGCCGAGCTTCTGCAGGATCGCCGAGACATGGGCCTTGATGGTCGCTTCGGAGACGCCGAGCTCATAGGCGATCTGCTTGTTGAGCAGCCCCTCGGACAGCATCATCAGCACCCGCACCTGCTGCGGGGTCAGCGTGACCAGGCGGTCGCGCAGCCGCGTCATGTCGGGATCGCCGGCCGCCGACAGATCGGTGTCCGGCGGAACCCAGACGTCGCCTTCCATCACCTTCATGATGGCATCGCGCAGGGTCTCGACGCCGAAGCGCTTGGGGATGAAACCGGAGGCGCCGAAGTCGAGCGAGCGGCGGATGGTTCCGGCATCGTCACTGGCGGAGACGATGACCACCGGGATCGCCGGGTATTGCGCCCGCAGATAGATCAGGCCGGAGAAGCCGCTGATCCCGGGCATGCTCAGGTCGAGCAGGATCAGGTCGACCTCGGAGTCCCGTTCCAGCAACGCGGTCAGATCCTCGAACGATCCGGCCTCGCTGATCGTGGCCGAACTCACGACGCTCGAAACCGCCTGGCGCAATGCATCACGGAACAGCGGATGATCGTCGGCGATGACAAGATGAGTATTGGCAGCAGTAGTCATCTCAGTCCCACAAGCGGGCTTTCAAAGCCCGCGCCGTTCGGTTGTCGCCCGCGCGGCAGTATCACGCAAGGGCTCGATAATACCAGATGCCAACGCAGTTAATCCGCCGAGCTTGTGCGCTGCAATAGACGCATGTGAGGGCGCTCCTTTTGGCTCTCTGCCTGAAGATAAGTTCAACCCTGCAAAAGCCAAAAGTCTTATTGGGGCGGGTTTCACTGCGATGTTACCTTGAATCAAGCTTGAGGCTTATTCGAGCCTGACCCGGCAGGCGGGACGAGCATGGCAGCAATAATTCGGGGGGAGCAATCCAGATGTCCACAATGACGGCAACTTCGGCGCGGCCCGCCGGCATGACGAAGGATGAGCGGTTCGTCATCCTCGCTTCGTCGCTCGGCACCGTGTTCGAGTGGTACGACTTCTATCTCTACGGTTCGCTGGCCGGGATCATCGGCGCGCAGTTCTTCTCCGACTATCCGCCGGCGACCCGCGACATCTTCGCGTTGCTGGCCTTCGCCGCGGGCTTCCTGGTGCGCCCGTTCGGCGCGATCGTGTTCGGCCGGGTCGGCGACATCGTCGGCCGCAAATACACCTTCCTCGTCACCATCCTGATCATGGGTCTGTCGACCTTCATCGTCGGCCTGTTGCCCAACGCCAAGACCATCGGCCTCGCCGCGCCGATCATCCTGATCTCGCTGCGCCTGCTGCAGGGCCTCGCGCTCGGCGGCGAGTATGGCGGTGCTGCGACCTATGTCGCCGAGCACGCGCCAAACGGCAGGCGCGGCTATTACACCTCGTTCATCCAGACCACCGCAACGCTCGGCCTGTTCCTGTCGCTGCTGGTGATCCTGTTCACCCGCTCGATCACCGGCGAGAAGGATTTCGCGGACTGGGGCTGGCGCATTCCGTTCCTGGTGTCGGTGCTGCTGCTCGGCATCTCGGTCTGGATCCGGCTGCGGCTGAATGAATCGCCGGTGTTCCAGCGCATGAAGGACGAAGGCAAGAGCTCGAAGGCGCCGCTGACGGAAGCCTTCGCCAACTGGGGGAACGCCAAGATCGTGCTTCTGGCACTGCTCGGCGGCACCATGGGTCAGGGCGTGGTGTGGTACACTGGCCAGTTCTATGCGCTGTTCTTCCTGCAATCGATCCTCAAGGTCGACGGCTACACCGCGAACCTTCTGATCGCCTGGTCGTTGCTGTTCGGCACTGGCTTCTTCATCGTGTTCGGTGCGCTGTCCGACCGGATCGGACGCAAGCCGATCATCCTGGCGGGCTGCGCGATCGCGGCGCTGACCTTCATTCCGATCTTCAAGATGATCTCCTCCAACGCCAACCCGGCGCTGGAGAGGGCGATCGAATCGACCAAGGTCGAGGTGGTTGCCGATCCCGCAGGCTGCGGCGACCTGTTCAACCCGGTCGGCACCCGCGTGTTCACCGCGCCCTGCGACACTGCCCGCGCCTTCCTCGCCCAATCGTCGGTCAAGTACTCGACGACCTATGGCGCGGCCGGATCCGGCGTGAAGGTCGTCGTCAACGGCAAGGACGTCCCCTACGCCAACGCCAAGGACGGCAATGCGGCAATCACCACCGCGGTGGCCGCCGCCGGCTATCCGAAGGCGGGCGATGCGGGCATCGTGAAGATGTCGCATCCGTTCGACATCTTCCGCCCGCAGGTCGCGGCCGTGATCGGCTTGCTGTTCATTTTGGTGATCTTCGTCACCATGGTGTACGGCCCGATCGCCGCGATGCTGGTCGAGCTGTTCCCGACCAAGATCCGCTACACCTCGATGTCGCTGCCCTATCACATCGGCAACGGCTGGTTCGGCGGGTTGTTGCCTGCGACCGCGTTCGCGATCGTGGCCTCGACCGGCGATATCTATGCCGGCCTCTGGTATCCGATCATCTTCGCCGCCATCACGGCGGTGGTCGGCCTGATCTTCCTGCCGGAGACCAAGGACGTCGACATCAGCAAGACCTGACCCGTCGACATCGCGATCAAAATGCATCGGCCGCGGAGCGATCCGCGGCCGATGTCATTTGGAGGCCACGTCTTAAAAGACAGGTCCAGCGCATCAGCGCGTGGCGCCGACGAATTGCAGCACGATCTCGCGCCGGTGCGGACGGGCGCGATGCTCGATCAGATAGATGCCCTGCCAGGTGCCGAGCGCCATCTCGCCGTCGAGCACGGGGACTTGCAGCGAGGTCGCCGTCAGCATGGTCTTGATGTGCGCCGGCATGTCGTCAGGGCCTTCGGTGTCATGACGCCAGCCGCCGTCTTCGGGCGCCGCACGGTCGAGCGCCGTCTTCAGGTCGACCAGCACGGTCGGATCGGCATTCTCCTGGATCGTCAGCGAGGCCGAGGTGTGGCGGATGAACAGCGTGACCGCACCCTCGCCGGCGCGCACCTCGCGCAGGAATTTGGCGACCTCGCGCGTGATGTCGGTAAAGCCGGCGCCCGACGTTTCGACCGCCAGGCGCGACGACACGATGCTGGTTGCCGCGACGGAGGATGGCGCCGAGTGCGTGATGGTCCTCGATGAATTCATCTGTAACTTTCACCATGTCGTCCCGGCCTAGTGCGCAATTGCGCACGGGAGCCGGGACGACATTGGAGCAGCGTCACCTCAAATCTTGCCGCCATTGATGTCGCGCTGCACGCGGTTGGCCATCTCGATCAGCCGCCGCCAGGCTCGCTCCACGAACGACATCATGCGATCCATGTCGCGGTCGCTCGGCAGCGGGATCTCGATCTTGCGCTCGCCCTCGGCGCTCTTCGGCTCTGGCTTCTTCAACGAATCCGATTTCGGCAACGCCTCGTCGGTCTTGGCCGACGGTGCGCGCGCGGCGAGCTCGCCCTTGAGCTTGTCATTGTCGGCTTGCAGACGCCCGATCTCTGCATCCAGCGCCGCCCGCTCGTCCGGCACCATGTAACAGGCCCAGCCGGCGCTGGAATTGGTGCAGGTCGACACCGCGCCGGTGCGCGTGTCGAGCCGCAGGAAACCGTCGCCGGCCGGAGACAAGGCGTAGCGGCCATTCTCGGTGTCCGGTGCGGTTTGCGCGATCGCCGCGCCGCCGCTTGCGATCAGGATGGCAGCAATTGCGATGGACAATTTCGACGGCGACATCGCGATGGGCATGGCTTGCTCCGCCTCGACCTGATTCCTGCCCTAGACCACAGAGCTATAGGGCTTGCGGCCTGACTTCAACGCGTCTTCAAGCAATTCAATCCGGTCCTGGCCCCAGAACACCTCGCCATCGAGCACGTATCCGGGCGAGCCGAACACGTCGGCGTCCAGTGCATTCTGGCGATTCTGCTCATAGGCCGCGCTGATCGCTTCAGTGCCGGAGCGCTCGACCAGCTGCCGGCCGGGCAAACCGGCATCGTCGGCGAGCTTCACCAGTGTCGCAGGATCGGCAAGATTAAGCTGCTGCTCCCAGACCGCAGGATAGGCCCGTTGCAGGAACGGCTCGGGGTCGAGGCCGGCCTCGAGCATCGCGATTACTACACCATCGGCGAGGCGCCCGTTGAACGGCCAGTTGGCCGGCTGCAGATGAAAATTCAGCCCGCGCTTGTCGCGCCAGCGCTGCAACTCGATCATCCGATAGCGCTGCCGCACCGGATGGCGCTTGGCGAGCGGCAGCCCGCCGGTCTCCGAAAACAGATCGACCAGCAGCACAGGTCGGTAATTTACCTTGAGATCGTAAGTGCTTACGAGTCGAACGAAAGGCTTGTGGCCGATATAGGCCCAGGGCGATTGCAGCGAGAAGTAGTAGTCGATCTGGCGCGGCATGCGGAATCTGACTGGGTGAGAGGACGGGACTTTCGGCGATCCCAGCAGAGCGGGAAAAGCCACGCAATATCGCTCAATGCCACGCAAGCTGTTGCACTGCGATCACTGCGTCACTCTGACCTTGAATATCTTCCAATAAAACCAGCAGAATCAAAGCAATAACTGGTCACGACGCAATCTTGACTTGATTAGACGCGGTAAGTATGGTCCGCGCGGCTTTTGACGGGGACGGGCGCAATTTCCATCATCCGCGGCATCGGTTAGTGTTTGCAGCATGGCTGAGAACACCAACGACGGCGCAAATGGAAGTCGCGATCAATCGCCTCCTGACGAAGCTGCGCTTTCCGCAAGGCTCGGAAGTCTCGATCATCGGTTGTCAGAAATTCGCGACAGCCGCAGGAGCAAGACTGATCAATCCGGAAATGAAAGCGGGGACAGTGCGGCCAGAGCTTCGGCGATGGCGCTCGGTTTTCGTCTTTCCTCGGAGCTGATCGCGGGCGTTGCCGTCGGAGCGGCGATTGGCTGGGGGGTCGACCGTTTGCTGTCGACGTCGCCATTCGGCTTCATCGTGTTAACGCTGCTCGGCTTCGTCGCCGGGGTGGTCAACGTGGTGAGGTCCGCGGGCGTGGCCTCGGGCAAGCGCTGAGCGCTGGCGGGAAGTCACGACATTTGAAATTCGATTACCGGCACGATAGCCGGTGGACCAAGAGCCGCGCGGATGAAAATCGACCCGATCCACCAGTTCAATATCGAGCCCCTCTTCACGCTCGGCCACATCGGCAATCACACGATCGCCTTCACCAATTCCTCGCTCTTCATGCTCATCGCGGTGCTGCTGATTGCGCTGCTGATGCTGGCGAGCGGCCGGGAACTGGTTCCGGGACGGCTGCAGTCGGTCGCCGAAATCTCCTACGAGTTCGTCGCCACCACGATTCGCAGCACGGCCGGCGCGGAAGGCATGAAGTTCTTCCCGCTGATCTTCTCGCTCTTCATGTTCCTCTGCGTGTCGAACCTGGTCGGCGTCATCCCCTACACCTTCACGATCGCGAGCCATCTGATCGTCACCGCGGCGCTCGCCCTTCTGGTGTTCTTCACCGTCCTGATCTATGGCGTCTACAAGAACGGCCTGAAATTCTTCAGCATCTTCGTCCCCCACGGCGTTCCGATCTACATCCTGCCGCTGGTCATGTTCATCGAGATCCTGTCGTTCTTCCTGCGGCCGGTCTCGCACAGCGTTCGTCTGTTCGCCAACATGCTGGCCGGCCACATCGCGCTGAAGGTGTTCGCGGGCTTCGTCGCGATGCTCGGCTTCTCGCTGGGCGCGCTCGGCTGGGTCGGCGGCGTGCTGCCGCTGGCGCTCACGATTGCGCTGTACGCCCTCGAACTGCTGGTCGCGTTCCTGCAGGCCTACGTGTTCGCGATCCTGACCTGCATCTACCTCAACGACGCCATTCATCCGGGACACTAAGCGGTCCGGGGAATCTCCACCCACCAATCTGTCTATCTTTCTCAAGGAGCTACATATGGAACCGGCAGCAGCAAAACTTATCGGCGCGGGCATCGCGTGCATCGGCATGGGCGGCGCGGGCGTCGGCGTGGGCATCATCTTCGGCAACTACCTCGCCGCTGCGGTGCGTAACCCGTCGGCCGCTCAGGGCCAGTTCGGCAACCTGATCTTCGGCTTCGCCGTGACCGAAGCGCTCGGCATCTTCTCGCTGCTGATCGCGCTGCTCCTGCTGTTCGTTCCGCTCTGAGCGGCACCCCGGTTCCGCTCTGCGGCAACCCGGTTCCGCACCAGCGGTAACCTCTTCGCGCCGCCCAAAGGTCATCCCAAGGGCGGCGCGCATGACAGCAACAGGAGAACACCATGGCTGAGAGTCATGGCGAGGCAAAAGGCCAGAAAGCCGGCGCCCACACCGAGACCGACGGCGGACATCACGGCGGAGCCTTTCCGCCGTTCGATTCGTCCAATTTCGCCTCGCAGCTGGTGTCGCTGGCGATTGCCTTTGTCGCGCTCTACCTGATCGTGTCGCGTTTCGCCCTGCCGCGGGTCGGCGGGACGATCGACGCACGTCAGAACAAGATCGAGGGCGATCTGGCCGAAGCGCAGAAGCTGAAGGACGAGTCCGACGCGGCGCTGAAGGCCTACGAGACCGAGCTGGCGAATGCGCGCGCCAACGCGCAGGCGATCGGCAACGAGACCCGCGAGAAGCTGAACGCGGCCTCGGAAGCCGAGCGCAAGGCGCTGGAAGAGAAGCTGGCGGCAAAGCTCGCCGACGCCGAGAAGCAGATCGCAACGACCCGGACCAACGCCATGAGCAATGTCCGCGGCATCGCGGCGGATGCGGCCGGCGCCATCGTCCAGCAACTCGCCGGCGTCACGCCGGACGCCAATGCGGTCAACAGCGCCGTCGACGCGTCGCTGAAGGGATAGACGATGTTTTACGAACCGGAAACCTGGGTTGCGATCGCCTTCGTCATTCTGCTGGTCGTGTTCGGCTATCTCGGCGTCCATCGCACCCTGCTGACGGCGCTCGACCACCGTGCCGAGCGCATCAAGGCCGAGCTGGAAGACGCCCGCCGCCTGAAGGACGAGGCCAATAAGCTGCTCGGCGAGTACAAGGCGCGCCGCGCCAGCGCGGAGCGCGAGGCCGAGGAGATCATCTCCAGCGCCAAGGCCGAAGCCGAGCGGATCGCGGCCGAAGCCAAGATCAAGATGGAAGATTTTGTCGCCCGGCGGACCAAGACCGCCGAGAGCAAGATCGCCCAGGCCGAGGCCCAGGCCGTGGCCGATGTCCGCGCCGCCGCGGCCAACGCCGCCGTGACCGCCGCCTCGACCATCCTGTCGCAATCGGTCAAGGGCTCGGTTGCCGACGACCTCGTCGGCAAGGGCATCGCCGAAGTCCGCTCCAAGCTGAACTGACGCGATCTCAACCCCTTCGACAAAAGGCCGGCGCGAGCTCATCGCGCCGGCCTTTTCGTTTGTCCAGATTCGTCCGTTTGACGCGTTTTCTTCACGCGAACCGGTATCCGCTTCGCTCGAAAACGCGCTGTTACTTCTTCTTGTGCGGCGCGCGGGCCTTGGGCTCCGGCTTCAGGGCCTGCGGGTCGAAGCCGATATAGAAGATGTAATTGTCGTTGTCGGCCGGCGACGGCGCTGGATAGACGACGTCCTCGGCAACCAGGCTGAACGGCACGCTGCCGCTCTCGTCCATCTGCACCGTGGTGGTGTAGGCCTTTGTCATGATCGTCTTCTCGCCGACGCCGCCCTGCACCACGGCGACGCGAAGCGGCACCTGGATACTCGGCGGCGCGCCCTGGGGACCGACAATGATCCGCCCCTGAATACCGATCTTGGCCGTGATCTGGCCGCTATTCAGATTGCATTGCCGCGCCGTGCGCGTGATCGAGGCCAGGAACTTGACGTCGTTGCCGACCGCTTCCTTGCCGTTCGCGGCCACGGAATAGGTCGAGGCCCCGGAGCGGATCTGCACCGGCGGGCAGGTCAGCTCGGCGTCGGCATCGTTGAGCTGCTGCGGCGCTGCGGGCGCGGCAGGCTTGTCCTGGTCGGACGAGCCGCCGCCGAACAGGCTCTTGAAGCGGTCGCTCAGCGACTGCGCGGAAGCTGCCGACGGCAGCAGGGTGGCACCGAGACCGATCGATACCGCCGCCGCGAGCGCGAACCTGATCACCCTGTCACCCATCAATTTCCTCAAATCTCCAAGCCCGGTTCCCCGTTTCGCGGGCGTTATAGCAAGGCAATGGCGGCGAACCCAAGGCATGGAATCGGTATCGCCATCAGCCAATAGGCTTATGATTCAGCCGCGGAAATCCTCGTGCAGCAGGCCGAACAGCAGGTGGTCCTGCCAGATCCCGTTGATGCAGAGATAGCGCCGCGCCAGGCCCTCGCGGGTGAAGCCGCACTTCTCCAGCACGCGGATCGACGAGGCATTGGAGGGAATGCAGGCGGCCTCGATGCGGTGCAGATTGAGCTCGCCGAACAGCGAGGGCAGCAAGACCCGCAGCGCCGTCGTCATGTAGCCGCGATGGGCGTGCGGCAGCCCGACCCAATAGCCGATCGTGCCGGCCTGCACGATGCCGCGGCGGACATTGGCGAGCGTGATGCCGCCGATCATCACCCCGTCCGATTCGCGGAAGATGATGAACGGATAGGACCGGTCGGCGGCGATATCCTCGGTGTAGCGGCGCAACCTCCGGCGGAAGCCCGCGCGGGTCAGGTCGTCGGAGGGCCAGATCGGCTCCCATGGCGTGAGATAGGCGCGGCTGAATTCGCGCAATTGCGCCCATTGCGGGAAATCCGACATCTGCGGCGCGCGCAGCAACAGCCCGTGACCGCGCGGCATCAGTGCAGCGGGTCCATTGGACGGCAAACGAAACAGGGCCATGGCCCAACACTCCCCCGCCCATTCGGGCGTGACACCCTGCCCCCGAGCCTCGCGGCCCCCTTAGTGCAGCAGCGTCTTTGCCTTCGACTTCGTCAATCCTTCCGCAAAAGCCACCGCCGTGTCCAGACCCCTGCCGCTGCCGAGCGCGACAACGGCGGGCCGGCTGCGCGCCAGCAGGGCACGGGCGGCGTTGCGGCTCGATTCGACGCTGACCGCGTCGATCCGCGCCACCAGCTCTTCCACCGTCTGCGGCCGGCCATAGGCTAGCACATGGCGTGCCAATTGTTCGGCCCGGGATGAACAGCTTTCCAGCGCCATCAACAGGCCGGCCTTCATCTGCGCCTTGGCGCGGGCGACCTCGGCCTCGGTCAGGGTTTCGACCGCGTCGCTGATGACGTCGACGATGACTTCCATCATTTCCGGCGCATCCGCCGGATCGGTCCCGGTATAGAGGCCGAAGAAGCCGGTGTCGGTGTAGGGTGCGTGGAAGGTGTAGATCGAGTAGCACAGCCCGCGCTTTTCGCGCACCTCCTGGAACAGCCGCGACGACATCCCGCCGCCGAGCGTGTTGGTGAAGACCTGCAGCGAGAACAGCGACGGGTCGGTCTGCGGCACGCCTTCGAGCGCCAGCGTCAGATGCGCCTGCTCGAGGTCGCGATGCACCACCCGCGAGCCGCCCTTGCCGAACATCGCGGCCTGCGGCTTCGGCGGCGGCGTGGCCTCGAAGCTTGCGAATTTCTGCACGACGTCCTCGACGATGCGCGCGTGATCGACCGCGCCGGCGGCCGCGACCACCATGTCGGGGGCGCGGTAATGCGTCGAGAGATAGCCGCGCAGCATGTCGCGATCGAAGGCCTTCAGCGTCTTGGCGGTGCCGAGCAGCGAGCGGCCCATCGGCTGCTCCGGATAGCAGAGCTCGTTGAGATGCTCGAACACGACGTCGTCGGGCGTATCCTGCGCCGCGCCGATCTCCTGCACGATGACGCTCTTCTCGCGCTCCAGCTCGTCCGGCACGAAGGAGGGGTTGGCGAGGATGTCCGAGAGCACGTCGAGCGCCAGCGGCACGTCCGCCTTCATCACCCGCGCATAATAGGCCGTGGTCTCGGTCGAGGTCCCGGCATTGAGGTCGCCGCCGACCGCCTCGATCTCCTCGACGATCTCGCGCGAGGAGCGCCGCGCCGTGCCCTTGAACGCCATGTGTTCGAGCAGATGCGAGATGCCGTGCTCGTTCGGCTTCTCGTCGCGCCCGCCGACGCCGGCCCAGACCCCGAGCGCCGCGGTTTCCAGATGCGGCATGGTGTCGGTGACGATCGTCAGGCCGCTCGGCAGCTTGGTGATTTCAACGCCCATCAGGCAACTCCCTGCTTGGCAGCACGGCTGACCGACAGCACGAAGCGCTCGACCTCGGCAGAATCATTCTTCATGACCGTGATGTGTTCGGATTTGCTCATCAGGCCTCCGAGCCAGACCGGCAGCTGCGGACGCACCCCGCAGGCGGCTTCCACCGCGTCGGGGAATTTGGCCGCGTGCGCGGTCGACAGCACGATGTTGGGAATCCTGGAATCGGAGGTGTCGCGGTCGGCGACCGCGAGCGCCACCGCGGTGTGGGGATCGACCAGATCGCCGGCCTCGCGCCACGCGGCGCGGATCGCCGCCGCCGTCTCGGTCTCGTCGGCGCGGCCGGCGTCGAAATCACGGCGCACGGCGGCCAGCGTCGCATCCGGCAGCACGAAGCGGCCGGACTGCTTCAGCGAGGCCATCAGGCGGCGGACCTGATCGGCGTCGCGGCCGCTCGCCTCGAACAGCAGCCGCTCGAAGTTCGACGACACCTGGATGTCCATCGACGGCGACGTCGTGGCGTGCACCTCGCGCACCTCGTAAATGCCGGTCTTCAGCGTGCGCGCCAGGATGTCGTTGACGTTGGCGGCGATGCGCAGGTTCCGGATCGGCAGCCCCATCCGCTTGGCGACGTAGCCCGCGAAGATGTCGCCGAAATTGCCGGTCGGCACCGTGAAGTCGACGGTGCGCTGCGGCGAGCCGAGCGCGACCGCCGAGGTGAAATAGTAGACCACCTGCGCGACGATGCGCGCCCAGTTGATCGAGTTGACGCCCGACAGCGCCACCGTGTCGCGGAAGCGATGGTTGTTGAACATCGCCTTCACCAGCGCCTGGCAATCGTCGAACGTGCCTTCGATCGCCAGCGCGTGGACGTTGGCGGCGCCGGTCGTGGTCATCATGCGGCGCTGCACCTCGGAGATGCGCCCGTTCGGGAACAGCACCACGAGGTCGACATTGTCGAGATTGGCAAAAGCCTCGACCGCGGCGCCGCCGGTATCGCCCGAGGTCGCGACGACGATGGTGGTGCGCTGCGCGCGCTTGGCCAGCACGTGATCCATCAGCCGCGAGATCAGCTGCATCGCGACGTCCTTGAACGCCAGGGTCGGCCCGTGGAACAGCTCGAGCAGGAACTGGTTCGGCCCGGCCTGATCGAGCGGCACCACCGCGGGATGGCGGAAGGTGGCATAGGCCTCGTTGGCCATGCGGCCGAGTTCGGCATCGGAAATCTCGCCGGCGACAAACGGCCGGATGATCTCGACCGCGACCTCCCAATAGGGACGGCCGAAGAAGGTGGCGATGGTCTCGGGCGACAGCTGCGGCCAGGTCTCGGGCACGTAAAGCCCGCCGTCACGGGCAAGCCCGGTCAGCATCACATCGCAGAAGCCAAGCACCGGGGCTTCACCCCTGGTCGAAATATACCGCGTCAAACCGCCCTCCAAAGGCTTCGATCCGAGCCTTAAGCCTTTGATATCGTGGAATTATCGAGTTCGCCTCGTGCGACCCGAACGGTTCACCATAGAAGATCGGACTGGCAATGGGTAGCCCGAAGCACGCGCTTCGGCGTCGCGGGGAGTGGTGAATGGCGCTGCGTGCGAATGACCACCGCCGTCGTCCCGGCGAAAGCCGGACCCATACGCCGCAGCGGACGTTGTGAGCGGGACTCGTCGTATCAGCATCGCACAATGATCGGCATTTAGGGTAATGGGTCCTGGCTTTCGCCAGGACGACGTTGAGTGTGTGGCGCGGTCCGTGAGTCACACATCCGCATTCTCGCGACATGTTTTGTCCGAGCTTTGCTCTTCGTTTCGCCCTCTCTTGGACAGAGGGCGCAGGGAAAGCCGGGTGCCGATCGCACCCATGGGCCCGTGCAAAGGATAGAAAGCACGGGGGTAGGACCACAGGTGTAACCGGAAACAACCCGGCTTTCCCTGCGCGATGGGTTACGGCTTACTTCGTGCTCTCAGTACTTCTTCCCTTCACTCCGGCTTCGCTTGTTCTTTTGTGCTACATCAAATGGTGATCCTGCCGATCGGGCTAGAGTTAAGTTGCATCCGAAATAGCCTGACTATTGAATGGGGCTCAAGCCCTAACACTCCGAGCCCCGATTCTTCCGAGGAGGCTCGCATGCCCATAAGCAGCCAAACAAATGATTTGCGTTCAGCCGTGCACTACGCGCTGGAAACGACGCGCGCCGTAGCAGTATGTCCTTTCCACCTTGATGTACTCGTGCGCGTCGGTGATGACGCCGCTGAAAACCACGCCTTTGCGCGCGCCAGAAAGCTTATCAAGTGCGACGGCACGACTTGGGAGGGAGAAGCGCTCCGAAAGGAGTTCGAGCGCCAACTCGGCAAAGCTGCTGATCGGTATTGTCCTCGCTGCGCTCTCTTCGGTGATCCGTATCATGGCTCGTCCGAGCACCGGCGAAACTGACGGCCTCATGCCATCGCGGTAACGCCATCCAAGTAGGTAGCCTTGGCTGTGAATGGCCCGGCTGATCTCCATTGAGAGCAAAAAACCCGGCAGCCAACGAAGGCCGCCGGGTGAACGTCAGTATGTCTCGGGGATGAAATGTGCCTCCCTTCTGCCCGGTTTTTGCCGGGCTGGCTATCCGGGCGACTACGTCCGGGAAACATACGTAGATCGTTGGTCCGAGCATGCTTGAAGTCTGGTCGCTGCGGCGTGTCATCTTACAATCCGGTACGCCTTCGCAGGCTTCTTGCGTGGCCCTGCGGTCGGCTTCTGGTGTAAGTCCACTGCCGGTCGTGGTTGTTGAAAATTCGGTAGGCAGCTAGAGTGCTGGTGGCGGGCTACGCCGGAACCCCCTCTTGATCAAAGACTAGATGGTTTTTGATCCTCCATCGATACGGCTGCCCTCTGACGCTTCATCGATCGCCAGCGCGGCCATCATTTGCGGGATCCATTCGTCCTCCATCAACCTTCGCAATGCCTGGAATTGCGGGGCATCGGGGCCGTGCATGATGCGCGGTCCGGGCTGGGCTTCCGGGGAATCCGGGCCTTGCCGTGGCGTATCGATGGGTGTCGGCGCCCCAGCCCAGATGACGCGTCCGGTACAGCACGTCCTTGACGCCCATCTTGAGGATGACGTCGGGATGTGCGCTGACCCACGGTCCCTTCGCCGCGACGTCGCGCAGCAGCGGATCGAGGGCCGCGCGCGTCTTGCCCTGATGGATCGGATCGACCCAGACGAGAACGCCGTCCATCGTCAGCAATTGGTCGCGGACCGTATCGACGAATGTCTCGTCATAGACGACGGGAACGGCTTCGATGCCGGTGGCAGCGAGCGCTTCGAAGACGCGGACGAAACGGCTGTTTTGCGCCGTCGCCTCCCGGCGCGACGTGGCGTCGCCACGCGACAGGATAGCGATTTTGCAACGACGATTTTCGGAACGAAGAAGTGTGTGTGGTTCGGTGTCCATGTGAAAGCTCCACGACGGTGAATGTCGCGCAGAGCTTGGACCGAGGTCTCACGGGGAGTCTGCCTTGTCCCCTTGAGGCAAATCTAGACCACCGCACGCAGGTTTCAAGATGGAAGTGGGGTGAAGCGGATCACGCCGTGATCCCATGCAACCCGAGCCAGCCCGTGTAGAGGCCGACGAGCACGATCAGCGCGGCCGACACGTAGGGAGCACGATGGGCAAAGCGGCTGAAGCCGGCCCAATGGCGCTCGACATGACGCAGGCTCAGCGCGGCCGCAACACCGGCGGAGACCATGGTGATCGCAAGCCCGATGCCGAAGCAAAGCACCAGCACGAAGCCGAGGCTGAACTGCTTGAGCTGGAGGCAGAGCAGCAGCACAGTGATCGCCGCCGGACACGGAATCAGCCCGCCGGTCAGGCCGAACAGGATGATCTGCCACGTCGTGACGGTGCGTCCGGCAAAGCGCTTGCGGATGTCGGCGGCGTGCGCGCGCGCATGCGCGTCGTCCTCGTCGCCGAGATCCATATGCGCATGATCATGCTCCTCGAACAGGACTTCCGCCATGTCCGCCCGCACCGAGACGCGCGCCTTGAACGCATGCGGCTCCGGAATTTCGTCGATGCTTTCCAGATAGCCGCCGTGGCCGGCGAAACGAAAGCGTTGCTCGCTGCCGTCGGGACGGATCGTCACGACGGCAACGTCGCCGGCCGCGGGCAGCACACCGGCCTCGCTGCGCAACCGCCAGCGCGGCGGCACGCCGTCCTCGAAGACCTCGAGCGAAAGCGATTGTCCGGCCAGGACCAGCCGGCGCGTTTCGTCGTGATGATGGTGATGATCGTGATCGTGTTCGGCAGTCTGCTCGCGCCAGGTGCGCCAGGCCATCCAGGCCGCGATCGCGATGA
This sequence comes from Bradyrhizobium elkanii USDA 76, assembly GCF_023278185.1. Lineage (NCBI taxonomy): Bacteria > Pseudomonadati > Pseudomonadota > Alphaproteobacteria > Hyphomicrobiales > Nitrobacteraceae > Bradyrhizobium > Bradyrhizobium elkanii. Next base: position 842,291 of record NZ_CP066356.1, on the reverse strand, counting down.
TGATCACCGCCGACACCAGTTGCAGCCAGGCTTCGCTGCGTTCTCCGGACCATTGCTGGCCGAAGTGAAGCCCGGCGAGCGCGACCAGCCAGACGATGGCGGTGTGCGAGATCGTCGCCGACAGGCCGAGCAGCACCGCCTGCACCACGGTGCCGCGGATCGCGATGATGAAGGCCGCCATCATCGTCTTGGAGTGGCCGGGCTCGAGCCCGTGCAACGCACCGAGCAGGATCGCGCTGGGTACGAACAGCCATGCATGCGCGCTGCCCTGCTGGAGCAGCTGAGACAGATCGGTCATGGCATTCACTTCAAGTAGGTACGAACGACGTCGATCAGGTCCGCGGCGCCCTGCGCCTTCTCGGGATCCTTTTCCCGGGCAGGATCCACGACGTGGTGGCGGATGTGATCCTCGAGCAATTCCGCGGTGAGCCCGTTGATGGCGCCGCGAACCGAGGCCACCAGCATCAACACGTCGGCACAACCAATCTCGGACTCCAGCGCGCGCTCGACGGCCTCCAGCTGGCCCTTGATGCGGCGAACCCGGCCGACGAGCTTGGACTTGTGCTTGATGGTATGCGACATGATTGTAATATAGGGGGGTACCCTATATTAGTCAAGCGCGCCGTCGTCCAGCCGGGCGCGCATCAGAGATGGCGGGCGGGATGTCAGCGGCGGGTGTCAGCCCATGCTTCCAGGCATGAAGCAACGCGCCTTCGGATGACCGTCTATGTAGTAGGGCCACACGATGGGCCGGCCGGACAGGTTTGGCCCGGGCACGACGGCCTCGTTCGGAACATCAACCCACTCGCCATCGATGCGCACCCGATAGTGGCCGTTCCTGGTTTCCCAGTCGACGTCGTCGATGTGCTGCGCATCCGTGCCATCGCAGCAGGGGCCCTTGCTGCTATGCAAGCCCTCGTACCAACCGTTCAAATCGGGGTGCTGATGATCGTGGGCGAGAGCGCCGCCGGTTGTTGTGATGAGCAGCATAGCGACAAGAGCAACAGGCGTCGCATGCCAATAATGACTGTCCATCAATCGGCATTGCTCCAATGAGTGCAGGCGGGAGTGCGACATGTTCGCGGTGTCGGCATCTACCTGAGCTGGTCCCTGCCACCGCGCAACTCGGCAGCGAATTGTATGTTCCTATTCGCAACTCGCCGGAGATGGAGATGTGACCCATCGGCTCGAGCCGGCTTCGGTTGGCGATTGAAGGGGCAGCCTGCCGCTCCTGCAGCGGACGTTCGTTCCAAGCTGCGCGATGAAGTTTTCGTGACTGTCGATCGGCGATTGCTGCGGGATTTGGCAAAGCCCGGTTGACAGCCCGGGGATCAGGGCTTTTGATACGGCTCCGGGGATGTGCGATCTCCCCGCGAGGCGACACGCCCAAGAATCGCGTCCTGTCACCAAGGGCGCACCATGTCGTCATACACATCGATCTCATCCGAAAAATTGTCCCGTCTCATCGGCACGGCCAAGGCGCCGACGCTCGTCGACGTTCGCCTCGATGAAGATTTCGCCGCCGATCCGCGCCTGATTCCGGGCGCGGTCCGCTACTCCCATCTCGACGTCCAGGACTGGGCTTCCCGCCTCACCGGCCAGTCCGTGGTCGTGGTCTGCCAGAAGGGGCAGAAGCTTGCCGAAGGCACCGCCGCCTGGCTCCGCTGCAGCAACATCACGGCCGAGATTCTCGAGGGCGGCCACCTCGGCTGGCGGGAAGCGGAGCTACCGACCGTTCCCGCCGACAAGATTCCGAAACGCGACGGACGGGGCCGCACCGTCTGGGTGACGCGATCGCGGCCGAAGATCGATCGCATCGCCTGTCCATGGCTGATCCGCCGCTTCGTCGATCCCGCGGCGGTGTTCCTGTTCGTCACATCGGCAGAGGTCGAGGGGGTCGCCGAACGGTTCGACGCCACGCCGTTCGACATCGAGAACGTGTTCTGGAGCCATCGCGGCGAACTCTGCACCTTCGACGTGATGGTCAAGGAATTCGGCCTCGCGACGCCGGCGCTGGAGCGGCTCGCGACGATGGTGCGAGCGGCCGATACCGCGCGGCTCGAGCTTTCGCCGGAGGCGCCCGGGCTGCTCGCCGCCTCGCTCGGGCTGTCGCGCATGTTCGACGACGACCTCGAGCAGTTGAGCGCCGGGCTGCTGCTCTACGACGCGTTCTACCGATGGTGCCGCGACGCGACCAAGGAGACGCACAACTGGCCGACCAGCAAGGTGAAGCCATGACCGACGTCGCAACGACAGCGAAGGCGCGCGGGCATGAGCCCGCGCACGGCATCTCCTTCAACGAGGCGCTGCTGGTCTGGATGCGCGTCGCCATCCTGAGCTTTGGCGGACCGGCCGGCCAGATCGCGGTGATGCATCGCATCCTGGTCGAGGAGAAGAACTGGATCTCGGAGGGGCGTTTCCTGCACGCCCTCAACTACTGCATGCTGCTGCCGGGGCCGGAGGCGCAGCAGCTGGCGACCTATATCGGCTGGCTACTGCACCGCACGCTCGGCGGCATCGTGGCGGGCGGGCTGTTCATCCTGCCCGGCATCTTCGCCATCATGGGCCTCAGCTATATCTATGCGACATATGGCAATGTCGGGTTTGTCGAGGCGCTGTTCTTCGGCCTGAAGGCCGCGGTGCTGGCCATCGTGATCCAGGCCGTGGTGCGGGTCGGCAAGCGCGCGCTGCGCAACCGGGTGATGATCGCGCTCGCGGCGATCGCCTTCGTCGCCATCTTCTTCTTCGCCGTGCCGTTTCCGGTGATCATCGGAGCCGCCGCGGTCACAGGTCTGATCGGCGCACGCCTCGGCCGGAGCGAATTTGCGGCGATCGAGCATGGCGGCAAGAATTCCGCCGTGATCGACGGCATGCTCGGTGAAGCGGTGCCGGATCATGTCCGTCCCAACGCATCGCGCACCTTGCGGGTCGGCGCGATCTGGCTCGCGCTCTGGCTGGTGCCGGTGTTCGCCCTGCTCGTTGCGCTCGGGCCCGGCGACGTGTTCACGCAGATCGCGATCTTCTTCAGCAAGATGGCGATGGTGACGTTCGGCGGCGCCTACGCCGTGCTCGCCTATGTCGCGCAACAGGCCGCGGACTACTATCACTGGGTCAGCCCGCGCGAGATGCTGGACGGGCTCGGCATGGCCGAGACCACGCCCGGCCCGCTGATCATGGTGGTGCAGTTCGTGGGCTTCATGGCCGCGTTCCGCGAGGCAAGCGGGCTGTCGCCGATGCTTGCCGCCACGCTCGGCGGGTTGCTCGCGACCTGGGTGACGTTCACGCCGTGCTTCCTGTGGATCTTCGTCGGAGCGCCCTACATCGAGGCGCTGCGCGGCAACAAGGCGTTGGCGGGCGCGCTCTCGGCGATCACCGCCGCCGTGGTCGGCGTGATCCTCAACCTATCGATCTGGTTCGCGCTGCATACGCTGTTCCGGCAAACCTTCGCGGTGCACGGGTTTGGCCTGTCGTTCGACGCGCCGGTACCCGGCAGCGTCGACTGGCCGGCACTGGCGCTGTCCATCGCCGCCGCGATCGCGATCTTCCGCTTCAATGCGGGGATGCTCGGTGTCCTTGCCGCGTCCTGCATCACGGGCGTGCTGCTGCGCCTCGCCGGCGTCATCTGAGCGGAACGGCACGCATCGCAAGAACCTGGGGCAGCACACAACACAACCAGGAGAACAACCATGCATAAACGAAGACTCTCCCACTTGATTCTCGCACTGACGATCGCAGGTGCGGCCGTGCCGGCCCATGCCCTGACGCAGGACGAGCTGGTCGCGAAACTTCGCGCCGCCGGCTACGCCGAGATCAGCGAGGTCAAGTCGACGGCCGAGGGCACGACGGCGAAGGCGATGAAGAACGGCAAGCCGGTGCGGCTCGTGATCGACAGCAGCGGCCAGGTCAAGGAGCGTGACTGAGCTTGCGCGCGCGAAAGTCGTCGACCAATCGATGGAGTGACAATCATGATGAGAGCTATTGTGGCCCTGTGCATGGCCGTGCTGGGGCCGGGCGCAACCCTGGCAGTACCGGCCGCCCTCGACGAGCAGCAGGACGCGGCCGTCACATTGCAGGCGGCGATGGTCCATCCGCAGGCGAGCGAGACGCTGCGCGGCGTCGTCGATCGCGTCGATGAACGCAACGACGCGCTGTTGATACGGCTGTCTCCGGACCGGATCGAATCGTTCAAGGTTCAGGACGGCCTGATCTTCAATGCCGTCCGCTTCGGCGATCCCGTCGAAATCGCGGTGCAGAGCATCGCCGGATTCCGGACCATCGTCGGGCTCTCGAAGCAATAGAGCTACGATCCGAAGCATCGAAAGAGGTTCAAGGGAGCAATCCAATGCGACACACGATTTCGGCGCTGATCGGCATCGGTGCCTGTCTCTTCGCCACAGGCGGGAGCGCGCAAAAGATCGACTGGCAGGTGTTTGCCGAGCCGTTCGTCTCGTCGGCGCATGCGCAGGCGATCGACTGGCAGAAGGTCGACGACACGCTGGGCAGAAAACCCGCCGTTACCGGCGACGTGCATCGCTACGGCTTTCCGCGGAGCGACCTTGCGGTGACGCTCGACGGCGTCACCATCAAGCCGGCGCTGGCGCTCGGCGGCTGGGTCGCCTTCAAGCCAATGCACGACGGCGTCATGGCGATGGGCGACCTGGTGCTGCTCGAATCCGAGATCAACCCTGTGATGCTGAAGATGATCAGCAACGGTATGCAGATCACGGCCGTGCACAACCATTTGCTTGGCGCGAGCCCGGCCACCTTCTACATGCACGTCGCCGGCCACGGCGACCCGGTCAAGATCGCCGCCGCGATCCGGGATGGGCTCGCGGAAAGCAAGACACCGCTCACGGCCGCGGCGCCGGCCGCGCCGCCGCCGGCCATCGATCTCGATACCGCGCAGCTCGACCAGATCATCGGCGTCAAGGGCCAGGCCAATGGCGGCGTCTATCAGTTCAACGTGCCCCGCCGCGATCCGATCACTGAAGAGGGCATGGCATTGAGCCCGGTCGGTCCGTTGGGCGTCGCCATCGGCATCAACTTCCAACCGACCGGCGGCGGCAAGGCGGCGATCACCGGCGATTTCGTGCTGACCAATGACGAGGTCAACCCCGTCATCATGGCGCTGCGGACGCACGGCATCGACGTCACCGCGCTGCACAGCCACATGCTGGATGAACAGCCGCGCCTGTTCTTCATGCATTTCTGGGCCAATGACGACGCCGTCAAGCTCGCCAAGGGCCTGCGTGCCGCGCTGGACAAGACGGCCACGACAAAAAGCTGACTTTGGTCTTGGAGGGATCAACGATGCGAAGCCTCACGGTCATGTCCATGGTTGTCGTCGGAGTTCTTGTGGGCATGGACGCTGCGATCGGCCAGACCAGCTGCCAGGTCTGCGCCGATCAGCAAAAGGCGTGCATGAAGAACTATGCCGGGCCAACCTGCAAGTCTGAGTATCAGATGTGCAAGAAAGCCTGCAAGAAATGACAGGGGCGCTCTTGCAACCGGCGTGGGTGCTAGCCGGGCTGAAGTGAGATGCTGACGATGCGAACGCTGCTCAGGAGTGCCGAGGCGACGCTGCGCATTGCCGCCATATTGCTTGCGATCGCGCTGACATCGGCTCGGCCGGCGCCGGCGGACGATGGCAAGATCGTTGTCTTTGTTTGCCTGCACGGCGTGGTGAACAGCCAGATGGCGGCGGCCTATTTCAACAAGGCTGCCCAGGAGCGCGGATTGCGATTCAGGGCGGTCTCACGCGGCATCGACCTTTATCGGTCGGTTCCGGTCAGGGTCCAGGATGGCCTTGCACTCGATGGTCTGGAGGCAGCCAACACACCGCAACAGCTGACCATCGACGACATGGCCGCGGCAGACCAGGGGGTCGCGTTCGATCAGATCCCCGAGCGGCACGGACGGGCCGACGTGACCTACTGGTCCGGCATTCCCTTGGGTATCGATGATTATGAGTCGGCCCGGGATCAGATAGCCCGGCGCATCGACGCCCTCATTCCGACGCTGGCAGCGGCAACTGAACCGGCAGGAGACAAAACGCCCCTTCAGCTCGAAACGAAGATCCTGCTCGGCGATGTCCGCGGTCGGATTGATCACCTGGCGGTCGACCTGAAGCGGCAGCGACTGTTCGTGGCCGAGCTCGGCAATGACAGCGTCGGCGTCGTCGATCTGGCTGCGCGCAGTCTGCTTCGAACCATTACCGGATTGAACGAACCCCAAGGCGTCGGCTATGAGCCGTCGACCGACAGCCTCTACGTCGCCAACGCCCGCGACGGATCGGTACAACTGTACGAAGCCAATCAGTACAAGGCGACCGGGCGAATCGAACTCGGCAGCGACGCCGACAATATCCGGGTCGATGCGGCGGCCAAGCGCGTCATCGTCGGCTATGGCGATGGTGGCCTGGCAGTCGTCGACCCATCCACCCGGACGAAGGTCCGGAGCATACTCCTTAAGGCACATCCGGAAAGCTTCCAGCTTCAGCCCGATAGTGGGCGCATCTTTGTCAATCTGCCTGACGCGCGAGCCGTCGCGGTGGTGGACGTTGCTTCCGGGAAACAACTCACCAGCTGGCCGTTGGACAAGGGCGGTAATTTCGCGATGGCCATCGATCACGAACGAAGTCGCGTTCTCCTGGTGTATCGCAGCCCAGCCGAGCTTGCGGCCTTTTCGACCGACGGCAAGGCGATTGCAGCCATCGGCACTTGCGGCGATGCCGACGACCTCTTTGTAGATGCAAAGCGCGGACGCATTTATGTGAGCTGCGGCGGTGGATACGTCGATGTATTTGAGATTGATGGAGCGGCCTATCGACTGACCGCGCGGCTGCCGACGGCGACGGGCGCACGAACATCGCTCTTTGTGCCGGAGATGGACCGTCTGTTTGTTGCGGTTCGCGCGGGGCCTGCCGGACCGGCGGCAATCTGGGTGTTCAAGCCAATGCCTTGAGATCGACTTTGTGGGGAGACGGCGCATGTGGAAACGCAGCCGGAGCTTTTGCAGCTGTTCGAGATGCCTTGCGCCTCGCTTCATGATCGCTCTTGGACTGATCGCCTGGTCTGCCCCCGCCTCGGCCTATCGCCCCTTCGATGGCACCGATGCCGCCGTTGCCAAGAAGGGGGAAATGGAGGTCGAGCTCCAGCCGGCCGGACGTTTACGTGATGAGAGCGGAACAAGCCTGATCGCGCCGGCCTGGGTTCTCAACTACGGTCTGAGCGAGAGTTGGGAAGCCGTCTTCGAAGGCCAGGGACAAACGTCGCTCTCTCCGCCCGGGCCGACCAGCCTGACTGCAGCCGGAGCGTTTCTCAAGCACGTGGTCGTACCCGGTAGCCTGCAGGACAAGACCGGCCCGAGCATTGCGACCGAATTTGGCGTCCTTCTTCCTGACAGCACGGGCAATTCGGGCGCTGGCGTCAGCCTGGCCGGCATCGTCTCGCGGCGCTGGGATTGGGGCACCATTCACCTGAATGCCGAGACCGCTATCACCCGCGACCATCATGGCGACGTGTTCGTGGGTGCTATCGTCGAAGGACCGACGAGCTGGACGGTGCGCCCTGTCGCCGAAATCTTCTACGAGAACGAGTTTGGCAAAGAGGAGACTTTCTCGGGGTTGGTCGGGCTGATCTATCGTGTGCGCGACGACCTCAGCTTCGACATCGCGGTCCGGCACGCGCTCACAGGAGGCCATCCGGTAAACGAGATACGTGCGGGATTGACCTTCGGCTTTCCGCTTTCCTTCTTCGAAGGTCACGCCACGCACCAAGCGTCGCCAATTGCGCCTCGATAGCTACTGGCGGTCCCGGTTCTCTGGATGGGCTCGCCAGTCTCGACCGACAGTCTGACGGCTGTCGTCAGGTGTTGGCTGGCCGGCGTGGTCCTTCTCGCCGCCTTGAGCCTTCCAGTCACGCCCGATCTTGACGTCCTCGGCGCGACTGCGATCCTGCTCGCGGGATTGCTCCGACTGCTGAGGCGGCTGGGCCTGTTGGACAGGCGTAGACTGTGCTTTTGCATCGCTTCCGGCGAATGCGAAGGTCATTGCGACCGCGGAGATGAACGCAACCGATATAGAATTCTTCATGGTGTTGTCCCTTCCTCTTGCTCTGCACTAACGCTCCGTCATCGCCTTTGTTCGGAAACAAACGGGTTTCTGGCCCGGAACCGGGCGCTCTGCACGCGAACCGTGACGGTCAATATTTCGGCCGGTGCGAAGTAGCCCACTCGCGCGCGTGTTCGATCGGCACCCGCTGCACGGCGGCGCGAACTTTTTGCGTTGCGGACAGATTGTCCATGCGTTCCCGCCAGCGGCAGAATGCCGGGAATTTCGGATACATCGATTGCCCTTCGGCGGTGAGGCTGAAGGCGAACGTGCTCGGCAGCAGATAGAAATCCGCAATCGAGAGCTCGTCCCCGAGCAAGAAATCCTTGCCGTGCGCAAGCTGGCGCTCGGCCACCGCAAGCCCGGTCTCGACCTTGGGCAGCGCATGTGCCACGACCTTCTCGTCGGAGGCGATGCCGAGCTCCGGGAAAACCAGCCGCTCATGCGTCACGTGATAAATCATGTAGGGGTAGTAATAGTTGTTGACGGCGCTGATCCACTGGTTCATGCGCGCCCGCGCCTTGATGTCTTTCGGCGTCAGCGACACGCCGCCGAAGGCTTCGTCGACATAGGCGGCAATCGCACTCGTCTCGTAGACGGTGAGATCGCCGTGTTTCAGAATTGGGACACGGTTGAACGGGTGCAGCGCCAGGTGATCGGGCTTTCCCATGACCCGTTCAAGGTCGTGGAATTGGTAAGCTACGTCCTTGTGCGTGAGGATCAAGCGGACGATGTTGACAAAAGTGCTGCGTAGGAAACCGTAGACGATCGGATCGGACATCCGTTTCTCCTTTCTGATTTGGTCTCAGCGCCAGAACGGCTTGGAGGCCTCGCGCAGCGCCTCTTCGCGCGTCAGGCCGAGATCGCGAAGCAGGTGCGGGTCGTCGGCAATCGCGCGTAGCGCCATGCGCTGAAACGGCCGGTCAAGCAAGCTCCACCATCCGGGGCGCGGAGCGCCTGGCGACGTTCCTGAGCTGGATTGATGATGTGGAGCGGCCGGGTCGGCGGCGGGCACCGGCGGGATCGACCATGTATCGGTTAATAGGACGGACATGAGGGGGCTCCAAATTGCTTGAAAATGCTGCACTGGAGCTGTTCAATAATGGCGCAGGGCGGTTTCCCGCAAAGCATCGTTTCTCGTGCCTGCCCTAATTTTTCTCATGAAGTATTGCGATGCGCCCACGCCTGCCGCAACTGAACGCCCTGAAATCCTTCGAGGCCGCCGCGCGGCACGAGAGTTTTACGCGCGCCGCTGAAGAGCTTTGCGTTACGCAGGGCGCGGTGAGCCACCAGGTCAAGGCGTTGGAGGCGGAGCTCGCAATAAAGCTCTTCAACCGCGAACGTCAGCGACTGATCATCACAGAAGCCGGACGCGATTATCTGGCGGTCGTGCGCGACGCGCTCGATCGCATCGCGATCGGCACCGAGCGGCTGTTGCAGCGGCAGAATACCGGTGTGCTCACGGTTTCGACCTCGCCGGATTTTGCCGCGAAATGGCTGGTGCACCGACTTGGCCATTTTGCCGAGGCGCATAGCGGCATCGACCTGCGCGTCTCCGCCACGTTGCATCACGTTGACTTCGCGCGCGAGGAAGTGGATCTCGCGGTGCGCCATGGCGACGGCAACTGGCCGGGGCTTGACGCGGTGCGGCTGAGCCCGGAGCGGCTATTTGCCGTGTGCAGCCCAAAGCTATTGTCCGGCAAGCGACGCCTGAGCAACCCCGCTGACATCCTGAAATTTCCTCTGATCCATATGGACAGTCGCGCCGACTGGAAGAACTGGCTTCAGGAAGCGGGACTTGACGATGCTGCCGCCACCCATGGCCCGGTCCTCAATCGCGCCAGCATGGTGATTGATGCCGCCATCAATGGGCAAGGCATTGCGCTGGCGCGCACCACGCTGGCGGCATGGGACCTCATCAACGGCCATCTGGCGCGCCCGTTTCCGCAGTCGCTGCCGTTGTCGAAGACCTACTGGATCCTCTGCCCGAAGGCGACCGCAAACCTGCCGAAGATCGTGACGTTTCGCGATTGGTTGCTCTCGGAGGCCGCAAGCGACCTGCGCCGGCTGAGAAAGCTCGGCGGAACGTCTCGACTGAAGTGAGTGCCGGCAGGCTTCCAAATGCATGGAACGGCTTTGCTGTCCTCGCGATTGTCGTGGGACGCACGACCCACCATGCATGGAGCCCGATCATTGCTGAAGCTGTACAGGTCGGCGACCTCCGATTGGCGAAGCATCGGCGCGGAATTGCCGTCCGAGATCATCTGGATCGATCTGCTCGATCCCACCGAGGACGAAAAGCAGTTCGTCGAGCGCGTGCTCGACATCCGCGTCCCGTCCGAGCGATCGTTGAGCGAGATCGAGGCGTCGAGCCGCCTGATCACCGACCATGACCGGCTCTATCTGAGCTCGCCGGCGGTGCGGCTCGACGACAACGACGAAGCCGAGATCACCAATATCGGCTTCGTGATCGGTCCCAGGGTGCTGGTCACCGTGCGGTTTGCGCAGCTGACCACGTTCGACGACGTCATGAAGCGGATCGGCACCGACAAGAGCCTGCAGAACGGCATGTGCGTCTTCACCGCGCTGCTCGAGGCCATGATCGATCGCGGCGCCGACGTGCTGGAGCATCTCGGCGCCAAGACCGACAGGCTGTCGCGCGGTGTCTTCAAGGGCGGCCTGGTGCGGAGCAAGCGTCCGGTGCGCTCCAGCCGCAGGCTGCGCGAGGCGCTGGAGAGCATCGGCGAACTCGCCGATCGGCTGGCGAAGGCACGCGACGTGCTGCTCGGCGTCGGCCGGGTCGCGAGCTTCGCCGACGACGTCGGCAATGAATGGATCACTTCGGCATCGAAGCGCCGGCTCGAGGCCGTCACCAAGGACGTCGCCTCGCTCGGCGACTACGAGACCCGGCTGTCGGACAAGATCCAGCTGTTGCTGGACGCCGTGCTCGGCTTCATCAACATCCAGCAGAACGACCTGTTCAAGATCCTGACCATCGTGTCGGTGGTCGGCGTTCCCCCGACCATCCTGGTCGGGGTCTGGGGGATGAACTTCAAGGCGATGCCGGAGCTGAGCTGGACGTTTGGGTATCCCTTGGCCTGGGCCGCGATCATCGCCAGCGGCATCCTGCCGGTGCTCTGGTTCAAGCGGCACGGCTGGTTCGATTAGACAAGCGAAGTTGAAACGCCGCGGCTTTATCGGCGTTGAGAACCTGGCTGCGCGCCTATAAATCTGAAGCTGCCCCACCCGCCCCTGCGGCGCGGTCATCCCCCATCGAAGAGTTCAGCCTATGCGCCCCCACATCATCTGCCACATGGGCACGTCGATCGACGGCCGGCTGCATCCCAGCCGCTTCACCAAGGCCGCCGCCGGGATCCCGGCCGACGTGCTGCGCTCGCACTACGAACGGATCCATGACGGCTTCGATGCCGATGGATGGATCATCGGCCGCGTCACCATGAACGAGATGGCCAAGGGAACGGAGCGGCATATCGCCAACCCACCGAAGCTGCCGCGCGAGGCGCATCGCGGCAACCGTAACGGCCGCAAGCTTGCGATCGGCATCGATCCGTCGGGCCGCGTGCATTTCGGCAAGGACAATGTCGGCGGCGATCATGCCGTCGCGGTGCTGGGCAAACAGGTGTCCGACTCGCATCTCGCCGAACTGCGCGAGGACGGTGCGTCCTATCTGTTTGCCGGCGCGAAGGGCGACGATCTGCCGGGCGCGATGGCGCAGCTCGCGTCGCTGTTCGGCGCCAGGACGCTGCTGCTCGAAGGCGGCGGCGGGATCAACGGCGCCTTTCTCAAGCACGGGCTGATCGACGAGTTCAGCACATTGATCTTTCCGGCGGTCGACGGCGTCGCGGGATCGCAAAGCATCGTCGACTATCACGGCCCGGACGGCGACCGCCCCGGCGCCGGCCAGTCGCTCCGGCTCACCCATTGCGAGACGCTGGAAGGCGGCATGGTCTGGCTGCGTCACACCGTGGAGCGCGCGCCGGATTGAGCGCGCTTATGGCTTGGGATTCTCCACCCAGCCGGTCCGGCATGCAGCGACGAAAAACGCGACGCCGCGCGCGACATGGGCGTCGATCTCGGGATCAAGCGCCTTCAGATCCACCTCGAACAAGGCCCGCAGCAGCATCGGCACGGCGATGATGTCGAGAAACATCCGCGCCGTGGTCGGCAGCTGCTCGGGCGCGAAGGCCGGCAGCTTGCCGAGCTCGTCGGATTGCGTCAGGTCGCGCAGCAGGTGAATGCCGAGCTCGGTGCTGAGCGCGCGCGCCCTGCGGTTGACGTTGGCGGCGAGATCCGGGAAGCGGTGCGCCTCGGCGATGGCGAGCCGCATCAGGCCGATCCGGTCGGCATCGAAGCCCCAATGCAGCAAGGTCGAGGCAACGCTGGTGAGGCGCTCCTCGATGGTCGCGCCGACCGGCGGATCGGCCTTGAACTCGGCGATGCGTGAGAGGATGTCCCGCGTCACCACTTCGGTGAACAGCGCCCGCTTGTCGCGGAAGCGCGCGTAGATGGTGCGCTTGCCGGAGCGCGCGACTTCCGCGATCTCGTCGATGCTCGCGCCCTCGAACCCGCGCTGCAGGAACAGCTTGCGCGCGGCATCGAGAATGCGCGCATCGACCTCGCCGGCAAGCTCCTTCGGCGGCCGCCCGGCGCGCACCTCGACCGGCCTGGCTTTGGCTGCCCGCGGCTTCTTCAGGGTACTGGTGGTCATCGCATCGACCCAGGTTCGATGGGCCGGTCAGGCCGGCAATATCGACCAATATAGCCCTATCACATCTAGTTGTAAATAGAACGATACAGTTCCGTTCTTATTGACGCTGCGCCGCAGCGGGACTATTTGTCGCGTAGAATGGAACGGTACCGTTCCCTTTTGCGAAGGCCCTGCGGACCTCGCTCGTCAGCCAGGAGCAGCCATCATGTTCGAAGACACTGTTTTGGAGCGCGACCAACCGGGCATCGAGGGCGCCCCTTCGGCGCCGGCCTCGCATGAGCCCCATGTCACATCGGAGCGGCCGGAGATCACGACACGGGCTCCGGCGCAGGAGCACCCCGCGGGCAAGCAGCCCGCCCCGCCGGCAGCCGTCCCGCCCGAGGTCACCGGCACGGCGCCGAAGCGCGGCTTCCTGCGCCGCCGTCCGGTCATCTCCGCGATCGGCGCCGTGCTGCTCACGGCGGCAATCGGCGGCGGCTATCTCTACATGGACTACAGCGGGCATTTCGAATCCACCGACGACGCCTTCATCGCCGCGCGGCAGTCCGCGCTCGCGCCGAAGATCTCCGGCTACATCACCGCCGTCCCGGTCACCGACAACCAGCATGTCGCGGCCGGAGACGTGATCGCCCAGCTCGACGACCGCGACTATCGCGTCGCGCTGGCGCAGGCCGAGGCGCAGGTCGCAGCCGCCCGCGCCAGCATCGAGAATGTCGATGCGCAGCTCGACGTGCAGCAGGCGCAAATATCGGCCAACCAGGCCCAGGTCGACCAGGCGCAGGCGGCGCTGGTGTTCGCCCAGCAGCAGGCGACGCGCTACCAGCATCTGGAGCAATCCGGCTACGGCACGGTGCAGAATTCCGAGCAGTTCACCTCGCAGCTGCATCAGCAGCAGGCTGCGCTGCTGAGCGCGCAGGCGACGCTCAACCTCGCACAGCGCCAGGTCGAGTCGCTGAAGGCGCAGCGCAAGAGCGCGGTCGCCAACCTCGCCCAGGCCGAGGCGCAGCGCGACCAGGCCAAGCTCAATCTGTCCTATACGACGGTCACCGCCGCGCAGCCGGGCCGCGTCGTCAACCTGTCGGCCGCGGTCGGCCAGTTCGCGCAGGCCGGCACCAATCTCACGATGTTCGTGCCCGACCAGACCTGGGTCACCGCGAACTTCAAGGAGATCCAGCTCAACAAGATGCGGCCGGGCGAGAAGGTGACGATGAAGATCGACGCTTATCCCGGACGCACCATCCAGGGCCATGTCGAGAGCGTGCAGCCGGGCTCCGGCACCGCGTTCTCGCTGCTGCCGGCGCAGAACGCCACCGGCAACTACGTCAAGATCGTGCAGCGCGTGCCGGTGAAGATCGTGATGGACAACCCGCCGGCCGACGTCGCGCTCGGCCCTGGCATGTCCGTCGTCCCGACGGTGCGGATCGATGCCACGCCGTCCCTCGTCGAGCGCCTTGAGAAGTCGAGCTTCGGGAGGCTGTGATGAGTGCCGCCGCGATCGATGCCAAAGGCATCCCGGCTCCGAGCGTCACCGTCAATCCCTGGCTGATCGCCATCGTGGTTGCGCTCGCGAGCTTCATGGAGGTGCTCGACACCACCATTGCCAATGTGGCACTGCCCTATATCGCCGGCGGCATGGGCGTGAGCGAGGATGAATCCTCCTGGGTGGTCACCACCTATCTGGTGTCCAACGCCATCATCCTGACCGCCTCCGGCTTTCTCGCCCGCACGCTCGGGCGCAAGACCTTCTTCCTGATCTGCCTCGGCATCTTCACCGTCAGCTCGATCCTGTGCGGCTTCGCCCCCAATCTGAACGCGCTGCTGCTGTTCCGTATCCTGCAGGGTCTCGGCGGCGGCGGCATGGTGCCGGTTGCGCAATCTATTCTCGCCGACGCCTTCCCGCCGGCCAAGCGCGGGCAGGCGTTCGCGGTGTTCGGCATTGCCGTCGTGGTGGCGCCGGTGGTCGGGCCGACGCTCGGCGGCTGGCTGTCCGACAACCTCTCCTGGCACTGGTGCTTCCTGATCAACGCACCGGTCGGCGTGTTCGCGATCGCGCTGATCGCGGCCGTGCTGCAGGAGCCCGCGACCGCGAAAGCCAGGGGTGCGCAGCCCCAGGGCAACAGGTTCGACTTCATCGGCTTCGCGCTGGTCGCGACCTTCCTCGGCGCGCTCGAGGTGGTGCTCGACCGCGGCCTCGAGGACGACTGGTTCGCATCGCCCTTCATCATCACCTTTGCAGTGATCTGCGCTACGGCGTTCGTGCTGATGATCCCGTGGGAGATGACCCGGCGCAATCCGATGATCGACCTGCGCATGGTCGCAACCCGGCAGTTCGGCGCCTGCTTCCTGGTGATGCTGGCGACCGGCGCCATCCTGCTCGCGACCACGCAATTCTTGCCGCAGCTGGTGCAGCAGGATTTCGGCTACACCGCGACCTGGGCCGGCCTCGTGCTCTCGCCCGGCGGCGTCGTCACCATGATGATGATGTTCGCGGTCGGCCGGCTCGCCGCCCGGGTGCAGCCGAAATACCTGATCGTTGCCGGCGCGCTGGTGATCGCCGCCTCGATGTACAGCATGACCAACGTCTATGCCGATCTCGGGTTCTGGTTCATGGCGCGCTCGCGCATGCTGATCGGCGTCGGCCTGCCGCTGATCTTCGTGCCGATCATGGCGGCGTCCTATGACGGCATTCCGCCCGACAAGACCGACCAGGCCTCCGCGCTGATCAACGCGGCGCGCAACACCGGCGGCTCGATCGGCGTCTCGATCGTGTCCAACGTGCTGACGCATCGCCAGCAATTCCACCAGAGCCGGCTGGTCGAGCAAGTGACGCCCTCCAGCCCGCAATACCAGGACACGCTGCACCAGATCACCGACTTCTTCGTCGCCCAGGGCAGTTCGCTGGCGCAGGCACATCAACAGGCGATCCAGTGGATCGGCCAGCAGGTGCAAACCCAGGCTTCGTTCCTGTCCTACATGGACGCGTTCTGGGTGCTGATGCTGATCGCGCTGTCGGCGATCCCGCTGGCGCTGACCTTGCGCAAGGTCAAGCTCGGCGGCCCCGCCCCCATGGGTCATTGATCCCGGCGCGGACATGCATGAGCTACGGCGGAATGCAGGCGTGGCGAAGCCGCGCTATCGACCGGACGGGTCCGCGCGCCACGCGCGGGCCTTCACGGTCGTCTCCTCGACGAAGCGAGTTTTGCCGTTGCGATAGGCCGCGATGTCCTCTCTTGAGGAGGCAGCAAGGGCCTGCTTGATATCCGCGTAGGCGCGGGCCGCCTCGGGGTGCGCGCGAAGATAGTCGCGAAACACCAGCAGCGTTTCCCAGCGCGGATTGGATGGCTCCATCACATGCAGATGATGGGTCCACGGGCCCGGAGGGCCCTTGCGGAAGAACAACTCGCCAGGCAGCCACGCCGCGTATTCTGGTATGTAGGTGTAGCCGAGCGCCTCAATCGACTTGATGCAGCGTTCCCGTGCCTCCGCGAGGCTGGGGACACCGACCATCAGGTCGATGATCGGCTTCGACGGCAAGCCCGGAACCGCGGTGCTTCCGACATGCTCGATGGCCAGGACCAACGAGCCGAGCGCATGCTCGATCCTCGCGCGCTCCGTCTCGAACATGGCCGGCCAGTGGGGGTCATAGTCCAGGACAACGATTGGCCCGGCGCCGTATTTCTCCATGGCACACCCTGATTTGCTCGCCGCGAAGTCCCCTTCGCGGGCCAATCAAACCATGATGAGGCTAGGTTCGACCAGAGGCGCGCCGCCGATGGCCGCGCCACCACAGGCCGAAGGCGATCGTGACCGCGGCGGCCAGCGAGAACCAGGTGATGGCGTATTGCATGTGGTCGTCCTTGAGCCGCACCTTGAGCGGTCCGGGCTTCGGCGTGCCGCTGTCGGGCACCGGCGCCTCGAGATCGATGTAGAACGGCGCGACCTGGCCCCAGCCGAGCGCTTGCGCCATTGCGCGATGATCGCGCACGAACCACAGCCGCTTCGGTGGATCTTCCTTCGGCGTCAGCCGGCCCGGCGGCTCGGGAAAGCGGATATAGCCCGTCAGCTCAACCGGCGCGCCGGTGACGAGGCGGCCGACCACGCGATCCTCGAAGGCGCGATCCTGCATCGTGTTCTGGACAAAGCCGGTGTTGATCACGACGGTCTCGCCGCTCGCGAGCTTCGCCGGCAGCAAGGCCCAGGTGCCGGGACCCGCAATGTCGTCGCGCACCGCGGAGCCGGAGCTGAACACCATCGCGTCGGGCTGCTTCGCATAGGTCGCGGTCAGCGTGACGCGGCGGAACTCATCCTTGGCGGAGGTCAGCGTCGGCCATGCCGACGGCGGCGGTAGCGCCTCGGTCGGGGCGGCCAGCCGCGCGTCGAGTGCCGCGATCAGCGCATGCTTCTCGACCCGGCGCTGCAATTGCCAGAAGCCGAGGGCGATAAACACCGCGATCAGGATCAACGTGAAAATGCCGAAGCCGGCCGCGCTCGGCCGGCGCGTCGTCACATCATTCATTTCGGGTCGCGCTCGATCAATTGGCCTTCGGCGGCCTTGTGGTGGAATTGCAGCGCGATCAGAAGTGCCTTCATCGATCGTAGCGGCAGGATCGTGGTGACCAGGATCAACGGCAGCCACAGCGCAGCATGCACCCAGAACGGCGGCTGGTACTTCACCTCGACGATCAGCGCCGCCGCGACCACGATGGCGCCCGCCAGCATGATGACGAAGATCGCCGGCCCGTCGCCGGAATCGATGAAGGCGAAGTCGAGGCCGCAGGCCTGGCAGCGCGGCGCCAGCGTCAGGAAGCCGGAATAGAGCTTACCCTTGCCGCAGCGCGGGCAGCGGCAGGCGATGCCGCGCAGTGCACTCTCGGTCACAGTCGGGGGGGTATCGGTCATCTGTTCTCTTCAAAAGCAAAGGGGCGGCCATTCGGCCGCCCCCTCTTAGCACGTCGGCCGGCAATTAGTGTGCGCCGTGGGCCATCGTCTCGGCGCCGTGGCCCCAGACGTAGATGCAGATGAACAGGAACAGCCAGACCACGTCGACGAAGTGCCAGTACCAGGCGGCAAACTCGAAGCCGAGGTGCTGCTTCGGCGTGAAGTGGCCGGCATAGGCGCGGATCAGGCAGACCAGCAGGAAGATGGTGCCGACCAGCACGTGGAAACCGTGGAACCCGGTCGCCATGAAGAAGGTCGCGCCATAGACGTTGCCGCCGAACGAGAACGTCGCATGGGCGTACTCATAGGCCTGCACGCAGGTGAAGAGGGCGCCGAGGATCACGGTGAGGATCAGGCCCTGCTTGAGGCCCTGACGGTCGTTCTCGAGCAGCGCATGGTGCGCCCAGGTGACGGTGGTGCCCGAGGTCAGGAGCAGCAGCGTGTTGAGCAGCGGCAGATGCCAGGGATCGAAGGTCTCGATGCCCTTCGGCGGCCAGGTGCCGGGCACCGAGCAGGCGCCCATCGCCGTGCCGGCGCCGCAGCCGAACACCGCATCGCGCGTGGCGTGCACCGCGTCAGCCGGGAACAGCGCCGAGTTGAAGAAGGCCCAGAACCAGGCGACGAAGAACATCACCTCGGAGGCGATGAACAGGATCATGCCGTAGCGGTGGCTGATCTGCACCACGCGGGTGTGGTCGCCCTTGTACTGGGCTTCCCTGATCACGTCGCCCCACCAGCTCGCCATGGTGTAGAGCACGCCGATGGTGCCGACGCCGAACACGATCGGGGCCGCGGAGAACATGTGGTGCATCCAGCCGATCGCGCCGAACGCCATGATGAAGGCCGAGAACGAGCCGACCACCGGCCACGGGCTCGGGTCGACGAGATGATAGTCGTGATGCTTGACTTGCGCCTCAGCCATTGCCGTCTCTCCATTCGCGTGCCGCAAGGCACGTCTTAAATCTCAAATTCCAATCTCTACAGCATGATCTTCTCGGAAAATCGGTCTCCACTTTTCCGGATCATGCTCTAGCCGCCCTTGCGCTGCTCCGCCTCGCCGGCCGCCACGGGCTTCGGCGTGGCGTCGCGCACGGGGAAGAAGGTGTAGGACAAAGTGATCGTCTTCAGCGTATCGTTCTCGCTGTCCCTGGCCAGCGCCGGATCGACATAGAACACCACGGCCATCTCGCGCTTTTCGCCCGGCGCCATGGTCTGTTCGGTGAAGCAGAAGCAGTTGATCTTCTGGAAATAGGCGCCGACCGTCAGCGGCGCGACATTGTAGGACGCCTGGCCGGTCGTGGTGCGCGCCGACTGGTTGGTGACGGTGTAGTAGACCGTGACCACCTGGCCGATCTTGACGTCGATCGTGTTCTGCTCCGGCTCGAACTTCCAGGGCAGGCCCGGCGCGACGTTGGAATCGAAGCTGACCGCGATGGTGCGATCGAGCGGCGCATCCGAAGGCACCGAGGTCGCGACCTGGGTGGTGCCGTTGAAGCCGGTGGTGCGGCAGAACCAGTTGTAGAACGGCACGGCCGCGTAGGACGCGCCGACCATCAGCACCACGACGAAGCCGCAGATCGAGGCAACCACGGCGTCGCGCGTCAGCGTGCGGCGCGTGACCTTGGCGGCCTCACCCTGCTGCGGTCCCTGGTTCGCCATCTCACTCACAGCGGCCGCACCAGCACGGCCGGCCCCTTGACGAGGGTGACGGCGAAGAACAGTACGACCAGGATGCCGAGCGCGAGCGCGATAGCGATCGAGCGCTGGCGGCGGCTCCTGAGCTGCGCCTCGGTGAGGACGATTCCTTCTGGTTCGCGTTTCTCGTCCATTGATATCCCATGCGCCCCCATCTCGCCCCCGGCTCCCTATCCGATGAAGACAGGCGCAATGGCGCGGACCACGACCTCGGCGAGCAGGACGGCAAACAGCGCGAACAGATAGAGGATCGAGAAGGCGAACAGCCGGCGCGTGGCGCGGTTGGCAGCCGTGCCCTCGCGGCGGCGATAGACCTCGATGGCGAGCCCCAGCATGCCGGCGCCAAGCACCAGCGAGGTGACGCCGTAGATCGCGTCGAAATAGCCGAGCGGCCACGGCGCCAGCGCGATCGCGACCAGCACGATGGTGTAGAGCAGGATCTGCAGCCGGGTCGCGTCGGGTCCGGCGACGACCGGCAGCATCGGGATGCCGGCGCGCGCATAATCGTCGCTGCGGAACAGCGCCAGCGCCCAGAAATGCGGCGGGGTCCAGAAGAAGATGATCAGGAACAGCAGGATCGGCTCGACAGACAGCGATCCGGTCGCGGCGGCCCACGCCACCACCGGCGGCAAGGCACCGGCGGCGCCGCCGATCACGATGTTCTGCGCGGTCCAGCGCTTCAGCCACATCGTGTAGATCACGGCATAGAAGAAGATGGTGAAGGCAAGCAGCGCGCCCGCCACCCAGTTGACCAAAATGCCGAGCGTCATCACCGAGAAGAAGGCGAGCGTGATGCCGAACGCGGCCGCCTCGGTCTGCGTGATGCGGCCGCGCGGGATCGGCCGGTTGGCGGTGCGCGTCATCAGTGCGTCGACGTCGCCCTCATAGGCCATGTTGAGCGCGCCGGAAGCGCCGGCGCCGACCGCGATGCACAGGATCGAGGTGAATGCCAGCACCGGATGCACGTGCACCGGCGCAATCATCAGCCCGACCAGCGCGGTGAAGATCACCAGCGACATCACGCGCGGCTTCAACAGCGCGATGTAGTCGCCCACTTCGGCCTCGGAGATCCGGGGCAGCTCGATGGCGTTGTGATCGACAACCGACAAGATCAGGTCTCGCTTCTCTCAAAAGGCGCGGCGCACCCTTAAGTGCGCCGCGTTGTCGTGGACTTACTGCACGCGGGGCAGCACTTCGAACTGGTGGAACGGCGGCGGCGAGGTCAGCGTCCACTCCAGCGTGGTCGCACCGGCGCCCCACGGATTGTTCGCGGCCTGCTCCTTGCGGACGAAGGCATCGATCACGCCGTAGATGAAGATCAGGACGCCGATGCCCGAGATGTAGGAGCCCCAGGACGAGATCAGGTTCCAGCCGGCGAACGCATCCGGATAGTCGACATAGCGGCGCGGCATGCCCGACAGGCCGAGGAAGTGCTGCGGGAAGAACACCAGGTTGACGCCGACGAAGGTGAACCAGAAGTGCAGCTTGGCGATGCGCTCCGAGTACATGTAGCCGAACATCTTCGGGAACCAGTAGTACCAGCCGGCGAAGATGCCGAACACGGCGCCGAGCGACAGCACGTAGTGGAAGTGCGCCACCACGTAATAGGTGTCCTGCAGCACGCGGTCGACGCCGGCATTCGCCAGCACGACGCCGGTGACGCCGCCGACGGTGAACAGGAAGATGAAGCCGATCGCCCAGATCATCGGCGCCTTGAACTCGATCGAGCCGCCCCACATCGTGGCGATCCACGAGAAGATCTTCACGCCGGTCGGCACCGCGATCACCATCGTGGCGGCGACGAAATAGGCCTGCGTCGCCGAGGACATGCCGACGGTGTACATGTGGTGCGCCCACACCACGAAGCCGATGCCGCCGATCGCGACCATGGCGTAGGCCATGCCGAGATAGCCGAACACGGGCTTGCGCGAGAAGGTGGAGACGATCTGGCTGATCATGCCGAAGGCGGGCAGGATCAGGATGTACACTTCGGGGTGACCGAAGAACCAGAACAGATGCTGGAACAGCACCGGGTCGCCGCCGCCGTCGGCCGCAAAGAAGGTGGTGCCGAAATTGCGGTCGGTCAGCAGCATGGTGATCGCACCGGCGAGCACCGGCAGCGACAGCAGCAGCAGGAACACGGTGACCAGGATCGACCACACGAACAGCGGCATCTTGTGCAGGGTCATGCCCGGCGCGCGCATGTTGAAGATCGTGGTGATGAAGTTGATGGCGCCGAGGATCGACGAGGCACCCGCGAGATGGAGCGAGAGAATCGCGAAATCGACCGCCGGTCCCGGATGGCCCGAGGTCGACAGCGGCGCGTACATGGTCCAGCCCGCGCCGACGCCGTTGGCGCCCGGCTCACCCTCGACGAAGGTGGACATCACCAGCAGCGCGAACGAGGCCGGCAGCAGCCAGAACGAGATGTTGTTCATGCGCGGGAACGCCATGTCCGGCGCGCCGATCATCAGCGGCACCATCCAGTTGCCGAAGCCGCCGATCATCGCCGGCATGACCATGAAGAAGATCATGATCAGGCCGTGCGAGGTCACGAACACGTTATAGGTGTGCGTCTCGTGGAATATCTGGACGCCCGGATACATCAACTCGGCACGGATCGCGATCGACATCGCCGCGCCGATGATGCCCGCGATCACCGCAAAGACCAGGTACATCGTACCGATGTCCTTGTGGTTCGTGGAGTAGAGATAACGCCGCCATCCGGTCGGATGGTGGGCGTGATCATCATGGGCGTGATCGTCGTGTGTCGCTGCGCCTGTCGCCATGTTCAAAATCCTGCCTTGCAGTCCCTCTTGGACCTTGCGGTCCCGTCGCCCTTATTCCATCCGCGCCGTAAGCCGTGAGGCTTACTGCGCCGCCTGACCAGCCGAGGCGTAGGAATTCGCCGGGTTGGTCGCAAACTTCTTCTTCGCGCCTTCAACCCAGGTCGCGAATTCCTGGTCGCTGACGACCCGCACCGCGATCGGCATGAAGGCATGGTCCTTGCCGCACAGTTCCGAGCACTGGCCGTAGAACACGCCGGTCTTGGTGGCCTTGAACCAGCTCTCGTTGAGGCGGCCGGGGATCGAATCGATCTTCACGCCGAAGGCCGGCACCGCGAAGGAGTGGATCACGTCGGCGCCGGTGGTCTGGATCCGCACCACCTTGTTGACCGGGACCACCATCTCGTTGTCGACGCCGAGCAGGCGCGGCTGCTTGTCCTTGTCGAGCAGCGAGTCGAACTCGAACTTGCCGTTATCCGGGTAGGCGTAGGACCAGTACCACTGCTTGCCGGTGACCTTCACCGTGAGGTCCGGCTTCGGCACGTCGAGCTCCAGGAACAGCAAGCGGAACGACGGCACCGCGATGCCGACCAGAATCAGCACCGGGATCAGCGTCCAGGCCACCTCGATCAGGGTGTTGTGGGTGGTCCTGGAGGGGACCGGGTTGGCCCTGGCGTTGAACTTCACCACCACGATGATGAGCAGCGCGAGCACGAACAGCGTGATCAGGGTGATCAGCACCAGCAGGAAATTATGAAACCAGATGATGTTTTCCATCACCGGAGTCACGCCTTCCTGCAGCGTGTGCTCCCACGGCGCCGGCTGCCCCATTTCGGCGAAGGCCGATCCCGCGGCGACAGACGCCACACCCGCCACCGCCAACCCCAGCAATTGCCTGCCCAACCGGCCAATCGACATCTTCATGCCGCTCGCGCTCCCTTGCATTATTCCCCAAAGCACCCCCGGCATGTGGCCGAAAATGCAGCACGATCCGCCCTGACAAACGGCCTTCCGGACATACCCGTCTCTGAGTCAAGGTGGGTACGGGAGCCAGATCGCTAGAACGCGTCGAAATCCAGCCTCTCAAACCATAATTCTCCGGCGCTCGCAATGCAGTAGTGGGGCCGAAAGCCATGCGCCTGCGATGAAGCTGCCGCTTGCGATTTTTCCCGCAAAATCAAGCGAAAGCACTTGGACCAATTGTCCATGCCGCTTGACAGGGGGATTACCGGATGTACCCACAGGCGGGGTACCCTACAGAAACCTGATTCGCTGCGGGCTGCCGCAATCCGGCGCGAGAATGGCTTCAAGATCGCCTTCAAGGCGCCGTCATTGCGGTATCAGTCGACGCCTGAGCATGATCCGGAGAAGTGGAGACTGGTCTTCCGAAAGATCATGCTCAAACAAGAAGATGAGATCATGATTCGCTTCCGGGAAGCGCATCATGGCGCGCGTGCTGCCGGCGGCCGGACGGCCGGACCGACCGAACATCTATAAGGATCGACCCGGATGGGCGCTTCGAACATTCGTTTGACGATGGCCAGCCGGCTCGGCGGCCTCGCAATTCTGGCCCTTTGCCTTGGCCTTTCTCTTCTCCTTTCCCTTGGCCTGACCCAGCCGGCGAACGCGCAAGGCGCGGTGCGCTCGGTTCACGGCGACTGGCAGATCCGCTGCGACACCCCGCCCGGCGCCCAGGCCGAGCAATGCGCACTGATCCAGAGCGTGGTAGCAGAAGACCGCTCCAATGCCGGCCTGACCGTGATCGTGCTGAAGACCGCCGACCAGAAGAGCCGCCTGATGCGCGTGGTCGCCCCGCTCGGCGTGCTGCTGCCCTCCGGCCTCGGCCTGAAACTCGACAATCAGGACGTCGGCCGCGCCGGTTTCGTCCGCTGCCTGCCCAATGGCTGCGTCGCCGAGGTGGTGATGGACGACAAGCTGCTCGGCCAGCTCAAGAACGCCAAGACCGCGACCTTCATCATCTTCGAGACCCCGGAAGAAGGGATCGGCTTTCCGCTCAGCCTGAATGGCCTGTCGGAGGGGTATGACAAATTGCCCTAGGGGTTAAGGCTGGCGTCGCAAATACAGAGGCCGTAGCCCGAATTTCGCTTCGCTTCATCCGGGCTACGCCATCTCAGCGGACGCCCGCATAGTAGTCGAACAACCCGCCCGCCTCCGCGGACAGCCAGTCCGCCTCTCCCGTCATGTAACCTTCGACCTGGCCGGTGACGCCGATCAAAAATGAGATCGGCATGCCGTAGAGCGCGAACGGCGTGTCGACCTCGGCGGCGTCGACGCGCGAGACGAGACCGCCCGGATCGAAGCCGATCGCAAGGTGGCGCAGCTTGAGCTGCTTGACGTAGGGCGCGACCAGCGCGCGATTGCGATCGGTGCTAACAGCGACGACCACGAGATCGCTGCGGCCGCTGGCCGCAAGGCGATCAAGCATCGGCAACTCGGTCCGGCACGCCGCGCACCAGGTGGCCCAGAAGTTGACCAGCACCAGCTTGCCTTTAAGCGCGGTGAGATCGAGCGCGCCGCCGGCAAGCGCCGGAATCGCGACCGGCGGCACCGGGCGGGCGCCTTCGACCTGCGTGAACTGGTGCCGGATGGAGCCGAAGTGCGGCGGTCCCGACGCTGCGCGCACTCCGGCGGGCATTGTGAGCGAGGCGCCGACGCCGATCATGCCGGCGACGACGGCGCGGCGCGTCGGTGCGTGAGCTGACGTCATGACAAGTTCTCCGCTTGGCTTGATGGCCATATCGCTCAGGACCGGATGTAGGACCAGCCGGCTTCCTGCAATTCGATGATGCGCCCGGGCCCGTTCGGCACCAGGTCGACATTGTCGAGCAGGACGAGCGGATGTCCCTCGGCGCGCTCCATGCCGAGCTTGGTGGCTTCGCAGACCACGAAGCGGATGTCGGGCGTGAGCCCCCGCACCACCCGGAGCAGGTCCTTCACCGGCGAGGTATCGGCCCGCAGCATGTGGACGCCGGCATTGTAGGCGACGACCTCGATCTCGAACGGCTCGTTGCGCTCCCGATAATATTTCGGGAGGTTGAGCGCGGTCGAGATCAGCGCCCGCATCGTGGTCGGGTCGTCGCTGTTGATCGGCAGCACCAGACGGTGCATGCGCGGCTCCGGCTTGCTGGACTCAGGTTTCTTGGGCTCGGGTTTCGAGACCGCCGCGACCGAACCGGTGAGCAGCATTGTCGCGGCGAACGGCACCGCGAAGGCCAGCACCATACCGGTCACGACTGCCAGCTTGCAGCGAGAGACGCGCATCGCGCTCACCTCACGGCGCGCTCGAAAGCAGGGCGAACTGGCTGCGCTTGGCGTAGGCGACGATCGCGCTCAATGTCAGCAGCACGAGGGCGGGCACCGGCGAACCGCCGATCACGAACAGATGGCTGATGGTGGCACCGACCATGATGCAGCTGAGCAGCACGCCGCCGAACGCTGCGACCGGGGGCAGCAGGATCAGGATGGCGCCGAGCAGCTCCAGCGATCCGGTGAAATAGCGGAACCACTGGCCGAGCCCGATATGCTCGAATTCCTCGACCAGCATTGGCACGCCGTAGAGCTTGGCGGCGCCAGCGGCGGCAAAGGCCAAAGCGAGCAGCCCCCTGACGACCCAGAGGCTGACGGACTTCCAGCGCGACGGCGCCGCGGCAACTGCAACTGACATTGATGACTCCCGAGTTGTTCGTAAGGCCGGACCGCGCGGCCACCCGACCGATCGGCGGCTGGCCCGCGGCTTTCGGTGGTCTAAATTCGGGAGTAAGATGAAAAGAACAAGTAGGATGCTTTTTGTGAGGTAGTATGAAAAAACTGACCATTGAGCCTGCCGAGCCTCCGGCGGCGTCCGAGCCGTGCAACGGCGACCTGTCGGCGCAATTTCATCGCGCGCTGTCGGTGCTGGCCGGGAAATGGAAGGGCGACATCCTGTGGCAATTGGTCGAGCGCAAGCGGCGGTTCGGCGAGCTGCGCCAGTCGATCCCCGGCGTGACCCAGCACATGCTGACCACGCAGCTGCGCGATCTCGAAGCCAACGGCCTCGTCAAGCGCACGGTCTATCCCGAGGTGCCGCCACGGGTTGAGTACGAGATGACGCCGTCGGCCAAGGCGCTCAAGCCGGTGTTCGACGAACTGTACCGCTGGGCGCAGGAGCATGGCTTTCCGACCTCGGCGCAGGGCACCGCGCAGCCGAAGCCGCAATCGGGCGATATAGCCGAGCGCGAAGGCCGGCCGCGGAAGGCGGATCGGCGCTCAAGGTGATGACGACAAGGTGAGGACACCGACGGGGCACTGTGATCGACCGCATGGTCGCAGGCACTCCCGGTTTGCCACCCCAACCACTATCTTCGATGATCGCCGTCCGGGCCTGAACCGGGACCGGTACAGGTTTCCGGGTTGTAAGATGAGTTTTCCCCTCGTCTCTGCTTCAATCCCCCGAAATCCCTGCTGCGGGTTCCCCACTGGCAATCAGTTGCGCTTCAGGCAAGGATGACCAGGAATCGCCAAGCAATCGCATTGCGTCGGAGTGACCATGACCAATCCCGCCACCACCTCCCTGCTCGACCGCGCCAATCTGGACCGCGATGCCGTCCGCCGCGAGGTGGCGCGCGGACTTGAAGGCGCCGACGACGGCGAACTGTTCCTGGAGTTCGGGCAGACCGAGGCGCTGGTGTTTGACAATGGCCGGCTGAAGCAGGCAACCTATGACACCTCGCAGGGCTTCGGCCTGCGCGCGGTCAAGGACGACGCGGTCGGCTATGCACATTCCTCCGACGTCTCGATCCCGGCGCTGATCCGCGCCGCCGATGCGGTCGCGGCCGTGCGCGGCGGCTATGCCGGCACTTTCGCCGCGGCGCCGGCCCACACCAACATCAAGCTCTATGGCGACGAGAACCCGCTGGATGGCCCCGCGTTCGAGGCAAAAGTAAAACTGCTCGGCGAGATCGACGCCTATGTCAGGGACAAGGACCCGCGCGTGCGGCAGGTTTCCGCCAGCCTCACCGCGACCTGGCAGGTGGTCGAGATCCTGCGGCCCGACGGCGAGAGCTATCGCGACATCCGCCCGCTGGTGCGCGTCAACATCTCCGTGGTCGCCGGCCAGGGCGACCGGCAGGAAAGCGGCAGCAAGGGCTATGGCGGCCGCGAGGGCTATGCGCGCTTCATCGAGACCAAGGCCTGGCGCGACGCCGCCGACGGCGCGCTGCGCGAGGCGCTGGTCAATCTCGAATCGGTGCCGGCGCCCGCCGGCGAGATGGACGTGGTGCTCGGCGCCGGTTGGCCCGGCGTGATGCTGCATGAGGCCGTCGGCCATGGGCTCGAGGGCGATTTCAACCGCAAGCAGACCTCCGCCTTTGCCGGCCTGATGGGCCAGCAGGTCGCGGCCAAGGGCGTCACCGTGGTCGACGACGGCACCATGGCCTCGCGCCGCGGCTCGCTCTCGATCGACGACGAGGGCACGCCGACCAACCGCACCGTGCTGATCGAGGACGGCATTCTGGTCGGCTACATGCAGGACCGCCAGAACGCCCGGCTGATGGGCATGAAGCCGACCGGCAACGGCCGTCGGCAGAGCTATGCCCATGTGCCGATGCCGCGCATGACCAACACCTACATGCTGTCGGGCGACCGCGACCCGGCCGAGATCATCGCCTCGGTGAAGAACGGCATGTACGCCGCCAATTTCGGCGGCGGCCAGGTCGACATCACTTCGGGCAAATACGTGTTCCAGTGCACCGAGGCCTACAAGATCGAGAACGGCAAGCTCGGCGCGCCGGTGAAGGGCGCGATGCTGATCGGCAACGGACCGACCGATCTCCACAGGATCACCATGATCGGCAACGATCTTGCGCTGGATACGGGAATCGGCACCTGCGGCAAGAACGGCCAGGGCGTGCCGGTCGGCGTCGGCCAGCCGACGCTCAGGATGGAACGGATTACGGTCGGAGGAACGGGCTAGTGAGCAGCGGAAACGAAGTCGTGACGGCCAAGCCGACCAGCTGGCGCGGACAGGCCGTGCAACTGGCCGCGATCGTGGCCGTCGTGTTCCTCGCCAAGGGCGCGATCGCCGAGCCGTTCTACGTGCCGTCGGGATCGATGGAGCCGACGCTGCTGATCGGCGACGCGCTGGTCGCCTCGAAATATCCGTATGGCTACGGCGCGGCTTCGCTGCCGATCCAGATCACGCTGCCGGAAACCGGCCGCGTGTTCGGCGAGACGCCGAAGCGCGGCGACGTCGTGGTGTTCCGCTGGCCGGGCGACCGCTCGCAGGCCTGGGTCAAGCGCGTGGTCGGGCTGCCCGGCGACCGCATCCAGATGCGGCAGGGTCAGCTCTTCATCAACGATCATGCGGCGACGCTGAAGCCCGACGGCACCGGCTTCGCCGAAGACGATCGCGGCGGCGGCGAGGAGGCGTATCGCTATATCGAGACGCTGCCGAACGGCGTCAACCACGCGATCTTCAAGATCCGCGACAACGGCCGGCTCGACAACACCCAAGAGGTGACGGTGCCGCCCGGCAAACTGTTCGTGCTCGGCGACAACCGGGACAATTCCGCCGACAGCCGCGTGCCTGTGCGCGACGGCGGCGTCGGCCTGTTGCCGATCGACAATCTGATCGGCCGCGCCGACGCCGTGGTCGGCTCCTGGGACCTCGGCATCCGCAGCCAGCCGGTCTGGACCTGGCTCTCAGGCTTCCGCCTCGCGCGCTTCTTCACCTCGGTCCAGTAGACGCATAGCGCGTAGCCCGGATGAGCGCAGCGACATCCGGGGCATGTGTCGAGGCCGTCCCGGATATCGCTGCGCTCATCCGGGCTACATTCCCCGCGAGAGGTCAGTCGTGACCTTCGACGACATCAGACACATCGCGCTGGCGTGGCCGGAGGTCGAGGACGGTTCTTCCTACGGCACGCCGGCGCTGAAGGTGCGCAACAAGATGCTGGTGCGGCTCAAGGAGGACGGCGACAGTCTGGTGATGCCGGGCGTACCGCCGGATGAGCGCGACATGCTAGTCGAGCATCAGCCCAAGGTGTTCTACTTCACCGATCACTACCGCGACTACCCGACGGTCCTGATCCGCCTGTCGAAGGCCAAGCGCGCCGCCGTCGAGCCCTTGCTGCGCCGGCGCTGGCGCACGCTGGCATCGAGGAAGGCGGTCCGGGACACCGACGCGACCGCCTCGTCGTGACGCAGGACGAATTCCTCACGGCCGCGCTGCGCAACCCGGCCAATCAAGCCGTCGCTGACGAGCTGTACCGCTTTGCGCTGCCCGATGCATGGCTGGTCGCCGGCTGCCTGGTGCAGACCGTGTGGAACGTGCTGACCGCCGGCCGCTCGATTACGGCATCAGCGACCACGACATCTTCTATTTCGATCCGGATACCTCATGGGAGGCCGAGGACGCGGTGATCCGCGAGCTCAAGGCACGGCTTGGACATCTGGGTGTCGCGATCGAGGTACGCAACCAGGCCCGCGTCCATCTCTGGTATCCCGAAAAGCACGGCCTGCCCTACCCGGCGCTGTCGCGTTCGACCGACGGCATCGACCGCTTCCTCACCGAAAACACGCAGATCGGCATCCGCCGCACCACGCGCGGCTACGACGTCTATGCGCCGAACGGCTTCGATGATGTCGCCGGCATGATCGTGCGGCCGAACCGGACCCCCAATTTTTCGCCGGCGAACTATGCGACGAAGGCTGAGCGGTGGAAGGCGCTGTGGCCGGAGCTCACGGTGCTGGCGGCGGAGTAGCCTGTCGTCGCTTCGTAGCCCGGATGAAGCGCAGCGAAATCCGGGACTGGTCCATCCGCGGTGAGCGCGGCCCCGGATTGCGCTTCACTCCATCCGGGCTACGGAGTCACCGCACCACGCCCGACGTGAACCCCGCCTTGCGGCGCGGCGGCTTGATCTCTTTTTTCAGGAAGCAATGCGCGTCACGGCCGGCATAGCCGGGGCGGGCGTAGGTCCAGGCGCGGCACTTGTTGTCAGCGGTGCAGGCGGCCTGGCAGGCCTCGTCGCCGCCGTCGCTGCCCTTCAACTCGAAATTCTTGTAGTCGCCGCCGAGGCGGTCGATCGAGGTTTCGATGGCGCCGTTGCGCGGTTCGACCACGCCTGCGCCGCGCACCCCGGAGACGCAGCAGACGTTCTGCACCCGTGGCGGCACGGTGCTCTTCAGCCAGCACACCGCGCCGTTGTTGGCGTCGGTCGGATAGTTGAAGCTCCAGGCGCGGCAGCGGCGGTCGCGCTCGCAGGTCAGCGCGCAATCGGCCGGATCGCCCGTCGTCACCGGCGCGTTCAGATAGTCGCCGCCGGGACGGTCGAAATTGGTCTGCGCCAATGCCGGGCGCGCGACGACAGCGGCCGCAAGGACCGCAAACATCACCACACACGCCCTAAAGTGGCGGCCTATCCCCATGAGATTGCTTTCAAATTCGCGCAGTCCCGCGCGTTTAGCGGGGCGTCATTTGAACGCCATGAACCTGTACGGCGGATGAACGGCGGGTGCGACACCACCGCCGTTCACGCGCGTTTCGGGCTCGGATTGGGACCAAGCGGGGATTAGAACGCGTACTCCTGATAGGCCGGTTCCACCGAGCCCTTCCAGGGGCCGTTGAACTTCTCCAGCATCTCCTCCGCCGGCGAGCGGCCGGTCTCGATGATGCGCTCGAGCGGCTCGAGGAAACGGCTCTCGTCGCGTCCGAGATGATCGATCCGTCCGCGCCGCCGCAATCCGGCATGCGACAGGATCAGGCACTCCTTGGCGATCTCGAACAAATAGCGGTCCTTGATCCGCGACTTGAAGCCGAAACGCGGCACGTCGTCACGCAGCGCCTGCCGCTCCGGCGCGGTCCAGTGGCGGACGATGTCCCAGGCGGCATCGAGGTTGTCATTGTCGTAGAGCAGCCCGACCCAGAACGCCGGCAGCGCCGGCAGCCGGCCCCACGGCACGCCGTCGGCGCCGCGCATTTCGAGGTAGCGCTTCAGCCGCACCTCGGGGAAGATCGTCGAGAGGTGATTGGCCCAGTCCGACAAGGTCGGACGCTCGCCCGGGAGGGCGGCATTCTTGCCGGCGAAGAAATCCCGGAACGAGGAGCCCGAGACGTCGATATATTCCTCGCCGCGCTTGACGAAATACATCGGAACGTCGAGCG
The DNA here is from genome assembly GCF_023278185.1 of Bradyrhizobium elkanii USDA 76. Classification (NCBI taxonomy): domain Bacteria; kingdom Pseudomonadati; phylum Pseudomonadota; class Alphaproteobacteria; order Hyphomicrobiales; family Nitrobacteraceae; genus Bradyrhizobium; species Bradyrhizobium elkanii. The sequence goes on along the minus strand of NZ_CP066356.1, from coordinate 810,873 downwards.
CGTAATCGACATAGCGCTCGAATCCCATGCCGTCCTCGAACGCGAACGGCACCATGCCGCTGCGCGCATTGTCGGTGTCGCGCCAGATCTCGGAACGGAACGACAGGAAGCCGTTGGGCTTGCCTTCGGTGAACGGCGAGTTGGCGAACAAGGCGGTCGCGATCGGCTGCAACGCCAGCGACACGCGCAGCTTCTTCACCATGTCGGCTTCGGAGGAGAAGTCGAGATTGGTCTGCACCGTGCAGGTCCGGAACATCATGTCGAGGCCGTATTTGCCGACCTTAGGCATGTAGTTTCGCATGATCTTGTAACGCCCCTTGGGCATCACGGGGATCTGCGCGCGCGACCAGGACGGCGTCATGCCGAGGCCGAGGAAGCCGATGCCGAGCGGGGTTGCGATCTCCCGCACCTGCGCCAGATGCGCCATCAATTCCGACTGCGTCTGATGCACGGTTTCGACCGGCGCGCCCGACAGTTCGAACTGCCCGCCCGGCTCGAGCGAAATCGCGCCGCCGCCGGTGACGTCATAGAGGCCGATGATGTTGCCGCGCTCCATGATCGGCTCCCAGCCGAGCAAGAGCTTCATGCCCTCGAGCAGCGCGCCGATGCCCTTGGCGCCCTCATAGGGCACGGGCTGATGGCCCTCGAGCGTGAACGGAGTCTTCTCGTGCTCGGTGCCGATCCGGAATTCGGACTCAGGCTTCACGCCGGCTTCAAGCCACGCCACGAGCTCGTCGCGCGACTGCAGCGGCGTCATATCGATCTGGTCACGCGCCATAGATAATCCAACTCAAGGGCGCTTCGATCGAAGGCGCGCGGTGGCAGGGACATCCGCGAGCCACAACGGCTGCGGATGATGGAATCAGCAATATCATCGGGCAGGCACGCCGTCTCGCGCAGGCGCAGCCTTGCTATCAGCCTTGGTCTCGTTCTTGACGTCGCCTTTGGCGTCGCCGCAGGCGCAGCCGAGCCGGTCGAGCAGACCGCACAGCCTGGTCGCGTCGGCGTCGGACAATTTGGAGCCGACATGCTTGTCGATCGCGGCCGAATAGGCATTCCACATCCGCTTCTGCAGCTCGCGTCCGGCCTCGGTGATCTCGACGAACTGGCCGCGCTTGTCGATCTTGCATTCGCGCCGGGCGGCGAGCCCCTCGTCGACCAGCTTGTCGATCAGCCGCGAGGTCGAATATTGCGGGATCAGCATCTGGCGCTCGAGCTCGACCGGGCGCAGTTCGCCCGACGGCGCGCGGGACAGCTCGAGCAAGGCGTCATACCAGGCGAGCGGCGGAAAACCGGCCTTCTTCAAATCCTGCTCGACGCAGTCCAGCACCCGGCTCGGCACCCGCATCAGGCGGATCCAGGCGGCCGTCGCTTCGCTCGATAGCTTGCGTTTCATGATCTAGCTCATAGGGGTCCGGCACCGACTGTACCGCACTGAATGCATCTGCATCAATCTTGACTATTTCATGCAGGCGCATGTAGGCAATCCCTCTCCGGACGCCAAGAACAAGGGAAGGAATACCCCCATGAAGCTTTATTACACCCCCGGTGCCTGCTCCCTCTCCCCCCATATCGCCCTGCTCGAGGCCGGGCTCCCGTACGACCTGGTCAAGGTCGATCTGCGCGCCAAGAAGCTCGAAAACGGCGACGATTTCCTCCAGGTGAACCCTAAGGGCCAGGTGCCGGCGCTGGCGCTGGATACCGGCGAGATGGTCACCGAAGGGCCGATCATCATCCAGATGATCGCCGACAAGGCCGCCGACAAGAAGCTGGCGCCGGCGAGGGACTCCAACGAGCGCTACAAGCTGCTCGAATGGCTGAACTACACCACGACCGAGCTGCACAAGAATCTCGGCCCGATGTTCTCGCCCGTGCTCGCCGACGACGCCAAGGCCTTCTTCAAGGACCGCGCCATGGGCAAGTTCAAATATGTCGAGAGCCAGCTCGCCGGACGCGACTATCTGATGGGCAACCAGTTCACGGTCGCCGACGGCTACCTCTTCACCATGATCATGTGGGCGCAGGACCGGCTCGGCTTCGATCTCTCCGGCCTGCCGCACGTGACCGCCTACAAGGCCCGCGTCGCGGCGCGCCCGAAGGTGCAGGAGGCGCTGAAGAAGGAAGGCCTGCTCAAGGCGGCCTGAGCTCGCTCACCACGACCGCGAAAGAGCCGGGTCGGCCGATCCGGCTCTTCTTTGTTGTGGATTCGCCGATCCCTTTTCTCGACACCGGCGGCGGAACGTCCCAATTTAACCTGCATTATACCGATTAATACTAAGTCGGTGTAGTTCCGGCTGAGGGCGTGGCCGTCCTTGTTCGAGCGATCCAACTGACCGACTATGACCTGCGGCGCGCCCTCCGCTCCAACTGGTCTAAAAATGTGACGATCGCCTTTACCCTTTTATTGACCAGCACCCTGGTTGGGCTGGCAACCAGTTTGTACTTTCGGGTTTGGACATTGATGCTGGAGTCGCCGCTGGTCGCGGTGCTCGCGGCGATCGTGCTCCAATCCGACGGCTTTTCCTTTGCCACCGGCGCTCCGATCGTCGTCGCCTGCCTCGCCTTCAACCAGTTCGCCTATCTCGCCGGCGCCTTGCTCTCGCCGGGGACCGACGGCTCAATGGCTGAAGAAATTGACGGCCTGCCAGACCGCCGCGGCGAGCACAATATCCGCGGCCAGAACGAGTAGCGCGAGGCCGGTCCATGACGGGCCCTTGCCCCGCAAACGCAGCGGCTTCCACCACCGCGACGGCGGCAACGAAGGCAACGGATCCTTCGCCACGACCTCCGCGGCATTTTCCCTGAGCGCAGAACTCATCGCACGACACCCTCACGCTGATCGTCGCCCCGGCGATCGACCAGCAAGAGTGATGCCAGCAGCGTGGTGCCAGTGGGGAACAAGCGTGGCGGGACTTTGACCGGCATGACCGTCGCACAACAGGATCAAGTCGGATCGATGACCGGCTTGATCCTGCGCGAGTTTGCCCCGGAAGTTTACGCCGCCTGTTTCTTCGGCGGGAAGCGGCCGTAGAAGGTTTCGCCCTTGGCGGCCATCTCCTCGAGCAGCTTCGGCGGCGTGAAGCGCGAGCCGTACTTCTTCTCGAAGCTGTGGCAGAGCGCTACGAAGTTCTTGGTGCCCATGAAGTCGATGTAGGACAGCGCACCGCCGGTGAACGGCGCGAAGCCGAAGCCGAGGATCGAGCCGACATCGGCCTCGCGCACGTCGGTGATGACGTGATCCTCGACGGTGCGCGCGGCCTCCACCGCCTGCACCACCAGGAAGCGCTGCTTCAATTCCTCGACGCTGAGCGTGTCGGGATCGAGCTGCTTCGGCTGCAGATTGGCGAGCCCCGGCCACAGGTTCTTCTGGCCCTTGCCCTTCTCGGGATAGTCGTAGAAGCCCTTGCCGTTCTTGCGGCCGAAGCGGCCCTGCTTCTCGACCATCTCGACCATCAGCTTCTTCTGCGCCTGGTCGATCGCGTTGGGGCCGAGATCGGCCTCGGTCGCCTTGGTGATCTTCAGGCCGAGATCAAGCGCAACCTCGTCCTGCAGCGACAGCGGCCCGACCGGCATGCCGGCCATCTTGGCGGTGTTCTCGATCATCGCCGGCGGCACGCCTTCGAGCAGCATCTCGTTGCCCTCGGAGATGTAGCGCATCACGCAACGGTTGGCGAAGAAGCCACGGGAGTCGTTCACCACGATGGGCGTCTTGCCGATGGCGCGCACATAGTCGAGTGCGGTCGCCAGCGCGACGTCGCCGGTGTTCTTGCCGAGGATGATCTCGACCAGCATCATCTTCTCGACCGGCGAGAAGAAGTGGATGCCGATGAACTTGCCCTGGTCCTTGAACTCCTCGGCCAGCGAATTGATCGGCAAGGTCGAGGTGTTGGAGGCGAAGATCGCGCCCTCCTTGAGCAGCGGCTGCGCCTTGGCATAGGTGTCAGCCTTGACCTTGCGGTCTTCGAACACGGCCTCGATGACGAGGTCGCAGTCTGCGATCACGTTGTAGTCGGCCGTTGCCGAGATCCGCGCCAGGATGGCGTCGGCCGCGTCCTGCTTCATCCGCCCCTTGGCGATCAGGCCGTCGACCACGGTCTTGGCGTGGCCCTTGCCCTTGTCGGCGCTCTCCTGGTCGCGATCGACCAGCACGACGTCGATGCCGGCCTGCGCCGAGACATAGCCGACGCTGGCGCCCATGAAGCCGGCGCCGATCACGGCGAGCTTCTTCACCTTGGTCGGCGGCACGCCCGCCGGGCGGCGGGCGCCCTTGTTCAGTTCCTGCATCGACAGGAACAGCGAGCGGATCATCGCCGCCGCTTCCTTCGAGCGCAGCACCTTGGTGAAGTAGCGCGACTCGACCCGCAGCGCAGCGTCGATCGGCAGCTGCAGGCCTTCATAGACGCAGCTCATGATGGCGCGAGCGGCCGGATAGTTGTCGTAGGTCTCGCGGCGGTAGATCGCGTTGCCGGCCGGGAACATCTGCATGCCCATCTTGGAGAAGACCGGGCCGCCGGGCAGTTTGAAGCCCTTCTCGTCCCACGGCGCGACCGCCTTGCCGCCGCCCTTGATCCAGTCCTTGGCGGCCTTGATCAGATCGGCCGCGGGCACCACGGCGTGAATCAAGTTGAGCGCCTTGGCGCGGGTGAGATTGACCGCCTCACCCTTGAGCAGCAATTGCATCGCGTCCGCCGGCTGCACGAGACGCGGCACGCGCTGGGTGCCGCCGGCGCCGGGGAACAGGCCGACCTTGATCTCGGGCAGGCCGAGCCGGGTCTTGGGGTTCTCAGCCGCGACGCGGTAGTGGCAGGCCAGCGTGATCTCGAAGCCGCCGCCGAGCGCAAGGCCGTTGATCGCGGCGACCCACGGCTTGCCCGAGGTCTCGATCGCGCGGAACGACTGCGACATCCGGCGGCTCTGCTCGAACAGCATCTGGTTCGCGGCTTCCTCGCCCTTCTCCTTCAGAAGCTGCGCGTAGCTGCGGTTCATGCCCTCGAGCATCGAAAGGTCGGCGCCGGCGCAGAACGCCTCCTTGGCCGAGGTGATCACGACGCCCTTGATCGCGGCATCGCCGGTCGTCTGCTTGATGATCTCGTCGATCTCCTGGGTCGAGAGCTCGTCGAACACGTTCATCGAACGATCAGGGATGTCCCAGGTGACGAGCGCAATGCCGTCGGCGTCGACTTCGAACTTGAAATTCTTGTAAGCCATGTTGCTCGCTCCCTCGCCTCAGACGCGCTCGATGATGGTGGCGGTGCCCATGCCGCCGCCGATGCACAGCGTCACCAGCGCGGTTTCCTTGTTGGTGCGCTCGAGCTCGTCGAGCACGGTGCCGAGGATCATCGCGCCGGTCGCCCCTAACGGATGGCCGAGCGCGATCGCGCCGCCATTGACGTTGATCTTGGCGTTGTCGATGTCGAACGCCTGGATGTAGCGCAGCACCACCGAGGCGAAGGCCTCGTTGAGCTCGAACAGGTCGATGTCCGACTTCTTCATGCCGGAGCGTTCGAACAGCTTTTCGGTGACGTCGACCGGGCCGGTCAGCATCATCGCGGGCTCCGAGCCGATATTGGCGAAGGCGCGGATTTTCGCCCGCGGCTTCAGGCCATACTTGGCGCCCGCCTCCTTGCTGCCGAGCAGTACGGCGCCGGCGCCGTCGACGATGCCGGAGGAATTGCCGGCGTGATGCACGTAATTGACCTTCTCGACCTCGGGATGCGACTGGATCGCCACCGCGTCGAACCCGGCCATCGCCGCCATCGCCGCAAATGACGGCTGCAGCTGCGCCAGCGACTGCATCGTCGTGGTCGGGCGCATGTGCTCGTCCTTGGCGAGAATGGTCAGGCCGTTGACGTCCTTGACCGGCACCACCGACTTGCCGAAGCGGCCCTCGTCCCAGGCCTTGGCCGCGCGCTGCTGGCTCTGCACTGCGTAGGCGTCGACGTCGTCGCGCGAGAAACCGTATTTGGTCGCGATCAGGTCGGCCGAGATGCCCTGCGGCATGAAATAGGCCGGCACCGCCATCGAGGGATCCATCGGCCAGGCGCCGCCGGAGGCGCCGATGCCGACGCGGCTCATCGATTCCGCGCCGCCGCCGATCACGAGCTCATGCTGGCCGCTCATGATCTGGGCTGCGGCAAAGTTCACGGCATCGAGGCCGGAGGCGCAGAAGCGGCTGATCTGCACGCCTGGCACCTTCTCGCCGAGGCCGGCGTTCAGCGCCGCGAAGCGGGCGATGTCGGATCCGGCCTCGCCGACCGGGTCGACCACGCCAAGCACGACGTCGTCGACGGAATCCGCGGGAAGATTGTTGCGCTCCTTGAGCGACTTCAGCGGCACCGTGGCGAGCGCCAGCGCGGTGACCTCGTGCAGCGCGCCGTCGGCCTTGCCGCGGCCGCGCGGGGTACGAACGTGATCGTAGATGTATGCCTCAGGCATGACGCCCTCCTTGATATGAGGATCATAATATATATGGAAGGACCCGCCGCCGCAGCGGTGCGGCGGCAATTTTCAAGGCTTTCTTGTTTGACGCATTTTCTTCACTCGAACCGGTCTCCACTTCGCTGGAAAACGCTTCAGAACGCTTCCGCGGCCAATTCCATCGTGGTGGCGCTGCCGCTCTGGATCCGGGCCAGATGCACGGCGGTCTCCGGCAGCAGCTTCTCCATGAAGAAGCGGCCGGTCACGAGCTTGGTGTTGAGGTAGGGCGTGGCGCCGGCGGCGGCCTTGTCCTGCGCCACCTTGGCCATCTTCGCCCACATGTAGCCGAGCGCGACCAGGCCGAACAATTTCATGTAATCGGTCGCGGCGGCGCCGGCATTGTCGGGCTTGGTCAGCGCGTTCTGCATCAGCCAGCCGGTGGCCTGCTGCAGATGGCCGAGCGCGGTGGAAAGCGGGGTGATGAACGGCTTCATCGCTTCGTCGGCGCCGTGCTCCTTGGCGAAGGCGCCGACCTCGCCGAAGAACGCCATCGCGGCGCGGCCGCCGTCGCGCGGCAGCTTGCGGCCGACCAGGTCGAGCGCCTGGATGCCGTTGGCGCCCTCATAGATCATCGCGATGCGCGCATCGCGCACGAACTGCTCCATGCCGTGCTCGGCGATGTAGCCGTGGCCACCGAACATCTGTTGCGCCGAGACCGTGTTGGCGAACCCGGTGTCGGTCAGGACGCCCTTCAGCACCGGCGTCATCAGGCCCATGTGATCGTCGGCGGCCTGGCGATCCCCAGCGTCGTTGGAGCGGTGCGCGACGTCGCTCTTCAGCGCGGTCCACACCACCATGGCGCGCGCCGCCTCGTTGAAGGCGCGGATGGTGAGCAGGGTGCGGCGAACGTCGGGATGCACGATGATCGGATCGGCCGGCTTCTCGGGCTCCTTGACACCGGTCAGCGAGCGGCCCTGCAGGCGCTCGCGGGCATAGGCGACCGCGTTCTGATAGGCGACCTCGGACTGCGCGAGGCCCTGCACGGCGACGCCGAGGCGAGCCTCGTTCATCATCACGAACATGCCCTGCATGCCCTTGTTCTCTTCGCCGATCAGCCAGCCGGTGGCGTTGTCGTAGTTCATCACACAGGTGGAATTGCCGTGGATGCCCATCTTGTGCTCGATCGAGCCGCAACTGACGCCGTTGCGCGCCCCGAGCGAGCCGTCGGCATTGACCAGCACCTTCGGCACCACGAACAGCGAGACGCCCTTGATGCCGGCCGGCGCGCCTTCGATGCGCGCCAGCACGAGATGGATGATGTTCTCAGTGAGGTCGTGCTCGCCGGCGGAGATGAAGATCTTGGTGCCGGTGATCTTGAAGCTGCCGTCGGCCTGGCGCACCGCCTTGGTGCGGAGCAGGCCGAGATCGGTGCCGCAATGCGGCTCGGTCAGGTTCATGGTGCCGGTCCACTCGCCGGCGACCATCTTCGGCACATAGGTCTGCTTCTGCTCGGGGGTGCCGTGCACCAGCAGCGCGGCGGTCGCGCCCATGGTCAGCCCGCCATACATCGAAAACGCCATGTTGGCGGAGATCTGGAATTCGTTGACCGCCTGCGAGAGCGTCACCGGCAGGCCCTGGCCGCCAAACTCCGTCGGCGCCGACAGGCCGAGCCAGCCGCCTTCAGCGACCTGCTTGAAGGCGTCCTTGAAGCCCTTCGGCGTGGAGACGCTGCCGTCGTCGTTGCGCTTGCAGCCTTCGAGATCGCCTGTGCGATTGAGCGGTTGCAGCACCTCTTCGCTGAGCTTGGCGGCCTCGCCGAGGATCGCCTCGCGCACATCGGCCGACGCATCGGTGAAGCCGGGAAGATTGCCGTAGCGGTCGATCTGGAAAACGTCGTTGAGCAGGAAGCTGACGTCTTCGACGGGGGCTTTGTAGGTTGGCATGCTGGTCTCCCGGCTGGCACGTGGCCGCATGTGCGACGGACGCTGCGCAGCGTGTCCTTGGGTTTGTTGGAGCGGACCTTATCCGGTTCCGGAGGTCCGCGGCAGATGCTATCGCGACTGTGATTGCGACGTTGCGCCGCTTTGCTTCATCAACTCCTCGCCCATCATCCGATGCAGCAGGTTGATCGCCTTGAGCGGACGCACCATCACCTTGAAATGCGTGATCCGGCCGTCACCATCGAACGTGATGATGTCGACGCCGTTGAGCTTGATGCCGTCGATCTCGTTCTCGAATTCGAGCACCGCGCCGGCGTCACTCTGCCACTCGCCGAGATACTTGAAGGTCGGGCCGCCGAGCACCTTGGCGGCGCTGGTGAGATATTTGAAGGTGATGTCACGGCCGCGCTGCGGCGTGTGCACGACCGGGCTTTCGAACACCGCGTCGGGATGCAGCAGATCCCACAGAGCGGCTGTGTCGTGGGACTTCATGTAGGCGTACCACTTGTCGAGGCCCGGCTTGCTCATTCGGACGTCTCCTGCGGCGGGGTTTAAGAAAAGCCTGAACCACCGGCGCGCGCGACAGGGCGGCACGCCGATCACCATATGCATATTGACGCATATGCACAGTAACGCATAAAGTCAAGCGGACTTCAGAATGGTCTTCCTGGGAACTGAGATGGAGGTGGGCGTTGGCACTCGGTGACGCAATCCTCGCCTGCCTCACGGAACGTCCGATGACGGGCTACGAGCTCGCCAAGACGTTCGACGCCTCGATCGGCTTCTTCTGGAAGGCCGACCACCAGCAGATCTACCGCGAGCTCTCGCGGCTGCGCGACAAGGGCCATGTCCAGGGCCGCGAGGTGGTGCAGTCGGGCAAGCCCAACAAGCTGGTCTACACGCTGACGGCCGAGGGCCGCGCGGCGCTGAAGCACTGGGCGGCGCGACCGAGCGTTCCGCCCTCTATCAAGGACGACCTTTTGGTCCGGCTCTATGCGCTCGATTGCGTCGACATCGAGCCGCTGCGCACCGACCTGATGGCGCGGCTGGAGCATCACCGCGACCGCTATGAGCGCTATGAGCGCCTGCTCAACAAGCGCTTTCCCGACGGCACCGCACCGCCGGCCGACGTCGGCAAGATGCTCAGCCTGCGCCTCGGGATGCGCCATGAGCGCATGGTGGTGGAATGGTGCGAGGAGGCGCTCGACGCGCTGTCGGCGATGTCCGGCCGCGGCAATGTGCTGCCGCTCGACGACGGCAAGCGCGAAAGCAACGGCTAGAAACAATCGCAAGCCTGCGGTTGTGCGTGCCGTCACACAAAGCGGAAATCGCACTGCCTGAAAACGATAGCCCTGTCCTGATCCGGCGCAACAGGTTCCCGGATTCCCTAACTTTAGAGCCCGTCGGCCGCATTCCTTAACCCGTTATTTACCGTGACGGGAAAAAGTCAGCAGCTGAGGCAGACGCCCGGCGCAGAATTCGATTGTCTCTTAACGGGAATGCGCGGGGAGGCTGCGGGCGCAGGGTGTAGCGCCGGAGTCGGGACCGGACGGAATCATGAATTCGCGCGTATCGTGGAGTGTTGACGGCATCGATCCCTCCGTCCGCGAAAGGGCCGAGGCGGCTGCGCGCCGCGCCGGCATGTCGCTCAACGACTGGCTCAACTCCACCGTCGGCGAACCGAGCCCGCCGGATTGGCGCATGGAGCAGCGGCAGCCGATGCCGAGCCGGGAAAGCCGCGAGGTCGCCGATATCCACCAGCGGCTCGACGCCATCACCCGCCAGATCGAACAGATTGCAAAGCCGTTGACGCGCGCCGAAGCGGTGCGCGCCGAAGTGCCGCGCGGCCAGCCCGCCGTCGCACGACAGCTGAACGACGCGATTTCGCGCCTCGATGCCCGGCTGTCGCAAATTTCGCGGCCGCAGCCGGCGCGCGAGCCGCAGCCGCAGCCGATGCGTGAATCGCAGATGCAGCGTGAGTCGCAGATGCATGACCGGCAACTGGAGGAGAGGCTGCGCCAGGCAGAGGCGGTCGAGCGCGCCGCGGCCCAGGTCTATCGCCCCTCGCCGCCGCTGAGCCCGGCCTCGTTCGATTCCGCGATCGCGGAGATCGCCGCGCGCCAGAACGAGCTCGATGTATCAGCACACCGCCAGATGCCGCCGCGCAGCGCGCCGCCGATGGCCGCCTATGCGCCGCCACCGCCGGCTGCGCCGGCCGGGCCCGACTTCTCCTCGCTCGAGCGTCACCTGCTCAAGATCACGAGCCAGATCGAGGCGCTGCAGCGGCCCGACCATATCGAACAGTCGATCGCGGCCTTCCGCGGCGAGCTTGCGGAGATCCGCCAGGCGATCACCGAGGCGATGCCGCGCCGGGCGATCGAGTCGATCGAGAACGAGATCCGCTCGCTGCATCACCGGATCGACGAGCTCCGCCAGGAGGGCCGCAACGGCCAGGGTCAGGCGATCGCCGGCATCGAACGCGCGCTGTCGGAAATCCGCGAGGCGCTGCGCACGCTGACGCCCGCCGAGCAGCTCACCGGCTACGACGAGGCGATCCGCAATCTCGGCGCCAAGCTCGACATGATCCTGCGCGCCAACGACGATCCGTCGACGGTGCATCAGCTCGAGAGCGCGATCGCCGCGCTGCGCGCCATCGTCTCCAACGTCGCCTCCAACGACGCGCTGCTGCAGCTCTCCGGGGACGTGCATGCGCTGGCCGCGAAGGTCGACCAGCTGTCGCAGATGTCGCGCGCCGAGAGCCATGGCGATGCCTTCGCCGGGATCGAGCAGCGCATTGCCGCATTGGCCTCGACGCTGGAGACCCGCGAGCGGCCGGCCGGCTACGACAACACCGACGCCATCGAAGGCGCGCTGCGCTCGCTGTCGGAGCGGATCGACCGCCTGCAGGTCGGCAACGACAGTTCGTCGGCATTCACCCATCTCGAGCAGCGCATCTCCTATCTGCTCGAGCGCCTGGGGTCCGCCGACCAGCGCTCCGGCAATCTCGGCCGGGTCGAGGAAGGTCTGCATGACATCATGCGGCACCTCGAGGCGCAGCACGCCCACATCGCCTCGCTGGCCGACGCCGCCCGCAACGTCAGCACCTCCTCGCCGCAGCCGATGATGGACAGCGGCATCGTCGACATGGTGAAGCGCGAGCTGTCCGACATCCGCTTCAGCCAGTCGGAGACCGACCGCCGCACCCAGGATTCGCTGGAGACCGTTCACAACACGCTCGGCCATGTCGTCGATCGTCTTGCGATGATCGAGAACGATCTGCGTACGGTGCGCACCGCGCCGCCTGCTCCCGCGCCGGCCGAACCGCGGATGGAAGCTCCGCGGATGGAGATGCCGCGCGCGGCGATGTCGCTGCCGATCGCGCAGCCCAAAGCTGAAGCGTACAAGCCTGAATCGTACAGGCCCGAATTGCCCAATCCTGCGCTGGCGCAGGAGCACTTCATGTCCGCGCCGCGCGAATTCCATGCCGCGCAGCCGGTCGAGAGCGCGCCGCCGCCGCTGCCGCCGCGCGCGATCAGCGAGATCCTCGAGCCGCATGCGGCGTCCGCACGCGCCGCGATCGCGCCGGAGCTGCCACCGGATCATCCGCTCGAACCGGGCACACGCCCCTCCGGCCGCGTCGCTTCGCCGTCGGAGCGGATCGCGGATTCCGAGCGCGCGATCAGCGATCTTCCCGCCGGCAAGAAGGAGCCGGTCTCGACATCGAGCTTCATCGCCGCCGCGCGCCGCGCCGCGCAGGCCGCTGCCGCGCAACCCGTCAACGAGAAGGCGGCGCGCGCCGCGAGCAAGGCTGCAGCCAAGGCCAAGGAGAAGGCCGACAAGGCCGCGAAGGCGGCTGCCGCCAAGGCCGGCACGGCCGCGGCCGGCGCGCCCGAAGCGCAGCCTTCGACCATCACCTCCAAGATTCGTTCGCTGCTGGTCGGCGCGAGCGTGGTCGTGATCCTGCTCTCGACCGCCAAGATGGCGATGAACCTGCTCGACACCAGCTCCGCGCCGCAGATGCCGGCGATCGAGCACAGCGAGCCGGCCACGCCGCCCATGCAGCCGCCCGCAGAGAATTCCGCAGCCCCCGCGCCGTCCGGCGTGCCCGGGCCGTCAGTGCCCGGATCGTCAGTGCCCGGACCGTCGATGACCTCGCCGACCCCGCTCGGCCGCCAGTCCAACAACACTCCGGCGCCGAACACGCTCGACAGCGCGCAGGTGACGATCCCACCGGCAACCGTGCCCGCACCCGCCGCCGCGCCTGAGCCGGCCGCGGTGCCAACAGCCGCTGCCAATGACGTGACCGGCACGATTCCGACCGCACCGCCGCTCGGCGGCAAGCTCGCCATGGTCCAGATCCCGGCGGGCGAGAAGCTGCCCGATGCGATCGGCGGTCCGGCGCTGCGCAGCGCCGCGATCAAGGGCGATGCGGCCGCGGCTTATGAAGTCGGCGTCCGCTTTGCAGAGGGCAAGGGCGTGACCGCCAATGTCGACGAAGCCGCCAAATGGTATGCCCGCGCGGCGCAGGCCGGCGTGGTGCCCGCGATGTTCCGGCTCGGCACCTTCTACGAGAAGGGCCTCAGCGTGAAGCGCGACTTCGATGTGGCGCGACGCTACTATGTGCAGGCCGCCGAGCGCGGCAACGCCAAGGCGATGCACAATCTCGCCGTGCTCGACGCCGATGGCGGCGGCAAGGGCGCCGACTACAAGAGCGCCGCGCAGTGGTTCCGCAAGGCGGCCGATCGCGGCGTTGCCGACAGCCAGGTCAATCTCGGCATCCTCTATGCCCGCGGCATCGGTGTCGAACAGAACCTCGCCGAGTCCTTCAAGTGGTTCAGCCTCGCGGCCGCGCAGGGCGACGCCGACGCCGGCCACAAGCGCGACGATATTGCCAAGCGGCTCGACCCGCAGTCGCTGGCCGCCGCGAAGCTGGCGATCCAGACCTTCACCGCCGAGCCGCAGCCGAGCGATGCGGTCAACGTGCCGGCCCCCGCCGGCGGCTGGGACGGCGCACCGGCGCAGCCCGCGGCGGCGAAGCCGGTCAAGCAACCCTCGAAGCGGACCGCGGCGCTCGCCGCTCCGGCTCACTAGGTTCGAGACGGCTGCGGCGCCTTGACGGCGCCGCTGTCCTATACCTCCGGCCTTCCGCCGTGTAGACAGGCGCGCAGTTCCGCGCCGTCGGCGTACGCGTTCCGGAGGGTCAGGCTTGTCTGTCGACGATCGCCAGGATGATGGAACGGGCCACCGTTCGTCGCCGACCGGTCCCCGCGTTGCGCCGCCGCGGCAGGCGCCGTCTCCATTTGCCCCGCGCCCCTCGGCCCCGCCTCCGCCGACGCCGCAAGGGAACGCGGCATCGCCGCCCCGCGCGTTCCGGTTCTCGCTCTGGTCCATCATCATCTTCGTGCTGCTGTTGTCGAGCGTTGCCATCCAGGCTTACCGGGACCTGTCGACGCCGGGCGCCTGGGACTTCTGGCGCGAGACCTATATCGCGGCCAGCATGACGTCGGCGGTGATTCCCGACGTCGACATCGACGGATCGGGCCGCGGCCGGCGGGCGCTTGCGATCAGCGGCAAGATCGGCTCAGCCAGCGCGAGCTGGTTCCGCGACCGGCTCAGCGAGGCGCGTCTCGCGCCAGGCGACGTCGTGCTGCTGTCGTCGCCGGGCGGCGCGCTGAACCAGGCCGCCATCATGGGCGAGGTCATCCGCACCCGCGGGCTGGTCACCGCGGTCGCCACCGCCGATGCCTCGGGCAAGCTCCGCCCCGCGTCCTGCGCCAGCGCTTGCGTGCTGGTCTATGCTGGCGGCCAGACGCGCTATGGCATCGCGGGCTCGCGGCTCGGCGTGCATCGCTTCACGACGAGCACGCCCGTCAGCGATCCCCTCGCCGAGGCACAACGCATCCAGGGCATGGTGCTGGGCTACATGACCAAGATGGGCGTCTCCTCCGGGATCGTCGAGGCGATGTCGCAAACCTCAGATATCCGCTGGCTGAACCCGAAGGAGGCGCTCGCGCTGAACCTGATCACCAGGCCTGCCGATCGGCCCTGAAGCATGATCGGGAAAAGTGCGGAACGGTTTTCCCTCGCGACAAACGCGGAACGCGTTTGCGCGGAGATCATGCTCAGACAAGCCGACACCGGCGCCATTAATCTGAATTATCAACCACGTCCGCAGACGGCGGCCAGGTGCGGCGAAAAATGCCCCCGGGAGCGGATTCTTTAGTCCCTCCCCCCGCCGAATTCGGTTATGCAAGACGCAGGCAATCGACCCGCGTTCGCCTGCGTCTTGCGCGCCGACCGGATTCGTTCAGCCGGAGAATGCCCGACCAGAACGACATCACGCCGTGATGCGGCCTTGCGCCGAACTCGCGGCGAACCGACAAGAAGCGACGCGCGTGCAGCTCTACCTCCCGATCGCCGACATTCCGGTCAATGTCTTCCTCATCCTGGCGATGGGCGCGGCGGTTGGATTCGTCTCCGGCATGTTCGGGATCGGCGGCGGCTTCCTGATGACGCCGCTGCTGATCTTCGTCGGCATCGCGCCCGCGGTCGCGGTCGCCTCCGTCGCCAGCCACATCGCGGCCTCCTCGTTCTCCGGTGCCATTTCCTATTGGCGCAGACGCGCGATCGACCCGCTGCTGGCGGCGGTGCTTCTGGTCGGAGGCACGCTCGGCACCACGCTCGGGGTGTGGACCTTCACCTTCCTGCGCTCGCTCGGCCAGCTCGACCTGATGATCGCGCTGTCCTACGTCATCCTGCTGACGACGGTCGGCGGGCTGATGTTCTGGGAAGGCCTGCGCGCGATGCTGCGCGCCCGCGGCGGCCGCCCCGTCACCCTGCGCAAGCCCGGCAGCCATGGCTGGATCCACGGCCTGCCGCTGAAGCTGCGCTTCAAGCGCTCCAAGATCTACCTCTCCGTCATCCCGGTCGTCGTGGTCGGGCTCGCGATCGGCTTCATCGGCGCGGTGATGGGAATCGGCGGCGGCTTCATCCTGGTGCCGCTGATGATCTATGTGCTGCGGGTGCCGACCTCGACCGTGATCGGCACCTCGATGGTGCTCACCCTCGTCACCATGGTGTTCGCGACCATGCTGCACGCCGTGACCAACCATCTGGTCGACGCCGTGCTGGCACTGATCCTGATGGTCGGTGGCGTCACCGGCGCGCAGTTCGGCGCCCGCGCCGGCCAGAAGATCCGCGGCGAGCATCTGCGCCTGCTGCTCGGCCTGCTCGTGCTCGCGGTCGGCATCCGCTTTGCGGTGGAGCTGGTGATCCGGCCGCAGGACCTGTTCAGCATCCGCGAAACCGGCGGAGCGCCGCCATGAGGCTGCGCACGGCGCTCGCGATCATCGGCCTTGCCGTCGCCAGCCTGGCGGCCGCGCCCGCTCATGCCGAGCGCCTGATTGTTTCGGTCTCCAATCACCGCGTCACGGTGACGCCGAACTATTCCGGCGGCGAGTTGGTGTTGTTCGGCTCGGTCGAGAAAGACGACAAGACGCCGTCAAACCGCACGAACTACGACCTCGTCGTCACAGTGTCCGGCCCGCGCGCCGACATGGTCACGCGGCGCAAGGAGCGCAAGTTCGGCATCTGGATCAACACCGACTCGCGCCAGTTCCTGCAGGTGCCGGGCTATCTCGCACTGTTCTCCAATCGCCCGTTCGACCAGATCGCCTCGCCCGAGGTGCAGCGGCGGCAACAGCTCGGGCTCAACAACGTGCTGCTGATGCAGCGGGTCGGGCCCGACTATGCCGACGTGGTGCCGAACGACCCGTTCCGCAGCGCCTTCGTGCGGCTGCGCTCCGAGCACGGGCTGTACCGTGAGGCGACCTCGGCGGTGACCTTCCTGACGCCGACCCTGTTCCGCACCGGCATTCCGCTGCCCGCGGAGGTGCCGATCGGCACGTATAATGTCGAGATCAAGCTGTTTTCCGACGGCGCGCTGGTGACCAAGGCCGAGACCGCGTTCGAGATCGTCAAGGTCGGCTTCGAGCAATTCGTCGCCACCACCGCGCGGCAGAACGGCTTTGTCTACGGGTTGATCACCGCGTTCATGGCGCTGATGACCGGCTGGATGGCCTCGATCGTGTTCCGCAAGGATTGATTTAGCCAGCCCTGCTTTGCAACGCGCCTTCGAACGCGTCGCCGAGGATCGCGAGGCCAAGGTCGATCTCGTCGTCGCTGATCGTCAGCGGCGGGGCGATGCGGAACACGCTGCCCATGCCGGGCAACTGAACGATGTTGGTGCTCAGTCCAAGCTGCATGCAGCGCTGAGAGACACGCGTTCCGAGCGCTTCGTCAGGCTCCTTGCTGTAACGGTCGCGCACGATCTCGATGCCCTGCATCAGCCCCCTGCCGCGCACATCACCGATGCATTCGAACCGGTTCTGAAGTGCGAGCAGCCCATCCCTCAGCCGCGCGCCCGCTATCCTGGCGCGCTCGACCAATCTGTCGCGCAGGATGATCTCGATGACCTTCAGCCCGACCGCGGCCGGCATCGGGTCCGACACATGCGTCGTGTAGAACAGGAAACCGCGTTCGTGACAGCGCTCTTCGATTTCGGCTGATGTAATGACCGCAGCCAGAGGCAGCCCGGCGCCGAGCGTCTTCGACAGCGTCAGAATGTCAGGCACGGCCCCGTCGCGCTCGAAAGCGAACATGGCGTCGGTTCGGCCGAGGCCGGTCTGTGCTTCGTCGACGATCAGCAGCATGCCGCGTGCCCGGCACAGTTCTTTCAGCTCAGCAAGGTAGCCTTCAGGCAGGTCGATCAGCCCTCCGGAGCTGAGGATCGGCTCGGCGATCATGCAGGCGAGCGAGCCGGTCGATTGGCGATCGATCAGATCGAAGGCGTAGGCCAGCTCGGCCCGCCAATCGGCCGCGTTGCCGAAGCGCGGGCGATAGGGGTTCGGCGTCGGGATCGCGAGCGAGCCGACCGGCGCGGGACCATAGCCCTTGCGGCCGGCCGAATAGGTCGTTCCGGCCGCACCAGACGTCATTCCGTGCCAGGACTGTGCGAACGCAACGGTCTCGAAGCCGCCGGTGGCGAGCTTGGCCATCTTGATCGCAGCCTCGTTCGACTCGCCGCCGGTGCTGAGCAGCATGACGCGATCAAGCCCCGGCGGCAGCAGGCCCGCGAGCTGTTCGGCCAGCGAGACGACCGGGCGCGTCAGCATGCCACTGAAGAGATGGTCGAGCCGTTCGGCATGCTCCCTGATGGTCTGGACGATCTCCGGGTGACCGTGACCGAGCACGGCGCTCATCTGCCCGGACGTGAAATCCAGGATGGCTCGACCATCGGCGTCATAGACGAAGGATCCGGAGGCGCGCTCGATGATGACGGGAGCGAACGTCCCGCCATAGCGAATGAGGTGCCGCCGCGCGCGATCCCAAAAGGATTTGTCGTCATTTCCGGCCATGCCCGCTCCTTGCTGCTCGGTCGCTGCGACCAAAGAACCTCGCACCACATCTTATGCGCGCGCGAGGGCAATGACATTGCGATTTGAGATGCATTTCATCCCCTCTTCTGCAATCAATTGCGCAAAAGATGGAAAATACGAAAGAAATGGGAACCGCGATCGTGATTGACGAGATCGACCGAAAAATCCTCGACGTGCTGCAGGTCGAGGGGCGCATCACGAATCTCGAGCTGGCCGAACGGATCGGCCTCTCGTCTGCCCCCTGCATGCGACGCGTTCGCACCCTCGAAGAGGCCGGCGTCATCAATCGCTATGTGGCGCTGGTGGACCCAACGCGGGTTGGACTCGGGTTCGACGTGATCGTCGAGGTCCGTCTCAAGCAACAGAACAGGGAATCCTTCGCGCGCTTCGAGAGGAAGGTGATCGACCTTCCGGAGGTCGTCGAATGTTGCATGATTGCCGGCGATTGGGATTACTCGCTACGGATCGTGTCCACCGACCTGGCGCGCTATCAATCCTTCATCCTCGACCGCCTCATGCATCCGGACACCGACATCGCGAGCTACCGCACGACGATCATCCTGCGAAAGGTCAAATCGACCACCAAGATCGATAGCTCGCTGTTCGGCGAGGGTTGAGGAGTTCGAACGAGCTACAGCAGGAAGCCGACCCCCATCGCGATCACGCTGAGCGCCATCGCGCCGGTCGAGAGCCAGCCGAGCCAGTACAGCCAGCCGCCGACCACAAAGCGGTCCATCACGTCCCGGCGGCGGGCCATGAACATCAGCAGCACCATCACGGGCACCGCGAGCACGCCGTTGACGACCGCGCTCCAGTACAACGCCGCGATCGGATCGATCGGCGTGAAGTTGAGCGCGATGCCGATGCCGCCCGACAGCGCCAGCACCGAATAGAACGCGATCGCCTCCTTCGGCCTGCGCGTCAGCCCAACCCGCCATCGCCGGCCCTCGCCGACCGCATAGGCCGTCGCGCCCGCGAGCACCGGGATCGCCAGAAGGCCGGTGCCGACGATGCCGAGCGCGAAGATCACCTCGGCAAACGGCCCGGCGATCGGGCGCAGCGCCTCGGCAGCCTGCGCCGAGGTCTGGATATCGGTCTTGCCGGCGGCATGCAGCGATGCGGCGGCGGTGACGATGATCGACAATGCGATCACGTTCGAGAATGCCATGCCGGTGATGGTGTCGGCACGGATGCGCGAGAATTCGCGCCGGGCGCCGTAATGCCGCTCGATCAGCGGATGCTTGGTGACATCGACCCGCTGCTCCTCCGCCTCCTGCGAGGCCTGCCAGAAGAACAGATAGGGCGAGATCGTGGTGCCGAGGATCGCAACGATGGTCGTGAAATAGTCGGCGCTCCAGCTGATGCGCGGCAGCAGCACGCCGGCCAGGGCTTCCGTCCACGACACCTTGGCAAAGGCGAGCGCCGCGACATAGGCGAACAGGCTGAGCGTCAGCCATTTCAGGATCGCGACGTAGCGCCGGTAGTTCATGAAGATCTGCGCGGCCACCGAGGTCACGCCGAACAGCACCACATAGAGAATGGCCGGACCGCCGATCAGGAGCTTTGCTGCGTCGGCCATGGCCGAGAGGTCGGCCGCGATGTTGATGGTGTTGGCAATCGACAGCAGCGTCACCACGACGGCGAGCAGCCAGCCCGGATAATGCCGGCATACATTGCCCGCGATGCCGTGCCCGGTGACGCGGCCGACCCGCGCCGAAATCTCCTGGATCGCACTCATCAGCGGAAACGTCAGCAGCATGGTCCAGCCAATGCCGTAGCCGAGCTGCGCGCCGGCCTGGCTGTAGGTGCCGATCCCCGAAGGGTCGTCGTCGGACGCGCCGGTGATCAGGCCGGGGCCGAGCGTCTTCAGGACGCGGTTGAAACCGAACGGCTGGCGCCGGGGCTTCGCCGCCGGCGCATCGTCATGTTTGTCGTCTGGTGGGATCGTCCCTTGCCGCGTCATGTCCGGTTCCAGCCGTCCGATAACGAGCCGGATACCGGCAAGGTTCCTGGGACGAAACCTACGGCTCGATGACCGTGGCGACGCCGGGTTCGAGGATGCGCAGACGGCGGCCGAAGCCGAGTGTATCGAAGCTCGCGCGCAGGTCGCTCGCGCTCTGCCGGAAATGCGCCCAGCCGTCGGTATGAACCGGCACGATCACCGCGTCCGCAAAGGCGCGCGCGGTCTCGATCGCGTCGTTGGTGTCCATGGTGAGATGGAAGGGGCCGCGGGTTTGCGCCGCGCCGGCGAACGGCAGCACCACGCCGCAGTCGAAGCGCCGCGCGACCTCCGCGACGCCGTCGAACCAGGTGGTGTCGCCGCTGACGTAGACCGGACGGCCGGGCTTGGCCGGCTCGACCACGAAACCGATGACGTCGCCGGACAACGGCTCGATCCCGGCCGGCCCGTGCCGCGCCGGCGTCGCGGTGATGGTGAGCGTCCGGCCGCCCTTCTGCAACTCGGTCGAGGCCCAGGGCGCAAAGCCCTCGGCGTTGCCGCCGAGCCGCCTCGCGCCGGCCTCCGTCGTCAGCACGCGCTTCGCGCTTTTAAGGAAATCCCGGCCCGAATGGTCGAGATTGTCGGAATGCTGGTCGTGGCTCAGCAGCACCGCATCGATCGCGCCGACATCGCGCGCGCCGAGCGCCGGACCCGTCAGTTTCTCCAGTTTCACATGCGGCAGTTGATACTCGCCGGGTGCATCGAAGGTGGGATCGGTGAGCAGGCGGAACCCGTCGATCTCGATCAGGGCGGTTGGGCCTCCGATCAGTGTGATGGTGATGCTCACGTCATACTCCTGCTGGTGGGGGCCGCCGGGCGGGTCACCAGGTAAATGCCGAGCGCGACCGGAACGATCCCGAGCAGGTCGCGAAATTCGACATGCTCGCCGAGCACGAGATAGGCGAACAGCATGCCGAGCGGCGGCATCAGGAAGTGATAGGCGCTGGCGGCGGTCGCGCCACACACTTTCAGGAGATGAAACCAGAGCAGATAGGCGAGGATCGAGCCGCCGAGCACGAGGAAGGTGAAGGCGCCGGCGAGACGGATGCTGGGCACGATGTCGCTGACGCTGGAGAGCGTGAAGGCGAACGGCATCACGGCAAGGCCGCCGGCGATGTTCTGGATGCCGTTGCCGATCCACAGGCTGCCCTTCGGCGCCAGCAGCTTGAACAGCACGGTGCCGGCCACGATCGAGGCGAGCGAGGCCAGCGTGAACAGGATGCCATGCGGGCTGTCCGATCCGACCGACATGCGATGCCAGACGATCAAGGCGACGCCGACGATGCCGAGCACGAGACCGATCACCTTGCGCAAGGTCATGCTCTCGCCGAGGAACAACGCCGCCAGCATGGCGGTGAACACCGGATTGGCCGAGACGATCAGTGCGCCGAGCCCGGCCGAGACGGTCTTCAGGCCGGTATAGCCGAGGCCGAGATAGAGCGCGTTGTTGGCGACGCCGAGCACGGCAAACACCGCCGCATCGCGCCAGCTAAGATCCCATTGGTCGCGGCGCAGCCAGGAGATGGCGAGGATCAGAACCCCGGCGAGCGAAAACCGCGCGGCGAGCAGGATCAGCGGCGGGCAATCGGTGACGCCGATCTTGCCGGCGACGAAGGCGTAGCTCCAGAGCAGGCAGAACAGGGCGATCAGCAGCGGCAGGGTGTTGAAGCGGGCGCGGGGCGCGGCCATCGAGGTTGCGGCGGACATGGGCGAATTCTCCTTCCGCCATGATCTAGGCCCGCGCCTTGATATTTGGAAATTAAATGATAAACTGACATGCAGTGGATTTATAAATGGAGACTGCGATGCTCGACCTGGAGCTGTTGCGCAGTTTCGTCTCGGTGGTCGATGCCGGCGGCTTCACCCGCGCCGGAGAGCGTGTCCACCGCACGCAGTCGACGGTGAGCCAGCAGATCAAGCGCCTGGAGGAGGATGTCGGCCAGCCGCTCTTGATCCGCAGCGGCAAGGATGTCAGCCCGACGGAAGCCGGCGAGCGGTTGTTGACCTACGCACGGCGGCTATTGTCACTCGCCGAAGAAGCCCGCGACGTGCTCTCGCGGCCTGGCAGCGAAGGCGCGATCCGGATCGGCATCACCGAGGATTTTGCCGCCTATCGGCTGACAAAGCTGCTCGCCACTTTCGCGCGCAGCCATCCGAACTTGCGGCTCGACGTGCGCTCCGGCCAGAGCCTGTTCCTGTACCGCGATCTTGAACGCGGCGAACTCGATCTCGCGCTGATCAAGCGCGCCGCCAATGAGAAGGGCGGCATCGCGGTGTGGCCTGAACGCGTGCATTGGGTCACCAGCAAGAGCCACCCGCGCGATACGACGGCCGGCTCGGTTCCGCTGATCGGCTTCGCCTCGGGCTGTCTCTACCGCGCCCGCGCCATCCATGCGCTGGAAAGCGCCGGCCGCAACTGGCACATGGCCTACACCTCCTCCAGCCTCGCCGGCATCCAGGCCGCGGTCGCCGCGGGCCTCGGGCTCAGCATCCTGTCGGAAATGTCGATCCAGGCGGAGCATCGCGTGCTGACCGCAAAGGACGGCTTTGCGCCGATCGATCGCACCGAGGTCGCCCTCGTCGCCGCCCCCGAAGCCAGCCCGGCAACACTGCGGCTGGCGGACAGGCTGGCGGAGTACTGCGAGAGCGTGCAGGCGAAGGCGGCTTAGGGCGAGGTCGCGCCGCTACTCCGCTGTCGTCCCTGCGAAAGCAGGGACTTATAACCATCGCATGCAGTTGTGATGCCGCGCTGGGGCCACAGCTTTGCGCAATCTCAAACAGTGGTAGTTATGGGTCCCGGGTCGCGCTGCGCTTGCCCGGGACGACGCCGAATGTGTGGTACGCGATCCTCAATAACACCGCGACGCCACGAACGCGTGGACGCGGTTGTCGCCGAGCACATGGGCCATGAAGCCGGGCGATCCGAAAATCCGTGTGAATGCGGCGTCGCGGATGCTCAAGCCGCCGGTGTAGGCGCCGAAGGCCGGCATCACCGCACGCTCGCCATCGGAAGCGAAACAACGGCGCTCGATCGAGCGGCCGCGGGTCGGCACGCGGGCCTTCGGGTGCAGATGGCCGGCGATCTCGCCGGCCGCGCCGGTCGGCTCATGGCGGAACGCGATCGGCCCGATCGCGACCTCGGTTGCGACCACGCCGCCGAGATCGGACGGCAGCGCCGGATCGTGGTTACCCGAGATCCAGATCCAGTTGCGCCGCAGCTGCAGCGCCGCGAGCGCCTCGCGATCCGGCTCCGACAGCCGCGCATGCGCATCGCGATCGTGAAAGCTGTCGCCGAGCGCGATCACCTGCCGTGGATCGTGCCGCGCGATCACAGCGGCGAGCCGGCTCAGTGTCGCGACCGTGTCGTAGGGCGGCAGCAGCACGCCGCGGCTGGCGAAGCTCGAGCCCTTTTCCAGATGCAGGTCGGATACCACCAGCAGGCTCTGCGCTTCCCAAAACAGCGCGCCGGAGAAATCGGCCACGAAGCCGACATCCGCCACCGTGACCCTCGAAACGCGCATATCGTCACCGTCTCGCAAAGCTAGCGCGTTTGCCGTCACGTCCTGTTCCCCACAGTGCCAGTATTACGTCGTCGCCTCCCGCACGAGTTCCTCGGCCGCCTCGGCCAGGAGCTCGTCGGATGCTTCGCCATAAACTGACTCGCGGCCGATTTCCAGCAGCGCGGGGACGGCAAGCGGAGAAACGTGGTCGAGGTCCTCGTGGGTGATTCGGCCGTCGATGCGCGAAAGCATGTCGCTGAGGCGGCGAAGATCGAGCAATCCCGTGGCGGCATCGCCGCGCGCGGCGCGCAGCAGCACGTGATCGGCCTGATGTTTTCGCAAAACGTCATAGATCAGGTCGGTCGAGAACAGCACCTGGCGACGCGACTTCTCCTCGTCGGTGAAGCGGCGCGCAATCAGCCCGGAGATGATGGCGCAGTTGCGGAAGGTGCGTTTCATCAGCGCGGATTCCGCGAGCCATGCCTCGAGATCGTCGCCGAGCATGTCGGGATCGAACAGCGCGTTGAGGTCGAGCTTGCCGTGCCGGATCATGAAGGAGAGATCGCCGACGCCCCAGACCGCGAGCGCATACTCGTTGGCGACGAAGCCAAGCGGACGGGCGCGGGCGCGCTCCAGCCGGCGCGTCAGCAGCATGCCGAGCGTCTGATGCGCGAGCCGGCCCTCGAAGGGATAGCAGACCAGATAATGGCTGCCGCCGCGCGGAAAGGTCTCGACCAAGAGCTCGCGCGCCGCAGGCACACGCGAGAATTTTCGCTGCAACGACAGCCAGTCGTGCACCTGGTCCGGCAGCGCGTTCCAGGCACGGCTGTTGTCGAGCAATTTGCGGACGCGTTCGGCGAGATAGGTCGACAGCGGAAACTTGCCGCCCATGTAGGACGGCACTTTTGCATCCTTATCATTGGCGCGGGAGACATAGACCTGATCTTCAACCAAGGCCTCGTAGCGCACCACCTCGCCGCCAAAGACAAAAGTGTCGCCCGGCACGAGACCCTCGATGAAGACCTCCTCGATCTCGCCGAGCATCCGGCCGCCGCGGGCGATCGCGCCGGTCGAACCGCCGCTTTTCCCCTGGCCGCCGGCGCGCGAGCGCACCAGCCGCACCTTCAGCATGGTCTCCTCGACGATGGTGCCGACGTTGAGGCGATAGCTCTGCCGCACCTTCGGATTGGTGACGCGCCAGCGGCCCTGCTTGTCCTGCTTGATGCGCGCGAAACGCTCATAGGTCTTCAGCGCGTAGCCGCCGGTGGCGACGAAATCGACGACATCGTCGAAATCGGTGCGTGCGAGCGATGCATAGGGCGCTGCGGTCCTGACCTCATCATAGAGTTCATCGGACAGGAACGGCTTGCCGCAGGCGCAGCCGAGCACGTGCTGGGCCAGCACATCGAGCGCGCCCGAGCGCAGCGGCGGCGTGTCCTGCGCATTCTCCGCGATGGCGTCGATCGCGACACGGCACTCCAGCACCTCGAAGCGGTTGGCCGGCACCAGCACGGCGCGCGAGGCCTCGTCGAAGCGGTGGTTGGCGCGGCCGATCCGCTGCATCAGCCGCGAGGAGCCTTTCGGCGCGCCGATATTGATGACGAGGTCGACATCGCCCCAGTCGACACCGAGATCGAGCGAGGAGGTGCAGACCACGCCGCGCAGCCTTCCGGCGGCCATCGCGTCCTCGACCTTGCGGCGCTGCGCGACGTCAAGCGAGCCGTGATGCAGCGCGATCGCCAGCCCGTCATCATTCATGCGCCAGAGATCCTGAAACAGCATCTCGGCCTGGCTGCGGGTGTTGACGAACACCAGCGTGGTCTTGTTGCGCTTGATCAGTTCGTAGACCTCGGGCAGCGCGTGGCGCGCGCTGTGGCCGGACCACGGCAGCCGCTCGCGCGTGTCGAGCATCTCGACCACCGGCGGCGCGGCGCCGCCGGCGGTGACGACGTCGGCGGACGCGTTTTCGCCGCCCGGCTGCGGCACCAGGAAACGCGCGAGTTGTTCGGGCTCGGCGACCGTCGCCGAGAGGCCAATGGCACGCATCTGCGGCGCGATGGTCCAGAGCCGCGCAAGACCGAGCGACAGCAGATCGCCGCGCTTGGAGGTGACGAGCGCATGCAGCTCGTCGAGCACGATGCGCTTCAGCGAAGAGAACAGGAACGGCGCGTCGTCGGAGGCCAGCAGCAGCGCCAACTGCTCCGGCGTGGTGAGCAGGATGTCCGGCGGATAGCGCCGCTGCCGCTGCCGCCGCGACACCGGCGTGTCGCCGGTGCGGGTCTCGATCCTGATCGGCAGCCCCATCTCGGCGACCGGCGTCTCCAGATTGCGCGCGATGTCGACCGCGAGCGCTTTCAGCGGCGAGATGTAGAGCGTGTGCAGCCCGCCGCTGCGGCGAACGCCGCGACCGG
Source organism: Bradyrhizobium elkanii USDA 76 (assembly GCF_023278185.1). NCBI lineage: Bacteria > Pseudomonadati > Pseudomonadota > Alphaproteobacteria > Hyphomicrobiales > Nitrobacteraceae > Bradyrhizobium > Bradyrhizobium elkanii. The sequence continues at coordinate 785,169 of NZ_CP066356.1, read as the reverse complement.
TGGAGATGAGGTTCTTTCTTGGCTCCGTAGCGCTCGCTGCCAGGGCTCCCTCCCCCCTTGCGGGGGAGGGTTGGGGAGAGGGGTAAGCCGTATCGTTCGGAGCAAGCGGCGTACCCCTCTCCCGCCATCCTTCGGACGTCGACCTCCTCCGCAAGGGGGGAGGTGGCGATCGAGGGTGCGGCACAAGCTTTCCGGCTCTGTCCTGCCCCTCTCCACTCAACTCCACCAGTGTCGGCAAGAACCCCGCCAGCGTCTTGCCCGCTCCGGTGGGTGCGATCAGCAGCGCCGAGCGTTGCTCGCGCGCTTTCGCCAGCAGCGCGAGCTGATGCTCGCGCGGCGACCAGCCGCGTGAGGCAAACCAGTCGCGAAACCGGCGCGGCAGGAGATCGGCCGTTTCCGACGGCGGAACGGAGAAGAGATCGAGCGTCGACACGCCCAAGAGGTAGGTGGTTCAGGCGGTTTCGTCGAGGGCGGACGGAAATGGCGGCAGATGGCACGGGGCCGGCGCCAGGACGCTTCGACTCCCTCTCCCCGTTCTTCACGGGGAGAGGGTTGGGGTGAGGGGCTGCTTCCGCGAGCGGCGAGTGCCGTGAGACCTGTATCCCCTCACCCGGATCGCATCCGACGATGCGACATAGCCGAAGCTCTGCTTCGGCGTTCTTAAGGACGGCCGCCGTAGGCGGCCTATGCCTCTCCCCGCAAGCAACAGGGCTATCGCATATGGGAGGAGATGGACTTGTCCGCACCGTCATGGCCGGGCTTGTCCCGGCCATCCACGTCTTTCTTCGCCTGGAAACAAAGACGTGGATGCCCGGGACAAGCCCGGGCATGACGAGTTTGTGGAGCGATCGAGCTCATATGCGATGGCCCTGCCGCACGCGGGGCGAGGTTAAGCAACAGCGCGCCCCACCCCTACTCCGTCATCGGCTCGCCGGAGAGCTCCCAATCCCTGCCGTTGAAGATCGAGACATAGAGCGTCTTCATCGGCGTGTAGTCGTCGGGCGTGTAGCTGTAATTGATGCCTTCAAGGAAATAGGGCGAGTGGAAACCGGCGAGCGTGGTGGCGTGCTTCAGCACGTTGGCGCGGGTCAGGTCGTCGCCGCAGCGGCGCAGGATTTCGCCCATCGTCGCCGCCTGCCCGTAGCCGGCGAAGGCGATGGTGTTGTCGGGGTCGATGTTCGGCAGGTACTTCTTGCGCAGTTCCTCGAACGCGACCACATCCGGATCCTTCTCGTAGCGCGGCACGCCGACTTCCTTGTTGTAGCGGATCGCGACGATGTCCTTGGCGTTCTCGAGGCCCGCGGCACTCAGGATCGAGCGACCGGTCGAGCCCGCCGACAGCAATTGCAGCGGCTTCCAGCCGAGCTCGGTGACCTTGCGGATCGACTGCGACGTCGCCTTGCCGGTGGTGATGTTGTAGAAGACGTCGGCGCCCGACTTCGAGAGATTGATGAGCTGCGAATCGACCGTCGGATCGGTGAGATCATAGGTCTGCTCCATGATCACCTGTGCCTTGCCGCCGGCATCGGCCAGCACCTTCTTGAACGGCCCCAGGAAGTCGCGACCGAAATCATCGTTCTGGTAGAGGATGCCGACCTTGGCGTTCGGCTTCACGCTGACGACGTGCTTGGCGAGGATGCGCGCCTCGGTCGGATAGAGCGGCAGGCCCGCCATGGTCCATTTGAAATTCTTCGGGTCGTTCCACTTCGAGGCGCCGGTGTTCAACAGCAATTGGGGAACGCCCTTGGAATTGAGGTATTTGTGCACGGAGGTCTGCGGCGCGGTGCCGAGCGAACCATAGAGCGCCAGCACCTCCTCCTGCTCGACCAGGCGGCGCGTCGCCTCGACGCATTTCGGCGCGCTGTAGGCATCGTCCATGGTGAGGAATTTCACCTTGCGGCCGTTGATGCCGCCCTTGTCGTTCAGCATCTGGAAATAGGCTTCGCCGACGCGCCCCAGCACACCATAAAGCGAGCCGGGGCCGGAATGCGGCACGGTCTGGCCAAGCTTGATCTCGGTATCGCTCGCACCCGGATCGTACTTTTTGTCGGCGGCCCGGACGAAGGGCGCAGGCAGCACGGACGCGGCGATCACGGACAATGCAGTGGCGCCAAACTCGCGCCGTGTATGTTTTTTCATTATTTCTCTCCCTGAGGCGAAAAGCTCTCGCATTCCGCCTCGCGCCGGGCAAGCGCGAAGTCATGACTTCGCGGCGCAATGCCGCGTCACGGCAAATGCGTAGCGTGTAGACTCAAGTTGGGAGCGTCACGCCTTGACCGCGACGGCGACGAGTCCGGGTGCCGGGATATTGTCTTCATTACGCGCCGAGAGATCGTCGAGCAGGGCCAGCGTCAGCCCCGCGGCAGCAACGGAGGCACGTACGTAAGCTGCGCTGTGCGCGTAGCGCAGTCCCTCGCCGATGATGACGTCTTCGCCGTCATGGGTCTCGGTCGTGAAGGCGAGCACGCCGCCCGCCACCAGCACACGGTTGGCCTCGGCGAGCACCGGCGCGAGATCGGCGACATAGACCATTGCATCCGCGGCCAGGATCAGTTCGGCGCTGGCCTCGCGCCTGGCCGAGATGGCCTTCAACATATCGTCGACCTCGAGCTCGGCATAGAGCCCGGTGGCGTGCGCCTTGTCGATCATGCGCGGCGACAGGTCGATGCCGATGAAGCGATCGACATGCCGGGCGAACGCGCCGGCCGCCAGCCCGGTGCCGCAGCCGAGATCGATCGCACGCTTGAAGAAGGCCGGCTGCTTTGCGCCCGCGCGCACCGACAGCACCGCCTTGAACAGCAGCGCCGGGCCGCGATAGCCGAGATCGCCGACCAGCGCGGCCTCGAAGCGCGGCGCATATTGATCGAACAGCGTCTGGACATAGCCCGGCGGCATCGCGCTGACGGCCTCGACGCCGAGCTGCATCAGGTGCAGGCCGGCGCCATGACGGTCTTCGGGATCGGCGTCGCGCGCGTCGCGGAACGCTGCGATCGCGGCCTCGCGCTGGCCGAGCTCCAGGCGGATCTTGCCCAGCGTGTACCAGGCCGACGGGAATTTCGGCACCAGCTCGATCGCCTGTTCGAGCAGCTCGGCGGCAGCCGGCAGATCGCCCTTCAATTGCAGGTCGCGCGCGAACTCGTAGCGGCGGTCGGCGACGAGGTCGCCGGAGGACAGAAACAGGCGGGGGGCCATTCGCTTTAAGGAACCAATCTCGGCCGGGTCCGGCCATCCATCAAAGCACGGACTTTTTCCGGAGATGGATGCACGGGTCAAGCCCGCGGATCCGGCTAAACATCGCGGATCGAGCGCCTATATAGGGACGATGCGCCCGCAAGACATCCTGATGCCCGTCCCGGCCGGGCTTTGCTGCAAGCCCGGCGGCTTCCACATCGATCCTGTCAGGCCGGTCGAGCGGGCGCTGATCACCCATGGCCATTCCGACCATGCGCGGGCAGGCCATGGCGCTGTGCTCGCGACCCAGGAAACGCTCGACATGATGCGGCTGCGCTATGGCGAGAATTTCGCCGGCTCTGTGCAGGCGATCGCGTACGGCGAGGAGATCAGGCTCGGCGACGCCACGGTGACGTTTCATCCCGCCGGTCACGTATTGGGCTCCGCCCAGATATCGGTCACCTGCAAGGACACCCGCATCGTCGCCTCCGGCGACTACAAGGATGCGCGCGACCCGACCTGCTCGCCGTTCGAGCTGGTGCCGTGCGACGTCTTCATATCAGAGGCGACGTTTGGATTGCCGGTGTTCCGCCATGGCGATGCCGCCGGCGAAGTGAACAGGCTGCTGGCGTCGGTCAAATTGTTTCCGGAGCGCGCGCATCTGGTCGGCGCCTACTCGCTCGGCAAGGCGCAGCGCGTGATCGCGCTGCTGCGCGAGGCCGGCTACGACGCGCCGATCTACCTGCATGGCGCGATGGAGAAGATCACCTATTACTATCAGGAGCGCGGCATTCCGCTCGGCGAGCTCCGGCCGGCGCGCGGCATGAAGAAAGCCGAGCTTGCCGGCACCATCACGCTGGCGCCGCCAAGCGCGACATCCGATGTCTGGACGCGCCGCTTCCCCGATCCGGTCACCGCATTCGCCTCGGGCTGGATGCGCGTGCGCGCCCGAGCCCGGCAAGGCGGCGTCGAGCTGCCGCTGGTGATATCGGATCATGCCGACTGGGACGGGCTGACGGCGACGATCGCCGCCACTGGTGCCGGCGAGATCTGGGTCACCCACGGCCAGGAAGATGCGCTGGTGCATTGGTGCAGGACCAAGGGCTTTGCCGCGCGGCCGCTCGATCTGGTCGGCTATGGCGACGAGGACGAAGGCGAGACGGCCGCACTGACCGGCGAGGCGGAGCCCGCCGGCGAGGCCCAGCCCGTCGGCGAGACCAAGAAGCCATGAACCGCTTTGCCGAGCTGCTCGACCGCCTCGCCTACGAGCCCGGCCGCAACAACAAGATCAAGCTGCTGGTCGCCTATTTCCGCGAGACCGAGGACCCCGACCGCGGCTACGCGCTGGCGGCGCTGACCGGCGCGCTGTCGTTCAAGCACGCCAAGCCTGGGCTGATCCGCGACCTGATCACCGAACGCGCCGACCCGGTGCTGTTCGGCTATTCCTATGACTATGTCGGCGACCTCTCGGAGACGGTCGCGCTGATGTGGCCGAAGGCTGGAGCAAATTACGCCGAGTCGTTGCTGGGCCACCCCTCTCCCCAGCCCTCCCCCGCAAGGGGGGAGGGAGCCCAACCGTCCTGCTCACCTCACGGCGATGTTGAAGGAATTGACGTCAGTGAGGGACGCATCGGTGGGCCGGCTCCCTCCCCCCTTGCGGGGGAGGGCTGGGGAGAGGGGTACCGCGGGCGAGATAGCAGTGAGATTCTCCGCAGCCACAACAACCCGCCTCCACCAACGCTCACCGACGTCGTCACCACATTGCGCACGCTCGGCAAGGCCGAGCTGCCGGCGCAGCTGGCGCGCTGGCTGGACGAGCTCGACGAGACCGGGCGCTGGGCGCTCTTGAAGCTCGTCACCGGCGCGATGCGGATCGGGATCTCGGCGCGGCTGGCGAAGACCGCGGCGGCGGCGCTCGGCGACAAGGACCCGCACGGGATCGAGCTGCTGTGGCCGGGCCTGTCGCCGCCCTATCTCGACCTGTTCGCCTGGCTCGAGGGCCGCGGCGACAAACCGGTCAACCGCGACCCGGCGCCGTTCCGCCCGGTGATGCTGGCGCATGCGATCGAGGATAGCGATTTCGCCAATCTCGCCGCCGCCGATTTCAGCGCGGAATGGAAATGGGACGGCATCCGGGTGCAGGCGGTGTCCGGCCGCGATGCGCGCGGCCACGTCCAGGCGCGGCTCTATTCACGCACCGGCGAGGACATCACCGGCAGCTTTCCGGATCTCGTGCCGTCGCTGCATCTGCCCGGCGCGATCGACGGGGAATTGCTGGTGCTGCGCGACGGCCGCGTGCAGACATTCAACGTGTTGCAGCAGCGGCTGAACCGCAAGGTCGTTTCGCCGAAGCTGATCAAGGAGTTTCCGATCCACCTGCGCGCCTACGACCTGCTCGGCGACGACGAGAACGATTTGCGCGAGCTGCCCTTCACCGAACGCCGCGCGCATCTCGAAGCCTTCGTCGCCAAGCTGAACGATCCGCGCATCGATCTGTCGCCAACCGTCCCGTTCGCGAGCTGGGAACAGCTGGCCGCGGCGCGCGCCGATCCCAAGAGCGCCGGTGCCGGCAACGATGCCGACGCGGTCGAAGGCGTGATGCTGAAGCGGCGCGACGCGTCCTATCTGCCCGGACGGCCGAAAGGTCCGTGGTGGAAGTGGAAGCGTGATCCGCACATCATCGACGCCGTCTTGATGTATGCCCAGCGCGGCCACGGCAAGCGCTCGTCCTATTACTCCGACTATACGTTCGGCGTCTGGACCCGCGGCGATGCCGGCGACGAGCTGGTGCCGGTCGGCAAGGCCTATTTCGGCTTCACCGACGAGGAGCTGTTGCAGATCGACCGCTTCGTCCGCCGCAACACCACCGAGAAGTTCGGCCCGGTCCGCCATGTCGTGCACGAGCCGGATCAGGGGCTGGTGCTGGAGGTCGCGTTCGAGGGCTTGCAGCGCTCGCCGCGTCACAAGTCCGGCGTCGCAATGCGCTTCCCCCGGATCAGCCGCCTGCGCTGGGACAAGCCGCCGCGCGAAGCGGACCGGCTGGAGACGCTTGAACGGATGTTAATCTCCATGACAGGAAGTTAAATCCGAAGCGCGCATGGCAGCCATTGATCGCGGCGCGCGGGTTTCCCATGTGCACCGCCGTGACCTATAATGCGGGCGATTCCGCGGGAGACAGCAATGCCAGACAATATCCGGGACTTGCCGGCCGGCCGGAGCGACGGCCTGTACCGCTTTCTCGGCGGATCGCCGCTCTCCGTGGCGTTCCGGTTGATTCTGCTGTCGATTCTGGTCGGTGTCGTGCTCGCCGCGATCGGCCTAGATCCATGGAACATCCTCACCAGCATCCGCCGGCTGTTCCAGAGCATCTGGGATTTCGGCTTCGACGCGATCAACTGGGCCTGGCGCTACTTCCTGCTCGGCGCTGTCATCGTGATTCCGATCTGGCTGTTGTCGCGGCTGTTCGGCGCGCCGCGCGGCCGCTGATCCCAGGGAGAGTGCGCAGCCGATGCAATTGCGATTTGTCGGCTGCGGCGATGCATTCGGCTCCGGCGGCCGCTTCAACACCTGTTTCCACGTCTGCGGCGCGCGCAGCAATTTTCTGATCGATTGCGGCGCCTCGTCGCTGCCGACGATGAAGCGGCTCGAGATCGACCGCGACGCAATCGACCTGATCCTGATCACGCATTTCCATGGCGATCATTTTGCCGGCCTGCCGTTCTTCCTGCTCGACGCGCAGTTCTCCCGTCGCACCCGGCCGCTGGTGATCGCGGGGCCGCAAGGCATCGAAACGAAACTGCCGGCGGTGATGGAGGTGATGTTCGAGCATTCCTCCAAAACCAAACAACGCTTCGATCTGTCCGTCGTCACGCTCGCGCCGCGCGAAACGCGCAGCTTCGGCGAGGTGACCGTGACGCCCTACCCTGTCGTGCATGGCGAATCCGGCGGGCCGTTCCTCGCCTACCGCGTCGGGGCGGAAGGCCGCATCATCAGCTACAGCGCCGACACCGAATGGACCGACGCGCTGATCCCGGCGGCGCAGGATGCCGACCTCTTCATCGCCGAAGCCTACATGTACGAAAAAACGGTCAAGAACCATCTCAGCCTGAAGACGCTGGAAGCGCATTTGCCCGCCATCAACGCCAAGCGCGTGGTGCTGACCCACATGAGCGACGACGTGCTCGGCCGCATCGATGACCTGCCCTACACGGCAGCGAGTGACGGCATGGTCGTGGAGCTCTGACCATGCAATGCCTTGCCCGCCGACCTTCCGCCACTGCATTGCTCTGAGAACAATTCCGGCATGGTCGCGCGACGGATGTCGCGATAGAAACGTATATTCCTTGCAATTGTAGCCATGCACGCACCCATCCACCCGAAGATCACGACGCGCCAGGTGTTCGCCATCGCCGGCCCCGCGATGGTCGCCAACCTGACTACGCCGCTGATCGGCATCGTCTCGACCACCGCGATCGGCCGCCTCGACGACGCCGCGCTGCTCGGCGGGGTGGCGATGGCCTCGGTGATCTTCGACTGCCTGTTCTGGCTGTTCGCCTTCCTGCGCATGAGCACGCTGGCCTTCACCGCGCAGGCGCAGGGCGCCGGCGAGATCAAGGAATATGCCGCGATCCTGGTGCGCGGCTTCATCGTCGCCGGCCTGATCGGCGCGGCGCTGATCGCGCTGCAGGTGCCGCTCGCCGCGGTCACGTTCCAGCTGATGGGCGGCAGCGAGGGCGTCACCCGCGCGGCCAAGAGCTATTTCATGATCCGGATCTGGTCGGCGCCGCTGGCGCTCGCCAATTACGTCATCCTGGGCTGGCTGGTCGGCCAGGCCCGCGCCAATCTGGCGCTAGCGCTGCAGATCGTGATCAATTTGATCAACATGGCCGCGACCGTGCTGCTGGTGCAGGTCTACGGCGCCGGCATTGCCGGTGCCGCGATCGCCGCCGTGCTCGCCGAGACCGCCGGTTTCGCCGTCGGCATCGTGGTGGCGTGGCGGATCTCGCAAGGCGGCTTTGCCGTTCCCGCGGCCACGCTGTTCGACCGCGCCAAGCTGATGCGCATGCTGGCGGTCAATCGCGACATCATGGTCCGCACCGCGGCGCTGATCGTCGTGTTCCTGTTTTTCACCGCCAAGGGCGCGCGCGAAGGCGACGTGACGCTGGCGGCGAATTCGGTGCTGAACAATTTCCTGCTGGTCAGCGCCTTCTTCCTCGACGGTCTCGCCAACGCCGCCCAGCAGCTGTGCGGCCGCGCCTTCGGCGCGCGCGACGCCCGCGGCTTTTCCGATTCGACCCGGCTGGTGCTGCTGTGGGGCATCGGCTTTGCGCTGGTCGTATCGGTGCTGTTCGCGCTGTTCGGACCGGCGCTGATCAATCTGATGACGACCAGCGACGACGTGCGCCGCTATGCGCGCGCGTTCCTGCCCTTCGTGATCCTGGCACCTCTGCCCGGCGTGTTCGCGTTCGGCTTCGACGGCATCTATGTCGGCGCCACCTGGGCACGCGAGATGCGCAATCTGATGCTGGCCTCGCTCGCGATCTTCCTCGCCACCTGGTGGGCGCTCAGCTCGTTTGGCAACACCGGACTGTGGATCGCGCTGCTCGGCTTCTACGTCGCACGCGGCGGCCTGCAAGGCCTGCGCTATCCGGCGCTGCTCAGGAAGACATTCAAGACGGCGTAAGTCCGTAGCCCGGATGCAGCGAAGCGAAATCCGGGGTCTGTATCCGCAGCGATACTGTCTCGGATTGCGCTTCGCTGCATCCGGGCTACGAAGTTCTCTTCCCCTTCCCCCTGAAAGGGGGAAGGTCGGGATGGGGTCCAGCCGCAGGCGACGCAGCTCATGGAGAGAGCTGATCCCCACCCGCTTTGCTCTGGCGAGCAAAGCGACCTCCCCTTTTCAAGGGGAGGTTAGAGCGCAGCCGGATTTCGCTTCATCCGGGCTACACGCACCTACCTCACCGGCCAGTCCTCGGCGGTAATCGTCGCCGCATCGGCGCCGACGATTTCCGACAGCGAGTCGCGGCCGGTGCGCAGCAGGGTCGAGGACAGATCGCGCTTGATGTCGTCGACGAGGCCAAGGCCCTTGTAGACCAGCGAGGAATAGAGCTGGATCAGGCTGGCCCCGGCGCGGATCTTGGTCAGTGCGGCGCCGCCGCTATCGATGCCGCCGACGCCGATCAGCGGAAACGCGCCTTCGACGCGGACATAGGTCTCGGCCACCATCCGCGTCGACAGCCGGAACAGCGGACGGCCCGACAGGCCGCCCTGCTCCTTGGCGCGATTCTCCTCGCGCAAGGTCGAGGGCCGCGCCAGCGTGGTGTTGGCGACGATCATGCCGTCGACGCGCCGCGAGCGGGCGATGTGCACGACGTCGTCGAGCTCGGCAAGGCTGAGGTCCGGCGCGATCTTGAGCAGGACCGGCGAGTCGCCGGCGTTCTTGCGCACGCGCTCGCGGGTGTCGATGACCCGCGCCAGCAAATCGTCGAGCGCGGCCGATTGCTGCAGATTGCGCAAGCCGGGCGTGTTCGGCGAAGAGACGTTGACGGTGAAATAGCTCGCGACCGGCGCAAAGGTCTCGATCAGCTTCACATAGTCGGCGGCGCGGTCGGGCGAATCCTTGTTGGCCCCGACATTGACCCCGACAATGCCGCCGGCGCTGGCACGCGCGGCGAGCCGCCGCAGCACGGCCTCCGCGCCGTCATTGTTGAAGCCCATGCGGTTGATGACGGCCTCGTCGCGCTCGAGGCGAAACAGCCGCGGCCGCGGGTTGCCGCCTTGCGGCTTCGGCGTGACCGAGCCGATCTCGACAAAGCCGAAGCCGAGCCGGAGCAGCGCGTCGGGCACCTCGGCGCTCTTGTCGAACCCCGCCGCCATGCCGATCGGGTTTGGAAAGTTGAGTCCGAAGGCGCGCACCGCGAGCTTGGGGTCATCCGGCCGCTGCCGGATCGGCGGCAGCAGCTTCAGGCCTTGGATCGCCATGCGATGGGCATCCTCGGGATCGAACCAGCGCAGCAGCGGCAGCGAGAAGGCGTCGAAGGCACGGATCACGGCTTGAGCTCCGGAACGTCGTGGCCACCGTCGGAGCGCGCGCGCAGGTCGAGGATCTCGGTGACCGCGCCGAGGTCGAGTTCGCCATAGAGATGCGGGAACAGCTCGTCATTGCGCGACCGCTCCCAGCGCAGGGCATCGCCCAGCGCATCGGCATCGACCGCGACCAGGAACAGGCCGGTCTGCCCGTGGTAGTGCTTGCGCGCGGTCTCGGCCACCTGGGAGGCGGTGGAAAAATGGATGAAGCCGTCGCGTTGGTCGTCGGCACTGCCCCGGTACACGCCCTGCCGCTCGGCCTCGCGCCAAGCCGAAGCGGGGGTGATTTTGTAGATCATCGGCACGGGCCGGCCTTCCCTTTTGTCCTTGAGTCTCTTGGGGTTTTATCCGGATTTGAGGGGAAATGCCCCAGACGCCATCTGGCGAGCGAGGGACCGTATCGACGGCGGCGGCGCAACTCAAGCGGTGCCGGGACACATCGGCCGACAGATTTGCGAAAACGCCAAGTTTCAGGCAATAATTCCTACCATCCGGGATACCCTCGATGGCCAAACAGCCCAAAGCCACCCGACCGCTGACCCACGCGCAGGTCTGGGCCGCGCTCGACCGGCTCGCCGAACGTGCCGGGCTGTCGCCGTCCGGCCTTGCCAAGCAGTCCGGACTCGACCCCACCACCTTCAACAAGTCGAAGCGCGTGACGGGCGACGGGCGCGAGCGCTGGCCCTCGACCGAATCGCTCTCCAAGGCGCTGGCGGCGAGCAATGCCAGCATGGAGACCTTCGTGCAGTTGCTCGGCGATGGCGCACGCGGCGGACAGTCGGTGCCGCTGATCGGCTTCGCGCAGGCCGGTGCCGGCGGCTATTTCGACGACAGCGGCTTTCCCGCCGGCAAGGGCTGGGACGAAGTGGCGCTGCCGGCGACATCAGACGAGCACGCCTATGCGCTGGAGATCGAGGGCGACTCGATGAAGCCGGCCTATCGCGAAGGTGACATCATCGTGGTGTCACCCGCGACCGCGATCCGCCGCGGCGACCGCGTGGTGGTGCGCACGACCGGCGGCGAGGTGATGGTGAAGGAATTGAGACGCCGTACCGCCAAGATGCTGGAACTCGCGTCGCTCAATCCGGAGCACCCCGACCGCATGCTCGATGCCGAAGAAGTCGCGTGGATCGCACGCGTGGTGTGGGCGAGCCAGTAGCCGGGCACGTCGATCACCACATAACCAGTGTCGTCCCGGCGAAAGCCGGGACCCATAGCCACCGAAGATTATTGCTACACCACGCTGGGGCCGCAGCGCGCTTCCACAACTCGACCCTGTGGTAATGGGTCCCGGCTTTCGCCGGGACGACGGTGAAATTTGCGGCGCTGCCGGCCCTACGTCGCGTAGTCCGGCTCCTTGCGATCCAGCATCCGCTTCAGCGCATCGAAATGCCGCTGCGCCGGGGACGGGCCGTTGTAGAGATGGTCGTCGCGGAAATCGCGCTTGGTCTTCTCCACCACATGCTGCGGCAATTGCTTGAGCGGCTGCTGCGTCCACATTGCGTAGATCTGCACCTGCGCGGCGCGTTCGATGTAATAGAGCCGGTCATAAGCATCGGCGACCGTCTCGCCGACGGTCGAGATGCCATGATTGGCCATGAACAGGATGGTCTTGTTGCCGATCACCCTTGCGAGCCGTGCGCCTTCCTCGGGATCGAGCGCGGGGCCGGTGTAGAGATCGTCATAGGCAATCGCTTCCGACAGACCGACCTCGGTCTGCCCGATCTCCTTGATGCGCGGATCCTCGAGCCGCGTCAGCGCGCTCGCATACGGCATGTGGGTGTGGAACACGGCCTTGGCCTGCGGCAGCGCCTTGTGGATCGGCGCATGGATGCAATAGCAGGAGCGCTCGACCTCGCCCTCGCCGCGCTTCACCTCGGCATCGTCAATGCCGACCTCCATGAAGGACGATGCTGTCACCTCCGACCAATGCATGCCGAACGGGATCTGGTAGTAGCGGTCGGTGCGGCCGGGCACCACCAAGGTGAGATGGTTGAAGATGCCTTCCGAAAAGCCGTGGATGTAGGCGAGCCGATGCGCCGCCGCGAGATCGACCCGCGCCTGCCATTCCTCGGCGCTCGAACTGTCCTGCAGCGATGTCGGCGAAACCCTGAACTGCATGCGCATGCTCCCATCTGTGCCGGCCTCTCGGCGGAGGCCGTGCTGATTTTATGGATGCAACTGTAGCGCAATCCGGCGCCAGGCTCCGGTGAAATTGCCGATGGCCTGCTATCCGAATTTTGCGGGCTTGGCGTCATTATGTGATGATGCATCGCAAAGCCAACGACAGCGGACCGACTGCAATGACCGACGACGCCAGGCCAAAACTGCCGGCTTTTGATCCGGAGACGGTAGCCGAGACCAACGCCACCAGCATCCCGCCGCGGCACCGTGCCACCAACCAGATGCGTTACAACCGCCGGCTCGGCGATCATGCCGGCTTGACGAACTTCGGTGTCATTTTGACGCGGATCGTTCCGGGCGGCCAATCGTCCTTTCGCCACGCCCATTCGCGCCAGGACGAGTTCGTCTATGTGCTGGATGGCGAAGTGGTGCTGGAGACCAATGGCGGCGCACAGGTCCTGACGGCAGGAATGTGTGCCGGCTTCCCCGCGGGCACCGGGGACGCGCACCGTTTCATCAACCGCACCGAGAGGGACGTCAAGCTGCTGGTGATCGGTGACCGCAGCGCCGGCGACGAGATCAGCTATCCCGACGTCGACATGCACGCCGTCCTCGGCACGGACGGCGCGTACAAGTTCACGACCAAGAAGGGCGAGCCGCTGTAGGCGCCGCAACTTCCGCTGTCGTCCCGGCCTTGAGCCGGGACCCATATGTGGACGGCCCCCGTGGCACAAGAGCTTTTTGGTGAGATCGGATCGCTTGCATCCATATGTCCGGCCTGTTGAGTGCGATCGGTCGATCGCTGGCCAAGATGGGTTGCGCGATGCGAGTTCCAAACAACCAGGCGACCTGTTGACGGCCGATGGGTCCCACGGATTGTCTCGCATCGTTGCTCGATCGATCGCTCCATCTGCTCCTGCAGCTCCGGGTCGACCGGCGAGCGAGCCCGCCGGCCGGCCAATCGATTAGGCGGCGGCTGTCATGGGCTTGATCCGTGCCGCCTCGTAACTCTCGCCCGTCGCCATCAACTTCCAGGCGATACGGGCTACTTTGTTGGCAAGCGCCACGGCCGCAAGCTTCGGCGGCTTGCGCTGGATCAGGGCCAGCAGCCAGCGCGAGTGATGACCGCGTCCGCGCCTGGCCTGCTGGATCACCGCCGTGGCCCCGATGACCAGCAGACGGCGCAGGTCCTCATCGCCCGCCCGCGTGATCTTGCCAAGCCTGGTCCTGCCGGCGGTAGAGTGGTCCTTGGGTGTCAATCCCAGCCAGGCCGCAAAATGACGACCAGAACGGAACGCGTGCGGATCAGGTGTCTTCATCACCAGCGCGGTTGCAACGATCGGACCGACCGAGGGGATCTCAGCCAGGCGCCGGCCCGTGGCATCGCCGCGGTGCCAGGCCATCAGCTTGGCCTCAACCGCCTTCAACTCACCCTCGAGCCTGGCGCGCTCCCGGCCCAGCACCACAAACAGCTCGCGTGCCAGGGCGGGAAGCGTCTCGTCCTGCGCAATCCGCGCCAGCAGTGGCTCGATCGCGTCCAGTCCTTTGGGTGCGATCAGGCCATACTCCGCCGCATGGCCGCGGATCGTATTGGTCAGCTGGGTGCGCCGGACGATCAATCCGTCGCGGACGCCCATCAGCATCAGCGCAGCCTGCTGCTCGGCCGTCTTCACCGGCACGAAGCGCATGCTCCGCCGGCTCATCGCTTCACACAGACCTTCTGCATCCCGCCCGTCATTCTTGTTCCGCATCACGTAGGGTTTAACCAATTGCGGTGCCATCAGCTTCACTTCGTGACCGAGCTTGGAAAGCTCCCGCGCCCAATGTTGCGAAGCCCCGCAGGCCTCCATCCCGATCACGGTCGGCGGCAATTTGGCGAAGAACTCCAGCACCTGTTTGCGCGACAGCTTCTTGCGCAGCACCACCTGCTCCGCCGCATCAACCCCATGCAGCACAAAAATATACTTCGACGTATCAATCCCAATGCGGATAATCTGGTTCACGGACGGCTCCCATGTATGAGATCTAGACAACCTCATTCTGGCACACTGATGCCGTAGGGGGCCGTCCACACCATCAACCACCAACGGTCGTATGTCGCGACGCTGGAGCCACAGCTCGCTTCAGCGACTAAGGCCTGTGATTATGGGTCCCTGCTTTCGCAGGGACGACAACAGTCAGAGTGCACCCATCTACGACGACCGCGCCAGCGCCCCGTCGATCATGTTGACCGCGTTCTGCACGCCGTAGACCGCGACGAAGGAGCCGAAGCGCGGGCCCTTCTCCTGGCCGAGCAGCACCTGGTAGAGCATGTTGAACCAGTCGAGCGAGACGCCGGGACGGCCGTCCTTGCCCTTCCTGACCATGTCGAGGAACGGCTCGCGGCGGCCGATCTCATAGACCACGTTCTGGATGTCTTCCGCGCTCGCGTTCGCCGGCATGTTGGCAAGCGCATCGCGCAGGTCCTGCAGCGCGGCCCGCTCGCCGTCGGTCGGCTCGCGGAACTGCTTGGTCGGCGCCACGAAGTCGCGATAGTAGTTGATGGCGTAGCCGACCATCGCATCTAACTTCGGATGGGTCTGCGGCGTCACGCCCGGCCGGTAACGGCCGATGAAGCCCCACAGCGTCTCGGCATTCTCCGCGTTCGACGACGACACCAGCGTCAGCAAGAGCTGGAAGGTGACCGGCATGTCGGCGTGCGGCGGCTTGCCGGAATGGATGTGCCAGACCGGATTTTGCAGCTGCTGCCGCGCTTCCTGCCGCCTGAAGCCGTCGAGGAATTGCTGGTAGTCGTCGACATTGCGCGGGATGACGTCGAAATACAGCCGCTTCGCCGCCTTGGGCTCGCGATACATGAACAGCGACAGCGACTCCGGCGAGGCGTAGCGCAGCCACTCGTCGATCGTCAGGCCGTTGCCCTTCGACTTCGAGATCTTCTGGCCCTTCTCGTCGAGGAACAGTTCGTAGTTGAAGCCTTCCGGCGGCGTGCCGCCGAGCGCCGAGCAGATCTTGCCCGACAGCTTCACCGAGTCGATCAAATCCTTGCCGGCCATTTCATAGTCGACGCCGAGGGCGTACCAGCGCATCGCCCAGTCCGGCTTCCATTGCAGCTTGCAGCGGCCGCCGGTGACGGGAACCGTGACGCTCTCCTTGGTCTCGGGATCTTCATACGAGATCGTGCCGGCCTTGGCGTCGTGCGCCGTCACCGGCACGTAGAGCACGAGGCCGGTGCGCGGGCAGATCGGCAGGAACGGCGAGTAGCTCGCCGCCCGCTCCTCGCGCAGCGACGGCAGCATGATCGCCATCACCTTCTCGATCCGCTCCAGCATGCGCAGCAGCGCGGCATCGAAGCGGCCGGAGGTGTAGTACTCGGTCGAGCTCGCGAACTCGTAATCGAAGCCGAACTGGTCGAGGAAGGCGCGCAACCGCGCATTGTTGTGCTGGCCGAAGCTCGGATGGGTGCCGAACGGATCGGGCACCTTGGTCAGCGGCTTGCCGAGATGCTGCTCCAGCAGTTCCTTGTTCGGCACGTTGTCCGGCA
The DNA here is from genome assembly GCF_023278185.1 of Bradyrhizobium elkanii USDA 76. NCBI lineage: Bacteria > Pseudomonadati > Pseudomonadota > Alphaproteobacteria > Hyphomicrobiales > Nitrobacteraceae > Bradyrhizobium > Bradyrhizobium elkanii. Next base: position 769,247 of record NZ_CP066356.1, on the reverse strand, counting down.
CCTTGCGCAGGCCGTCCATGTCGTCGGAGAAGGCGAGCAGGCGGGTCTTGATCTTGTCCTCGGTGAGCACGCGGAAGGCGTGGCGCACCATCGTGGTGCGCGCGACCTCGCCGAAAGTGCCGATATGCGGCAGGCCCGACGGGCCGTAACCGGTCTCGAACAGCACCTCGTCCTTGGGATTTTTCTTCAGCCGCGCCACAATCGCTTTCGCCTGCTCGAACGGCCAGGCGTTGGATTGTTCGGCGAGCGCCCGCAGGTCGCTCGGGCTGGCAGCAAGATCAATCACGGACATTCCTCAGGCTCTCTCCAAAAAGGCCGCGAAAACTAACGCTTTCGCGGCAAAATGCAAAACGACGCTCCCTCGCCCCGCTCTCTTGTCCGCCGAAGCCCGCCTTCGGGCGAAGGCGGATGCGGGGAGAGGTGAAGACCACAGCGTCAGAACGGACTGACCGAGAAATAGCGCAGCCACAGATCGGTGAAGCGGCCTTTTTCCCAGATCCGGAACAGCGCCCAGTTCAGCGACTGCCGGAGCAGATCGTTGCCCTTGCGGACGGCGATGCCGACGCCCTCGCCGAAATAGCGGCTCTCGACAAAGGGACCGCCGGAGAAGGCGCAGCATTCGGCGGAATCGGTGCCGTTGATCCAGAACGCGAGCGAGATCGCATCGCCGAAGATGAAGTCGACCTCGCCGCGGCGCAGCGCCGCGCGCAGCGCGTCGTTATCCGGATAGGAATGGATTTCAGCGTCGGTGAACATCGCCTTGAGGTAGGCCTCGTGCGAGGTCCCGCCGATGACGCCGACCTTCTTGCCCTCGAGATATTCCGGGCGGATTTCCGGCATCACGTTGTCGCGGCGCGACACGAAGCGTGCCGGCGCGCGGTAATAGGGATCGGTGAAATCGACCTTGGCGCGCAGCTGCGGCGTCACGGCCATCGAGGCGATGATGGCATCGCCACGGTTGGTCGCCAAGGCATCGATCAGGGTCTCGAAGCGGCGCATCTGGATGGTGCAGGTGACCTTGATCTCGTCGCAGAGCGAACGCGCCAGGTCGACGTTGAACCCGGCCGGATTGCCGTCGGGACCGGTGAAATTGAACGGCGGATAGTCGGTCTCGGTCAGGAAGCGGATCACGGTGAGGCGCGACAGGTCCGGGCGGTCCGGCCGGCGCCGCGGGTCCCAGAAGCCCGGCACCGCCTGCGGCGCGGCCTCGGCGGCGGCCTTGGGCGGCAGGGTCGGGGCCGACGGGGCAGCAGGCGCCGAAGGTGTCGCGGGCGCCGCTTGTGCGGGGGCCGTCTTCGCCGCCGGTGGTTGCGCTGCAGGCGTCTGCCCGATTGCAGGACCCGCCAGGGCCAGCAAGGCAGCCGCGATCATGCCCGCGGCCAGGCGACGCTGGCGCGAACGGACGGCAAAGGGCTGGACAGGGGGATTTGGCATAACCGGCAATTTCAGGAAATTGAACGGCTTATAGCCGAATCGGCGCCTGAAGCGAGCGCCGATTGGGTTAATTCTGAACCGGAATTGGCGATCAGAGATACCGTTTGAGATCGGCCGCCGCCTCTTCCGGCGTCCGTTTCAGATTGAACGGCGCGACGAAATGACCGTCGCGATCCATCAGATAGATCAGCGCGGTGTGGTCCATCGTGTAGTCGCCATCCTTCAGCGGCACTTTCTTGGCGTAGACACGATAGCTCGACAGCACCTTGGCGATCGCAGCAGGATCGCCGGTCAGGCCCTTGAGGTGCGGATCGAAGCTCGACAGGTAATCCTTCATCGCGGTGGCGGTGTCGCGTTCCGGATCGACCGAGACGAAATAGGCATTCACCCGATCGGCGTCCTTGCCCATCGCCTTCAGGACCTCCGAGATCTCGAACAGCGAGGTCGGACAGATGTCCGGGCAATGGGTGAAGCCGAAGAAAATCAAGGTCGGCTTACCCTGGAGATTCTTGTCGGTAATGGTCTGGCCGGACTGGTCAGTGAGCTGGAACGGCCCGCCGATCGCGGCCGGCGCGGCAACGGTGCGCAAGCCCCCGATCGCCCACAGCATGAGGAACAAGCCGACCGCCAGACTGCCCGCGAAGGCAGCGAAGATCACCAATGGGCGCGTGGTCCGGGGCATGATGCGAGGACGTCCTTGTCAGAAGCAGGCAGAGATGCCGGCCGTGATCATTTCGAAAAACACCGCGGTCCCGTAGTGGAACCAGAGCGCGGCGGCGGCAAGCAGGGCCAATCCGCCGATACCGGCCGCACCCCACAGGATCGCAGACGCTACCCGGCCCTGCGGAGCCGTTACGAGCTCGGATCGGGTGGAGATCGGCTGAACCATGGGGCTGAGATAAGCCCGGTTCCGGCAGGCAGCAAGCGCAATGGCGGTCGCAGGCCGTCAAATGATGGCGAGCGATTCCGGGGCTTGCTGGTCCATGGCCCCGGCGCATGCCAGGCCAATGGCCGACGAGGGTCAAACAGAGAAGCAGCCGGAGCTTAGTGCGCGGGCTTCGGCGCCGAGGCCTGAGCGTTGAGGTAGCACGGCCTGTACAGCGCCTGCAGTTGCTTGCCGCGCAGGAAGATCATGCGTCGGGTCAGGCCACCACGCTCCGAAATCCATCTGCGTACCGCCGGCGGATACATCAGGTACAGCATATGGGTGGCTTCGGGATTGGGGACCGGGCGGCCGTTGTCGCCGTAGTCCCAGGCGGCATGGAAGCCGAGACTGGCGTGCGAGGTCACACAAATCCGGTCGTGAGGAACCTTGCCGAGCACGATGGTGCAGGCCGAGGCGCACAGCCCGTCGATGATGACCGTTTCGCCCGATGTCCGCAGGTCCTGATACCTGTCGACATAGACGCCGATCTTGCCGCCGCGATCGTCGGCGATCCTGACTACAGCTTGAGACACCCCCATTCCCGCCAGCAGGAGAACCGCAGCGAGCAACCCCGTCATCAACTTCATTTTGGCCAGCCCCAGTCGAAACCGAATCTGTTTGGTCTGTGATGCAAGACAATCGTGAGCGTGTTGCGCGCGCGTATTTTTGTCCAGACGAGCGAAGCCGGTCAAAACAAATTCAAATTGGGTGTTGCGCGCACGCTGCAGTAGGACTGGGGAAAGGTCCCAAACTGGAACAGCGTGGCGCACGTGCTTGGTGCTCCGCCGCCACAGGCAAGGTCCATTTGGCGTTGACCACGCGCAATGAGGCGGTCTTGAATCCCGGTGGGACCGGGGGACTCAAACATGGCTGAGGAAGCAGATGTGATCGTGATTGGCGCGGGGCTTGCCGGCCTCGTCGCCGCAACCGAGATTGCCGACGCAGGCAAGCGCGTCATCGTGCTCGATCAGGAAGGGGAACAGAGCATCGGCGGCCAGGCCTTCTGGTCGTTTGGCGGCCTGTTCCTGGTCGATTCGCCGGAGCAGCGCCGGCTCGGCATCAAGGATTCCGCAGACCTCGCTCTGCAGGACTGGATGGGCGCCGCCGGTTTCGATCGCGAAGAGGATTACTGGCCGCGCAAATGGGCTGAAGCCTATGTCGCATTCGCGGCCGGAGAGAAACGCGACTGGCTGCGCGCCATGGGCCATCGCATCTTCCCGGTGGTCGGCTGGGCCGAGCGCGGCGGATACGACGCGATGGGCCATGGCAATTCGGTGCCGCGCTTCCACGTCACCTGGGGCACGGGACCCGGCATCGTCGAGCCGTTCGAGCGCCGCGCGCGCGAGGCCGCGAACAGCGGACGGCTGATATTCAAGTTCCGCCACCGCGTCGATGCGCTCAGCGTCACCAACGGTGTGGTCGACGGCGTCAGCGGCGTGATCCTGGAACCGACCTCGGTCGAGCGCGGCAAGAGTTCCTCGCGCAACGTCGTCGGCGATTTTTCCTTCCGCGCGCAGGCCGTGATCGTCGCGTCCGGCGGCATCGGCGGCAATCATGACCTGGTGCGGCAGAACTGGCCGAAGCGGCTCGGCGAGCCGCCCAAATTCATGATCTCCGGCGTGCCCGAGCATGTCGACGGCCGCATGATCGGCATCACCGAGGCGGCGGGCGGGCGGCTGATCAACCGCGATCGCATGTGGCACTATGTCGAGGGCATCCGGAACTGGAACCCGATCTGGCCGCGTCACGGCATCCGGATCCTGCCGGGACCGTCGTCGCTGTGGTTCGACGCGTCAGGCAAGCGGCTGCCGGCGCCGCTGTTCCCGGGCTCCGACACGCTCGGGCAACTGCACTACATCATGGGCACCGGCTACGATTATTCGTGGTTCATCCTGACCCAGAGTATCATCAAGAAGGAGTTCGCGCTGTCGGGCTCGGAGCAGAACCCCGACCTCACCGGCAAGAGCTGGCGCATGACGATCAAGCGCGCCACCAACAAGGGCGCGCCGGCGCCGGTGGAGGCGTTCAAGCAGCACGGCGCCGACTTCATCGTGCGCGACAATCTCGCCGATCTCATCAGTGCCATGAACAAGCTCGCAGGCAACGACCTGTTGCAGCTCGACGCCATCAAGGCGCAGATCGAGGCGCGCGACCGCGAGATCACCAACCCCTACGTCAAGGATGCGCAGGTGATGAACCTGCACAATGCGCGGCGCTACATCGGCGACAGGCTGATCCGCACCGCGAAGCCGCACCGCATCCTCGATCCCGAGCACGGCCCGCTGATCGCGGTGAAGCTCAACATTCTCACCCGCAAGACGCTCGGCGGGTTCGAGACCGACCTCGATTCGCGCGTGTTCGGCAACGACCACCAGATCATTCGCGGGCTCTACGCGGCCGGCGAGGCCGCCGGCTTCGGCGGCGGCGGCGTGCACGGCTATCGCTCGCTGGAAGGCACGTTCCTCGGCGGCTGCCTGTTCTCGGGCCGCAACGCAGGGCGCGCGGCGGCGAAGGCGGTGAACTAGGCGCGCCTTTCCCTGATGCGGGCGTTGAGGCCCGCCGGCCAGAACCGGCGGGCCTCGATTTGCTGAGTCCGAATTTGTTCAGGCCGTCTTGGTGAAAAGCGTCAGGATGCCGTTGGTGAGATTGACCGCGACAACTTGTGCCGAGCTGAGGCCCTTCGCCTTCAGCGCGGATACGGCTTCTTCAGAGGCGTCGATGGAACCGCGAAGGTTCCGCAGGTCCTCTTCGCTTGCCTTTGCGACGACAGCCTCGACCTTCGACCGGGCGTCGGGCTTGAGTTCCTTGATGTCCACGACCTGGATGCTCCGGATGGCGGTGGGCTGATCAGATTGAGCCTGCGGCATCGCCTTCGGTTGCGTTCCCTGCACCTGCGCCCAAGCAGGTGTTCCGAGCGAGAGCGCCGCAACGATGACGGACGCCGTAGAGATGCGGATGCGCATGACTATTCCTTGTGTTGATTACCCCCAACGTCCCGCGACAACGGGCTTTCCTTGCCTAAGGTTCCGCCGGAAATCCGCTCTCTGGACCAGTGCTTATGCGACCATCGCCGGGGGCGGCGCCAAAATATCGAAAACAACCCCATGCAAAGGAGCCGGCGGTGGCCGGCGTTCGACCAAGCAACTTGACACGTCGGGCAACTCAGACGTATTCTTCTAATATTCAGAAATTGCGCATCTTGCCCTGGTCCGCCTCCGCGCCGAGGAAGCGGACGCCGAAGGTGTCGGCGTTGGCCTCGCCCCAATCGTAGAGTGCCTGCAGCATCGGCTTCAGCATCTCGCCGCGTTTGGTCAGGCAGTAGCACGCGGAGCCGCCGCCGCGCTCTTGCCTGACGAAGCCTGAATTGCAGAGATCGCGCAGGCGCTCGGTCAACACCTTGTCGCTGAGCTGCGGGATGTCGTGGCGCAATTCGCCGTAGCGCATGGGCCGGATCTTGAGCCGGCTCAGGATCACCGTCTTCCATTTGCCGCTGAGCTGATCGATCAAGAACTCGACCGGGCAACCATATTTGCGCTTGGTCTTGCGGATCATCGCAACTCTCCCGCGGCACTTTCCATCTGGTTCGTTGAGAGCCGCCATCGATCCATCTAAGCACGCTTGGCACGGGTTGGGCGAGTTCAGGGATCATTGCAAGGCATGACAGACGACAATTCCGCCCAGGGTCCAAGCGACAAGCAACAGCCGCGCAAGCACATCGTCGTCAGACGCAACGGGCCCTACGAACCCGACCCTGACATTTCGATCGTCGATCATCTCGGCGTGCCGATCGCAGCCGCGGCGCCGGCGCGACTCTGCCGCTGCGGACAGTCGCAGAGCCAGCCATTCTGCGACGACAGCCACGTCGCGCGCGGCTTCACCGACGCCAGGGATCCGCGGCGCGTGCCGGACAGGCTCGACGTCTATGCCGGGCAGCAGGCCTATGTGTTCGACAATCGCGGCACCTGCGCGCATTCCGGCTTCTGCACCGACCGGCTCGCCTCCGTGTTTCGTCTCGACGAAGAGCCGTTCATTGCGCCGAGCGGCGCGCGCTTGGACGATCTCATCAACGCGGTGCGCAGGTGCCCGTCGGGGGCGCTCGGCATCGGCATTGGCCCGGAGCGTGACGACAACCTGTCTGACGTCAACCGGCCGCCGCAGATCGAAGTGTCGAAGGACGGGCCCTATCGCGTCACCGGCCATGTCGAACTGGTCGATGAGGACGGCGCATCGATCGCGCGGAACGCGGGCGCGTCGCAGGAGCATGTCAGCCTGTGCCGCTGCGGCGCGTCGCTGAACAAGCCGTTTTGCAGCGGCATGCACTGGAGCGTTGCGTTTCGCGATCCCATTCCCGATCCGATGCGCGAGCCGACATTGTTCGAATGGGCCGGCGGCTATCCCGCGCTGCTCGACATGACGCGCATCTTCTACAGCCGTTACGTGCCTGAGGATCCGCTGCTCGGGCCGCTCTTCGCCGAGATGTCGCCGGACCATCCCGAACGGGTGGCGGCGTGGCTGAGCGAAGTGTTCGGCGGCCCGCGCTTCTACACCGAGCGCTATGGCGGCTATCGGCGGATGGTGTCGCAGCACATCGGCAAGGAGATCCGGCCGGAGCAGCGCGCATTGTGGGCCGCCTACATGGTGCAGAGCGCCGACGATGCCGGCTTGCCGAGCGATCCGGAATTCCGCGCCGCCTTCGTCGCCTATATCGAATGGGGCTCGCGGATCGCGGTCGAGAACTCCGGCGCCGGCGCAACACCGCCGCCGAACATGCCGGTGCCGCGATGGTGGTGGGTCTGCAACGCAACGCCGGCCGCACGGCCGTCCGCAATCGCAGGCGATGCGCAGGCCACGAACGATGACATCGAGGCACCGCCCGGTTCAGACGAGACCGTGCAATTCGAGCAGCACATCCGGCCGCTGTTCCGGCCGATGGATCGCAGTTCGATGCTGTTCACCTTCGATCTCTGGAAGGAGGAGGATGTCGCCAGGCACGGTCAACAAATCCTGGCACGGCTCAAGGCCGGGACCATGCCCTGCGACGGCGCCTGGCCGGCCGCGCGAGTGGCGCTGTTCGCCCGCTGGGCGAACGGGCAGACTCCGCCGACCTGATTGCGCCGAGCCGATCTCGGAGCAATTTCGGGCGATTTCGGTGAACGGCGCTGCAAATTGTGCAGTGGCGGCGCTCGCTCTGGCAGGTTAGAGGTTTGGTTCTGATCAAATCAGAACCAAACCTGTCGATCTCTTGTTTTGACGCGTTTTCTTCACGCGAAGCGGTAGCCACTTCGCTTGAAAACGCTATAGACATGCCCGCCATTCAGTGGAGACCCAAATGAGCATTCAGCGTTTCGAAACCGGCCCGCGCATGAGCCAGGCCGTCGTGCACGGCAACACCGTCTATCTCGCCGGCGTCGTCGCCGGCAAGGCTGCGGGCGGCAGCGTCACCGACCAGACCAAGGACATCCTGACGATCATCGACGGCCACCTCGCCAAGGCCGGCACCGACAAGTCGAAGCTGCTCAGCGCGACGATCTACATCACCGACATGAAGACCTTCGCGGAGATGAACGCGGTGTGGGACGGCTGGGTCTCGGAGGGTAACACCCCGGCCCGCGCCACCGTCGAGGCCAAGCTGGCGGCGCCGCAGTACAATGTCGAGATCATGGTTGTCGCGGCCAAGTAAGCACGACGAGCAAGCGCGCCGCACGCTGTCGCGATAGATGTCGGATGCCCCGGATTGCAAAATCGCAGTTCGGGGCATTTCACATCACACCTCACACGCTGATACGCGATCGCTCGTTCGCGGTCTCGCCGAGATCAGACTGAAGCCAGCGTGCAATCCGACGCCACGAACCGGCCAGAGCCCTGCGGCCCATGAACAGGCCGAGGTGACTACACGGCTCGGTCTCTCGTTGCAGCCACGCCGGCCGCGTGCCCAACAGCCGCATCGTCGCAAACGCCTGGTCGGGCGGAACGACGATGTCGTTCTCCGCTGCGAGCAGGAAGACCGGCAGCTTCACCGCAGCAAGATCGATCTTGCGGCCAAGCGCGACGAAGTGCCCGGCCGCAATCCGGTTCTGGCGAAAGATCCAGTCGGTCACTTCAAGGTAGTAGGTACCCGGCAGATCGAGGGGATCGCTGTCCCAGTGCGTGAAACGGTCGAGCAGCGCCCGTGCATCCTCCGACGTACCGTCGAGCCGTCGCTGCAGCGCCGCTTCCACGTCAAGCAGACTGAACGGGATACTCCAGACCTTCAGCATCTGCTTGCCACTGACAATCCCATCCCCCTGACGCACCAGCGCCTCGAAGCCTTGCTGCGGCAGCGAGGCAACCATCCTGGAAAGCTCTGACGGCACCGAAACGTCGACCGGGCTGCCGGCAAGCACAAGCCGCCGCACCTTGCCGGGAAAGCGCGCCGCATAGAGCAAGGACAGCCAGCCGCCCTGACAGAGACCTGCAAGGTCGACCGGCGGCCCGATCGTGTCGACGGCCACGTTTAGATCGGACAGAAAGGTGTCGATCGAGAAATATCGCATCTCGGGTGCCGCCGACCGCCAATCCGTGAGATAGAGACGCGCAACGCCAGCCTTCTGCAACGCCTCCATCAAGCTGTAGCCGGGGGCGAGATCCGCAATCTGCGCGCGATGCAGCGCATAGGGCGCGCAGACCAGCAACGGCCGGCCTTCGGCCGCTCTTGAGAAATCCAGCAAGCACATCGACGGCAGCTGAAGCGCGACCGAATGGGCTGTCGTCCAGGGCAGCGACGCCACTTCACCCGGCGAATCTGTGGGCTCGGGCGCACGATTGGGGTACCACTGCGAGTAGACGTCCAGCGCCAATCGCGCGGCTTCAAACGGCCATAGCCAAGCGTCCTGCGCCCAACTAGCGCTCGCACTTCGATCCGATGGATCCGTCTTTTCGGGCAAGCTCATTCACCATTCGATCGCCAGCGAGATAGTCAGGCCGGCGCGGGTCGCCACCTTGACCCTGATCAAGAATCGACGAATTCAGGTTGACCACCTTACGCCAACCTTATTGGAACGGCAGCCACGCCGGGACGTCACGATATCGCGATCCCGGCGCCGAGTGGTGACAGCCATCGTTTCAGCGGACTAGGCGGCGCGCGCCGTGCTCTTCTCCGCCTCGAGCTTGCGCGCGAACAGCCAGCGGAAATAGGTCAGCGGGGCATCGGCGCCGATCGCGAGCAGCTGATAGTCCGGATCGGCGTCGAACACGCGCTGCTGCGCCTCGATGATGTCCTTGTCCTCGTTGAACCCTTCCTCGAGGCTGTGCCGCAGCGACAGTGCGATGTTCGGGTTGTCGATGTCGAAATCGTGCAGGTAGTTCCAGAAGAAGTGTGTGGTCGAGCGCGTCTCCGGCGTCATGAACTGCGCGTTGCGATATGACCGCGTGCCCGGAACCTGGACGCCTTTCTCGACGCCCTGCCCCGCCGGCGCAAACGTCGTGTCGAGCGTGAAGATGCCGGGCACGATCATGCGGCCGATATTGCGGCGATCGATCTTGTCGGTTTTGTTCGGGATCACCTTCTTGTGGTAGGGCGGCGGCTCGGCGGCCATGTGCCAGCGCTCGACGCGGAAGCCGTCGTCCAGCTTCTCGATCGCGACCGGCTTGGTCTTGTAGGCGTACTCCTCCGAACCGCCGAGCGTGTTGGTGTGCACGAAGGCGAGATGCGCGAAGTCGCTGAGGTTGTCGACGATCAGGAGCCAGTTGGCCTTGTAGTGCATGTAACCCGGCAAGCCGCGCCATCTGGGATCCTCGAGCGGCGGATAGTCGAGGATCAGTTTCGGATCGGCCTTCTCCGGGTCGCCGGTCCAGATGAAGATCAGATTGTAGCGCTCGACCACGGGATAGCTGCGCACGCCGAGCTTGGCGGGGATCGTGTCCTGACCGGGAATCTGGATGCATTTGCCGTCGGCCGCGAACTTCATGCCGTGGTACATGCACCTGATGTCGTCGCCCTCGATGCGCCCCATCGAAAGCGGTGCGGCGCGATGGCAGCAGCGATCGTCCAGCGCGACGACTTTCCCGCTCGAGCCGCGATAGAGCACGATCGGCCGTTCCAGGATGGTGCGCGCGACCATCTTGCCGTCGATCAATTCGTGATTCCACGCCGCCACGTACCAGGTGTTGCGCAGGAAAATTCCGTCGTCAGCCATCTCACCCTCCCGATGCAAGATTTGGTTGCGACGAGGTTAGGTGATTGCGGTCATCGGGATAATCCGATTTGGCTGGACACACTGTACCGGTGGATGGACAATCGGCCATGGAGTGGCGCGACTGGGAGCTGTTTTGCGAGGTTGTCGAGCATGGCGGCTTCACGGCGGCCGCGCGCGTGCTTGGACATCCCAAATCGAGCCTCAGTGCTGCGGTGCAGCGTCTCGAAGCAAATCTCGGGCTGCGGTTGATCGAGCGCACCACCCGCCACCTGCGGCTGACCGATTCCGGCGAGACCATCTATCGCAAGGTGCGCCCGCTGTTCGCCGCGCTGCACGACACCCACAGCGAGGCGCTGGCGATGTCGAGCGCGGTCGCGGGCACGCTGCGGATCAAGGCGCCTTATGAATTCGGCGCGCATCACGCGGGGCCGGTCGCCTGCGCGGTGATGGGCCGCTACCCCGAACTCGCGATCCGGATCGATGTCGAGCATGACATCGTCAACCCGATCGCCGAGAACTACGACATCGTGTTTGCGATGCTGGAGGCGCCGCTGCCGTCGGCCGGCATCGTGATCCGCCGCGTCTTCACGCTCGAGCGCGGCCTGTTCGCAGCCCCCGCGCTGCTGGAGAAATTCGGCGAACCACGCACGCTGGATGATCTGCGAAAGCTGCCGCTGTTGACCGGTCCCAGCGACCCGCCATGGGCGATCACCGCCCCCGGCGGCGCGGTCGAGCATCTTGCGGTCGACCGCGCGCGCCTGACCAGTTCGAATGCCCATGTCCGCCTGCAGGCAGCGCTCGCCGGCCATGGCGTGCTTCGGGTCACCGCCAGCTACACCCGCGCCGCCGTCGCGGCCGGGCAGTTGCGGCGGCTGCTGCCCGATCACGCCTGCGAACCGCTCAACGTGCACGCGCTGTTGCCGGCGCGGCAATTTGTCCCGGCGAAGGTGCGCTGCTTCCTCGACGCGATGGAGGCGCATGCGCGCGGCGATCCGGAGGCCTATATCAGGCCGTAGCGGTCTTTTTGGCCGATCGCCACTTTCCGGGGAACCTGTACGGCCGGTTGGCATCCAATGGTATTATTCCGCCAACAGTGAGGGCGATCCCGCCATGCGCCAGGCCCATGTAACGTCCCTGCCGCCGACCAGCTCGGGCGATGCCGAGCTCGTGCAACGCGCGCTCGCCCGCGACGAGGCCGCAATCCGCGCCATCATGCAGGCGAATAATCGCCGGCTGTTCCGGCTGGCGCGCGGCATCCTGCGCAACGACCACGAGGCCGAGGACGTGGTTCAGGACGCCTATGTGCGCGCCTTTACCCATCTCGACCAGTTCCGCGGCGAGTCCAGCCTTTCGACCTGGCTGTCGCGGATCGCAATGAACGAGGCGCTCGGCCGCCTGCGCCGCAGGCACAGCAGCGTCGAATGGTCCGATCTGCCGAAAGGTGCTCCTGAAGCCCAGATCATCCAGTTCCCCCTGTCGTCAACAGACGATCCGGAAAAATCCATGGCCCAGCGTGAGATCCAGCACGTCGTCGAGCACGCGATCGACGAGCTGCCCGAGGCGTTCCGCCTCGTCTTCATCACCCGCGTGATCGAGGGCATGAATGTCGAGGAGACCGCTGAGATCCTCGGCCTCAAGCCGGAAACCGTGAAGACCCGCCTGCACCGCGCCCGCACCATGCTGCGCGACAATGTCGAGCGGAAGATCGGCCCCGTCGTCATGGAGGCCTTTCCCTTCGCGGGCAAGCGCTGCGAGCGATTGACCGAGGCGGTTCTGAAACGGCTCCGCGCCACGGCCTGAATTTTTCGGGAACCTCTGCTCGTCCGCGCCATCCAACTCCTGTGCAAGCAACGACGCGCCGCGCGCTACGCCCGGCTCAACAGGAGTTTCAAACCATGTTCGTTCGATTGAGTATCGCGGTCGCCGCGCTCAGCCTTCTCAACTGCGCTGCGCTGGCGCAGGGCGCAAAGCCGACCGATCCGCAGATCGCACATATCGCCTATACGGCAGGTGTGATCGACATCAATGCCGCCAAGCAGGCGGAAGAGAAGGCTTCCAACAAGGAGATCAAGGCGTTCGCCAAGGACATGGCGCGCGACCACGAGGCGGTGAACAAGCAGGCGCTCGACCTCGTCAAGAAGCTGAAAGTGACGCCGGAAGACAACGACACCAGCAAGGCGCTCTCGAAGCAGGCGGCCGACAAGCTCGCCGAGCTCGGCAAGCTGAAGGGCGCCGCCTACGACAAGGCCTATATCGACAACGAGGTCGCCTACCACAAGGCCGTCAACACCGCGCTGGAGACGCAGCTGATTCCCTCGGCCAGCAATCCCGAGCTGAAGAGCCTGCTGCAGACCGGCCTGAAGATCTTCCAGGGCCACCAGCAGCATGCCGAACACGTCGCGGCCGGCCTGAAGTGAGGAGGCGCGTGATGTTGTCAGGACGCTGTCTCGCAACGCTGGCCTTGCTCGCGCTCGGCGCGATGGCCGTCCCGGCGCATGCGGCCACCATCCAGATCGTGATGGAAAACCTGGTGATCTCGCCGGCCGAGGTGTCGGCCAAGGCCGGCGACACCATCGAATGGGTCAACAAGGACGTGTTCGCCCACACCGCCACCGCGAAGAACGGCGACTTCGACGTGACCATCGCGCCGAAGAAGACGGTCAAGTCGGTTCTGACCAAGGCCGGCACGGTCGACTATTACTGCCGCTACCATCCCAACATGAAGGCGGTGCTGACGATCGCACCATAGCCTGCGCGATGACCTCCGAGGTAATCGATCGGCGCGCGCGAACCTTCGATAGTCCGGACCGCCGCACAGTCCGGCACTATCGAAGGAGAGCACCATGACCGACCATGCCACCATCGCCCGCCGCTATATCGATCTCTGGAACGAGCGGACGCCGAGCCGGCGCCGCGAGATGCTGAGCGAGAACTGGACCGCCGATGCGCGCTATATCGATCCGCTGATGAGCGGCGACGGCCATGAGGGCGTCGACGCGCTGATCGCGGGCGTGCAGCAGAAGTTTCCGGACTTCAGCTTCAAGCTGATCGGGGAGCCGAACGGCTTCGGCGACCATGTCCGGTTCTCCTGGGGCCTCGGCCCTGACGGCGTCGACAGCCCGATCAAGGGCACCGACTTCGCCACGCTGAAGGACGGCCGGATCAGGAGCATCACCGGCTTCCTCGACCAGGTGCCGGGCGCCTGAGGCGCCGCTTCCACGCCGGCGATGTCGCTGCCGGAGCGTATTCGAGCGAAGTGGGTACCGGTTCGCGTCAAGAAAACGCGTCAAAAACAAGGAATCGAGAGCCCCGTTCCGATTCCATCGGAACGGAAAAGGCTCTAGTCTTCCCGAAACACAGGGAGGACGCCATGAAGGCAGATTACGCCTTCAAGACTTCTGTCGTCAGCGACATCACGCCGGCGCTGCTGGCGATCGGCCGCCACACCTTTCCAGAGGCCCTGATCGGCGCGCTCCGCCGCGTCGCCGGTGTCGGTCATTGCATGGTGTTCTCGTTCACCGGCCCGCGGACCGCCGCGTGCCTGCTGGATGTCGGCAACATCCCGACCGGGCGCGACCTCGGGATCGCCTATTCCGAACATTTCCATCAGGCCGACCCGAACCGCGATGCGGTGTTCGAGGGGCGGATGCAGGCCGCGCCGATCGTGCTGCCGAACTTTGCCCGCCGCATGTACAGCGACGGCTACCGCAAGATCTTCTTCGACGACTCCGACATTGTCGACAAGTTCGCTTCCGCGATCTGGACCGGCGACACCTGCTTCTATGTCAACTTCTACCAGATCACCGCGCAAGGCCGCTTCAGCCGCGAGCAGATCGCGCGCCTGGCCGCGGTCGCGCCGGCGCTGACGGCGGCGGTGGCGCGGCATTTCCAGCCCGACCCGGCAGCGGATGTTGATCCGATCGAGCGGTTGAAGATCCTGTTTGCAACCGCCGAGCCGCTCGCCAGGCTGACCGGGCGCGAGAAGGAGGTCTGCCTGCGCATCCTCTCCGGTCTCAGCTCGGAAGCGATCGCCGCGGAGCTCGGCATCGGGCTGCACTCCGCCCTCACCTATCGCAAGCGTGCCTATGACAAGCTCGGCATCTCCTCGCAGAACGAGCTGTTCGCGATCGCGCTGCGCCTGATGGCCTCGGCGCGCCAGCTGAACTGAGCGCGCTCCGGGCGGTGGTCTCTAGCTGTCCCCAGCGCTGGGGACAGACGGGCCGCGCCCGCCGGCCTATGCTCGGCTCGCAAACCTGAGGCCAAACCGAGATCACGTCGTGAGCACCGCGCCCCATTTCGACATCGACGTCCCCGCCTTCTGGCAGGATCCCTATCCGGCGCTGAAGCGCATGCGCAAGGAGGCGCCGATCGCCTTCGTGCCGCAGCTCGGCAGCACGCTGCTGTGCAGCCGCGACGACATCTTCATCTCGGAAAAGCAGATCGACGTGTTCTCGTCGCACCAGCCCGAGGGGCTGATGAACAAACTGATGGGCCACAACATGATGCGCAAGGACGGCGATGCGCACATGAACGAGCGCAAGGCGATCTTTCCGGCGATCTCGCCCAAGACCGTCAGATCGCACTGGACCGCGCAGTTCGCAGCACACGCGACGCGCATCCTCGATGAGCTGAAGCCGGACGGCGTGGTCGATTTCGTGCAGGCCTTCGCGCTGCCATTCTCGGCCGAATGCCTGAAGTCGATCACCGGCCTCACCAATATGCGCTTCCAGGACATGAATGCGTGGTCGCAGGGCATGATCGACGGTATCGCCAATTATGTCGGCGATCCCGCGATCGAGGCGCGCTGCCATGCTGCAACCTCCGGGATCGATGCCGCGATCGACGACATGGTCCCCAGGCTGCGCAAGACGCCCGACCTCAGCCTGCTCGGCGTGATGCTGCAGACCGACATGCCGATGGAGAGCGTGCGCGCCAATATCAAGCTTGCGATCTCGGGCGGCCAGAACGAGCCGCGCGATGCGATCGCCGGCACGGTATGGGCGCTGCTGACCCATCCCGACCAGCTGGCGCTGGCGACGAGCGGCACGATCCCGTGGCTGCAGGTGTTCGAGGAATATGCGCGCTGGATCTCGCCGATCGGGATGTCGCCGCGGCGGATCGCAAAGCCGTGGACGATCAGGGACGTCGCGTTCGAGACCAATGAGCGCGTGTTCCTGATGTTCGGCTCGGCGAACCGCGATGAGAAGCATTTCGACCGGCCCGACGCGTTCGACGTGCGCCGCGACGCCGGCAAGAGCATCGCGTTCGGTGCCGGCCCCCATTTCTGCGCCGGCGCCTGGGCCTCGCGCGCCATGGTCGCCGACGTCGCGCTGCCCGCGATCTTCAACCGGCTGACGAATCTGCGCCTGATCGAGCACAAGCCGGCGCGGATCGGCGGCTGGGCGTTCCGCGGCCTGCTGGATCTGCCGGTGACGTGGGACGCCTAATCGCCGTTAGCGTCCCCAGCGCAGCACCACCGGATCGAGCGTGCGCGCGATCTCGATCAGGCCCGCGCGCGTTGCCGGATGCAGCGGTTGCAGCGGGTGGCGCACCGCATCGGACTTGATGACGCCGCCTTCGCGCATCAGCACCTTGCAGGCCTGCAGCCCGCATTGCCGATTCTCGTAATTGATCAGCGGCAGCCAGCGCGCATAGGTCTGCACCGCCTCGTCGCGCCGGCCGGCGAAGAACGGATCGATGATCTGGCGGATGCCGTCGGGATAGCCGCCGCCGGTCATCGCACCGGTGGCGCCGGCATCGAGATCGGCCATCAGCGTGATCGCCTCCTCGCCGTCCCACGGCCCCTCGATCTCGGCGCCGCCCTTCTCGATCAGACCGCGCAGCTTGTTCGCGGCCATCGGCACCTCGATCTTGAAGTATCTGATGTTGGCGAGCTCCTTTGCCATCCGTGCCAGGAAGTCGACCGAGAGTGGCGTGCCCGCGACCGGCGCGTCCTGGATCATGATCGGGATGTTGATGGCATCCGACACGACCCGATAAAATTCATGGATGCCCGGCTCGCCGACGCGGAAGGTGGCGCCGTGATAGGGCGGCATGATCATCACCATGGCAGCCCCGGCGGTTTCCGCCTGACGGCTGCGCGCCGCACAGACCGCCGAGGAGAAATGTGTCGTGGTGACGATGACGGGAATGCGGCCGGCGACATGCTCGAGCACCGCATGCATCACGGTCTCGCGCTCGGCGTCGGTCAGCACGAACTGTTCGGAGAAATTGGCGAGGATGCAGATGCCGTGGGAGCCGGCGTCGATCATGAAGTCGACGCAGCGCCGTTGTCCGTCGAGGTCGAGATTGCCATTGGCGTCAAAGATGGTCGGCGCCACGGGGAAGACGCCGCGATAGGGGCGCTTTGCGACTGCTGTCATGATAACGACCTCCCAGGTTGTTGTCGGATTTTCTTGTCAGCTCTGGCGGAACGGCAGCGGCGGGCCATCGAGCCGGCGCAGGCCCGGCTCGCGCCGCTCCAGCCACCAACCGTACTGCTTCGGCCAGGACGCGAACACCTCGCCGCCTCCAGTGCCAAGCGCAAGCTCGGCATGCAGCGGCCAGTTCGGATCGAACAGCGCCTCGCGGCCGATCGCGACCAGATCGGCATGGCCTTTGGCGAGAACGTCTTCGGCCTGCTGCGGGTGCAGGATGAGGCCGACCGCGATGGTCGCAATGTCGGCGGCGCGGCGGATCTCATCGGCATAGGGCACCTGAAAGCCGTAGCCGCGCGGAATCCGCGCCGCGGTCGCCGAGCCGAGCAGGCCGCCCGACGAGCAATCGATCAAATCGACGCCGCGCGCCCTGGCTTCGCGGGCGAACGCGACCTGGTCCTCGAGCGTCAGGCCGCCGTCGATACCGTCGACCGAGGAGATCCGCACCGACAGCGGCCGCTCCGCCGGCCAGGCCGCGCGCACGGTCTCGATGATCTCGAGCGGATAGCGCATCCGCCCGGCGCGATCGCCGCCATAGGCGTCGGTGCGGCGGTTCGACAATGGCGAGAGGAATTCGTGCAGCAGATAGCCATGCGCGCAATGCACCTCGACGAATTCGAAGCCGGCCTCCACCGCGCGCAAGGTGGCGCGCCGCCATTGCTCGCGCAGCGCGGCGAGCTCGGCCATATCGAGCGCGTGCGGCATCAACCAGCCTTCCTCCATCGGGACCGCGCTCGGCGCCACCGTCCGCCACGGCAAATCGCCGCGGGCGCGATCGGCCGCATCGAGAGCGGCATTGCCGTACCAGGGACGCTGCATGCTGGCCTTGCGGCCGGCATGCGCAAGCTGGATCGAGGGCACCGCGCCATTGTCCTTGAGGAAGGCGGCGATCCGCTCGAGCGGCGCGATCTGCTCGTCGTTCCAGATGCCGACATCGCCATGGGTGATGCGGCCCTCCGCGGTCACCGCCGCGGCCTCGACCATCACGAGCCCGGCACCGCCCTGAGCGAACTTGCCGAGATGCACGAGATGCCAATCATTGGCCAAGCCGTCGGTTGCCGAATACTGGCACATCGGCGAGATCAGGATGCGGTTTCGGGAGGTCACGCCGCGAAGCGTGATCGGCTGAAACAGAAGCGGCTGCGACATCGGGACCTGCGGGAAGGTGTTGGCGGGAGAAATCGTGGCGGAAAGCTAGGCGGCGCGCCCCGAGATCGCAAGTCATGCCGCGGCGCAGGCGGCAAGACCTGCACGCATGCAGCACTCGCGCAACGGCGCGATCTGCAAAACCCGCAACATCTGCCGCAGAAAAATCTCCCGGCTGGTAAACACTTTCGGTCATCCTTGGGGTCACATCGCGGATCGCAATTCGTCGCGGACATCCCTACATTGCCGGCATGAAGAAGATCGGATTCCTTTCGTTCGGGCACTGGACGCCCTCGCCGCAGTCGCAGGCCCGCTCAGCCGCGGATGTGCTGCTGCAATCCATCGACCTCGCGGTCGCCGCCGAAGAACTCGGCGCGGACGGCGCGTATTTTCGCGTCCATCACTTCGCCCGCCAACTGGCCTCGCCGTTCCCGCTGCTGGCGGCGGTCGGCGCCAGGACCAGCCGGATCGAAATCGGCACCGCCGTGATCGACATGCGCTACGAAAATCCGCTCTACATGATCGAGGACGCCGGCGCGGCCGACCTGATCGCGAGGGGACGCCTGCAACTCGGCATCAGCCGCGGCTCGCCCGAGCAGGTGATCGATGGCTGGCGCTATTTCGGCTATCAGCCCGGCGAGGGCGAGACCGACGCCGACATGGGCCGGCGTCACGCCGAGATCTTCCTCGACATGCTGCGCGGCCAGGGATTTGCGCAGCCCAATCCACGGCCGATGTTTCCCAATCCTCCCGGACTGCTGCGGCTCGAACCGCTCTCGGAAGGCCTGCGCGAGCGCATCTGGTGGGGCGCCGGCTCGAACGCCACCGCGGTGTGGGCGGCGAAGCTCGGGATGAACCTGCAGAGCTCGACGCTGAAGAGCGACGAGACCGGAGAGGCTTTCCACATCCAGCAGGCGGCCCAGATCCGGGCCTATCGCGCCGCCTGGAAGGAGGCCGGGCACACGCGCGAGCCGCGGGTCTCGGTGAGCCGCAGCATCTTCGCGCTGGTCGACGATCGCGACCGCGCCTATTTCGGCAACGGGCAGGAGGAAGACCAGATCGGCTTCATCGACGAGAGGACGCGCGCGATCTTCGGCCGCGGCTACGCCGCCGAGCCGGACAGGCTGATCGAGCAGCTCAAGACCGATGAGGCGATCGCGGAGGCCGATACCTTGCTCCTGACCGTCCCCAATCAGCTCGGCGTCGCCTACAACGCGCATGTGATCGAGACGATCCTGACCCAGATCGCGCCCGCTTTGGGCTGGCGCTGAATCCATCGCGCAACGTCAGCGATACTCGACCGGCGCGCAGGCTCGTCACATCGGGCAGAACCGGGATAAGGACCCGCGCCGACCGTCTTCTAGGGGGCTGTTGAGAGGGAAACGGCCCGGCGCGGGCTTGAACCGACCGTTCTCGCCGGAGGTCGGTCGGCTCTGTTCGACCAATGCCGGAACCCGCGACATCGTTCCGGTGGAACTTCGTTCTCAAACGCGGAGAACTACGGAAACATAACTGCGCGTTGTGAGAAGAACAGGTCGAGTACGGTTCGTTAGGCGCGCACGTTGCGTGAACAGATCGCCGTAATATCCCGGGATAATGGCGAAGGCCGTCTGCGGATCGCCCGGGTCAGGAATCCCTGTCGCGATTGCGCCGGGGGAGATCGAGCCGATCGACGCGCTCGTCAATCCGCCGGTTCAGCTCCTCGTCTTCTCGCGTATTGCTGCCGCGACGGGCGCGGACCACCAATGCACAACATCCGACCAGAACGATCGCAAAGAGCGCGAAGTACCACCATGCCATGCACTGATCTCAAATGACGCTCGCCGATACGAGCGGAAAGGTCATCGTTCAGGCCGGTAAGGACGCGCCGACCTCGGCGCATAATAGGGGTTCACCAGACAGGTCGCCGGCAGCCCCACAGCGCCGGCCTGGCACTGATCCAGCGACGTGAAGATGCAGTCCATGCGTTCGCCGACCAACTCACCGTAAACATGCATGCAGACGGGATAGCGCGGATCATACATTTGCGCGGATGCCGGCCTTGTCATCCAAAGCACACCCAGCGCAAGCAGCAGCGCTCCAAGCAACCTCACGTCACGTCTCCTGCTGTCGTCAAATACATTGCCTTGCCGACAACCTGTCCCGCGACATTCGCCTGAAGGCTGGAGCGGGCGAAGGGAATCGAACCCTCGTATGCAGCTTGGGAAGCTGCCGTTCTACCATTGAACTACGCCCGCGATCTCAATTGCTTGAGGTCGCCCCTGACGGCCACGACCGGCCGGACCATAGCCCGGGCGGAGGCAGCGGATCAAGCGCGCATTGGAGCCGATCGCCGCACCGCCCCCGCTAGTGGCCCATCCTCACGAGCACGTCATTGATGACAAAAGCCGCGGCGGCGGATGCGTCGCAGCTGCCGCTTCGTGCATAGATGCAGGCCTCGGCGATGCCGACGCGGGCACAGCTTTGCCTTGAATAATCCGCCGGCAGATCACCGGCCGCCGCGGGCCGCGCGAGGATGCGGTTGAAGGCCGGCCTGGTCGCCTGCAACAGCGGCGGCAGGATCAGCTCGGCGAGCGGATCGGCGGGCTCGAGCGCATAGAGCGGCACTGGGCCGACCAATCGTTCCCGCCCCGGCAACAGCTGGAAACGGACATTGTAAAGTGCGAGGCCGCACATCTGCGGATCGCTGCGCAGGTCGGCGGCAAGCCGCGCCGCGCCGACACCGCGCGTCCAGTAGTCGCGCATCCCCTCGCTGGCGCCGGCGAGCGTCACCGAGAGCAAGGCCCAGCCGCCGGTGACGATCGGCAACGCCCAGCGTCGCCAACCGGGTTTTGCGCGCAGCCATTGCACCCAATCGGCCGATCCCAGCGCCGCGACGATGATGAACAGCACAACCGACAGGAAGACGAAGCGGTATTCCTTGTGCGCGATCAGGCTATGGAAGACGAGGTTGACCAGCGCCACGGCCAGCAGCAGCGGCGCATGGCGCGCGCCGCGCCAGATCGCAGCGAGCGGCAACACGATCGCCGCCGACCACACGATCAGGAAGTTGACGAGATAGGCCGAAGCCGGCGTCACGCCGAACTCGGTCGCGCGATCGTGCAGCAGGTTTTCCTTGATGTTGCCGATCAGCCAGGCGAACGGCACGGCGCCATGCGCAAGGTCGATCGCGGCGGTGAGCACCAGCGCGGCGAGACCGCCCGCGATCAGCGGAATCAGGCTTCGCCAACGCATCCAGCAGGCGCCGAGGGCAAGCATGGCGATGGCCGGCGCGTACTGAAAGCGACAGACAAAGGCGAAAGCGAGCAACGCGCCGCCGATCGCGAGATGCCGCGGCGACGGACGACCGGTCACCAGCAGCGCCGCCGGTACGATGAGCGCCGTCGCCAGCGGCTCGCCCAATGTGTGCGGCGCGAGCAGGATCAACTCGAACCAGACCGCAGCCGCGAACGCCGCGACGATGGCATGGGTTCGCGAGATGCGTGCACCGAAGTACCAGGCGCTGACCACGATCGACAGCGACGCCGTTGCGGCGACCAGGCGCGGCACCAGGAAAGCGCCCTCGCCGCCCGGCGCAATCAAGCGGCCCACCGCGACCGGCCCGGCCAGCAATGTCGGCAGGAACCAGCCGCGAATGCCTTCGCGCCACTCCCACGTCAAAATGCCGTCATGGCCGAGCATCCGCCACGCCGGCTCGAGATATTGAAAGATCTCGTCGGGATACATCACGTTGGGCCAGAGCGCGGCCGCAAGGCGCGGGACCAAGGCCAGCAACAGCAATGCGAACAGCGGATGTCGACGCCCGGCCGATGTCCCGGCCGCGGCGGTGCCGCCGCGCGCGATATCCGCGCCGGTGCTGGTCATCGTTCCGATCGTACCGTGGAGCAGCATGCTGACGACCAGATAGCGGGCAAAGCCTTTAAGATGCGTGACTGATAAATTGGCGAGGTCACACAGAGGGGGCCGCGACATGGTTAGCTAAACGTCAAGATTCAAGATGCGCACGCCGGCGACGATGTTAAGATCGCGCGCATGGGGGCTGGTGGCGTCATGGCGGGGCGTGGGTATACCATTTTCGACCCGGCGATCGGCCGATGCGGTATCGCGTGGGGTGAGCTCGGCGTGGCCGGCGTGCAGCTTCCCGAGCTGCGCGAGATCGAGACCCGCAAGCGGCTATTCAAGCTTTATCCGGATGCACGCGAGATGCGGCCTCCCGAGGAGATCGCTGTCGCGATCGAGGGCATCGCCGCGACCTTGCGCGGCGGCATTGAGGACCTTGCCGGTGTTGCGCTCGACATGAGCGGCATCCCGGCGTTCAACGCGCGCGTCTACCAGTTTGTCCGCACCATTCCCCGCGGCGAAACCCGAACCTATGACGAGGTGGCGAGCGCCTTGCGGGCGTCCGGTGCGGTCTATTCGGTGGCACAGGCGCTCGGCCGCAATCCCTTCATGATCATGGTGCCCTGCCACCGCGTGCTCGAGGCGGGCCATTATGCCGACCGGATCTCGCCGAACGGCGGCAGCATCTCGAAGCGGCGGCTGCTCTCGATCGAGGGCGCCCAGCCGACCACCAGCAAGACCCTTTTTGATGTGCTGCTGCCCGTTGCACGACTCCGGCCGCAAGCTTAAATCCCGAGTATGGTCCGAACCACGCTGCTGCAGCGCGATCGCATCACGGTGAACGAGTTCCGCTGCACGGCGGAACCCGGCGACAAGCCGTTCGCCGAGCAGTTCGCCTCCCACTCGGTGTCCTATGTGCGCAGCGGCAGCTTCGGCTGCCATTGCCGCGGCCGCTTCCATGAGCTGGTGGCAGGCTCGATCCTGGTCGGCCATCCCGGCGATGAATACACCTGCACGCACGACCACGTGGTCGGCGACGAATGCCTGTCGTTCTTCCTGGACCCGGAGCTGGTCGAGACCATCGGCGACCGCGCGACGGTCTGGCAGGTCGGCTCGGTGCCGCCGCTGTCGGAACTGATGGTGATCGGCGAGCTCGCGCAAACGGCGGCAGATGGCAACAGCGACGTCGGCCTCGACGAGATCGGCCACCTCCTCACCAGCCGCCTTGTCGAGTTGGTGTCCGACCGCAAGGCAAAGCCCCTCACCGCAGGCTTGCGCGATCGCCGCCGCGCCGTCGAGGCCGCGCTGTGGATCGACGCCAATTCACATCATCAGATCGACCTCGACGATGCCGCGGAGCAAGCCGGCTTGAGCACCTTCCATTTCCTGCGGCTGTTTTCCGCGGTGCTCGGCGTCACCCCGCATCAATATCTCGTGCGCTCGCGGCTGCGCCATGCGGCGCGGCGGCTCGCGGATGACGACAGCCCGATCACCGACATCGCCTATGACGTCGGTTTCGGCGACCTGTCCAATTTCGTGCGCAGCTTCCACCGCGCCGCCGGCGCCTCGCCGCTGAAGTTCCGCCAGGCCTCGCGCGGCGACCGCAAGATTTTCCAAGAACGTCTCGCGCTGCAATAGCTAGGCTGCTCCAGTCCGCGCGTCTTTCGATGCGCCCAACGACTGGAGATTCCTCATGTACGATCATATCGGATTGCGCGTTGCCGACCTCGACGCCAGCGTGCGCTTCTACACCGCGGTGCTGGCGCCGCTCGGCTTCGTGCTCTGCTCGCGCGACGACAGCGGCGCCGGTTTCGGCCCGAAGGGCGAGCCCGCGCTCTGGCTGCATTTGCACAAGGGCAAGGCCCAAGGCGGCGCGCACGTTGCGTTCCGTGCCCCGAGCCATGACGCGATCAAGACATTCCATACCGAAGGCCTGAAAGCCGGCGGCAAGGACAATGGCGCGGCGGGCCATCGCAAGGATTACAGCCCGACCTATTACGCGGCGTTCCTGCTCGACCCCGACGGCAACAATGTCGAGGCGGTGTCGACCTGACAAAGAGCCGCGCATTCCAACGTCATCCTGAGAGCCTGCTTTAAAAAGAAAGTTGAGTGATTTCAGCCCGTTGTGATTCCTTCGTGTTTGCGAAGACTCGAGGGAGCACAACATGTGTTGGACCGAAATCACCCGACAACAATATCGACGCGACGGACTTCGTTATGCAAGCGACATGACGGATGCGGAGTGGGAACTGATCGAGCCGTTGATGCCTGCGCAATGCCGGCGCGGCCGTCCGCGCGAGATCAGCCTGCGCGTGATCATGAATGCAATTCTCTACATTGGAGCCAGCGGCTGCCAATGGCGCGCGCTGCCAAAGGACTTCCCACCATGCTCGACGGTTCAGTACTATTTTTACAAATGGCGCGGTTCTGGATTGTGGCGCAGGGTCAATGATGCCCTGGTCCGACGCATGCGCGAACGGCAAGGACGCAACCCCACTCCAACGGCTGGGATCATCGACAGCCAGAGCGTGAAGACCGCGGAAAATGGCGGTCCAAGCGGGTTTGACATGGCCAAGCGGGTCAAGGGACGCAAGCGTCATATCGTCACCGACACCGAGGGCTCCTTGCTGGCTGTGCAGGTGCATCCCGCCAACCTTCAAGACAATCACGGTGCAGTCCCGCTGTTGCGGCTCATCGGCCGCCTGTTCCCCAACCTGCGCCACATCTTCGCCGATCGCGTCTACCGTGGCCCTAAGCTGCTCGATGCCATCGCTGATTTGGGCCAATGGACGATTGAAATCGTCACCCGCTCGCAGAGCGTTGGAACGTTCAAGGCCGAGCCTCGACGTTGGGTCGTCGAGCGTACCTTTGCCTGGTTCGGCCGCAATCGACGACTTGCCAAAGACTTCGAGGCAACCATCGCCAGCGCGGAGGCTTGGGTTCTCATTGCAAGCATCCGCCTGCTCTCCCGCCGATTGGCCAGAGCATGAGATCTCAATGACTTGTTTTGAGTCAGACTCTGAGGAGCCGCGCAACGCGCGGCGTCTCGAAGGATGGCCCCGAGCGAGATCCGGTCATCCTTCGAGGCTCGCTCAGGAACGCGATGCCGGGGCATCGCGCCGCTCGCACCTCCAGCGACAAAGGCGAAGTCTTTGCGCGGGAATGACAACCACCCGAAAGGTTACAAAGATGGCTTCCATTCACAAGGACATCCCGATCGACGCGCCGGCAGATCATGTCTGGGACGCGTTGCGCGATTTCGGCGCGCTGCATACGCGGCTGGTGCCGGGCTTCGTGACCGACACGCAACTGGACGGCGACGTCCGCACTGTCACTTTCGCCAACGGCACGGTGGCGCGCGAGACGCTGGTCGATTGCGACGACAACCGAAAGCGGCTGGTCTATGCGATCACCAGCGAGCGGTTGAAGCAGCATTCCGCCTCGGTGCAGGTGTTCGCCGAGGGCGACGCGCGCTGCCGCGTGGTGTGGATCGCCGACGTGCTGCCGCACGAGGTCGCGCCCTACATGGACGCGCAGATGGACCTCGGCGCGGCGGCGATGCAGGCGGCGATGGCCAAGTCGGCCAGGGAGAAGAGCGCGGCGTGATCCGCAACGTTGCGCGACCGGCCGCGCATTTAAACCGTGACCGTCACCCTGAGGAGGCCGCGAAGCGGCCGTCTCGAAGGGCGACAGCCCGGCTGTTTCCAGAAGCGGACGCCGAAGCATCGGGGCCGTCGATCCTTCGAGACGCGGCCAAGAGGCCGCTCCTCAGGATGACGGATTGAGAAATGCTACGACAGCGCCGGCTGCGCCTCGGCGACCGGCGCTGATTTGCCCCAGCGCGTCAGGATCACGCTGAGGCAGGACAGCACGCCGAGCACGCCCATCGAGGCGGCGGCGAGTGCGAAGAAGTTCTGCGCGCTCGCCTCATGCGTCGACAGCCACCAGCCGCCGGCGCCGATGAAGATCAGCCGCGCGGTCTGCGCCAGCACCGGACCCAGCACCTTCGCGGCGCCCTGCGAGGAGAAATACATCGACATCGCAAGGCCGATGAACGCGTACATCGGCGCGGCGGTCGAGAGATATTGATGGCTGGTCGCCCGCACGTGCGGATCACTGGTGAACAGATTGACCCAGAGGTCGGGGAAGACGGCGATGAAGCTGCCGACGACGCCGACCGCAAGGAACGACACCGTGCCTGCGGTCCAGGCGATGCGCCGGGCCCGCGCGACGCGCTCGGCGCCGACCGCCATGCCGATCATCGGCACCGAGGCGATGCCGACCGCGAAGGCGACCGAGGTCAGCATGAATTCGAGCCGTGCGCCGATGCCGTAGCCGGCGAGCACCGCGGTGCCGAACTGCGCCAGCATGTGGGTGAAGATCGAGATCGTCAGCACCGATTGCAGCGGCGAGAAGCAGGAGATGGCACCGACCTTGAGGATGTCGATGAACATCGCCCATTGCACGCGCAGCCCCTTGAGCTTCGGCCTCACGCGGGCGCGGCCCGAGAACAGATACCAGCCCATCACGCTGATGCTGATCGAATAGGCGATCAGCGAACCTGCGGCGACGCCACGCATGCCGAATTGCGGCACCGGACCGAGACCGAGCCCGAGCGTGCCGCCGAGAATGATCTGCCACACCGCCGACGACAGGATCATGGTCGACGGCAGCTTCATGTTGCCGGTGCCGCGCAGGATGCCGGCCATGGTGTTCATCAGCCAGGGCAGGATCGCGCCGCCGAAGAACACCTGCGAATAGGCGATCGCCTGCGCCAGCACATTGCCGCGGCCGCCGAGCAGTTCGAGCAGGCGCGGACCGAAGGTCAGCATGCCCAGCATGAAGGTGGCACCAAACGTCAATCCGATCAGCAGCGCATGCATGGCCAGTGTCGAAGCCCGCTCGATCTCGCCGGCGCCGAGCGCGCGCGCGATCGCGGATGCGACGCCGCCGCCCATCGCGCCGCCGGACATCGTCATGGTGAGGATCACGCAGGGAAACACCAGCGCCATCGCCGCAAGCGACTCGACGCCGAGCCGGCCGATATACGAAGTCTCCGCGATGACGACGCAGGTGCCGGCGGAGAGCGCGATCACATTCGGCCACGCCAGCCAGAGCAACGTGCGCAGGATCGGCCCGTCGAGCAGCGCATTGCGCGCCGGCTTGGTCACCGGCGGCGGCAGCGGCCGCTCTTGTTCGTCGACAGGTATTTCGGCGAGGCCGAGATCGGACATTTCTACTCCCACGCGCGATCTGGGGAGCCGCGCCATGGTGTTTCCCTACCATGGCAATGGCGGAATCCACGTGCGCGGGACGCAAGGGGGGCCTGCGCGATTGCAGGTGAACCCGGATGAACCTTGGCGCTAGCCGATCGACCACACGTACGGTGCGCCGGCGGCACCATTCGGCTTCAGATGCACCGGAATATGCCGCCCGCAGCCGGCGGCCAGCCCTTCGAACAGGCCCGTCAGCACGCTGGCGCAGGCCGGATGATAGTCGGCGACATCGGCCATCAGCTTCCAGCCCTGCTGGCGGATCTCGAACTGGCCCTCGGACTCGGTGATGTCAGCGACATCGTCCTGCGACTCGAAGAGAGTGCGCAGGAATGCGGCAAATTCCGTGGCGCGGCCACGGCTGCCGCCGAGCGCCTGCGCGACCTCGTCGTAATATTGCATGCCGATCAGTCTGCCGGTGAGATGCAGCAGATAGCTCGCATCCTCCGGGCCGAACACCTGCACGATGACCGGCGCGGCCGTCTTCACATATTCCATCGCGTAGTTGCGATAGGCCTTCTCCAGCCGCGGCCTCGGCCAGCTGTCGACCGGCAGCGCCGGCGCGGTGTTCGGATCGAATAGCGGCGCCTCGAGATGGCGCGCGAACACGAGGCGCTGGTCGAGCTCGAGCGGATGATCGTACTCGCAGTAATAGCCCTCGAGCCCGTCCTGGCCGTCGACGCTCTGCTTGGTGCAGACGAAGCCGAGCCGCAAATCCCCGAGCGCGACGCCGTTGTTGGCGTGCCAGCCGCGCAGCATCGCGCGCGAGACTTCGCCGGGCACGCCGCAGATCGCCGTGCCCTTCCAGATCCAGCGCGGCGGCGGATAGCGGATCCAGGCCTTGCGGTCGGTCTCGTGCATGTATTCGACATGCACGCCGCCGATCCAGTTGGAGAGGTAATGATACTGCGCGGCCGCGACCGCCGGCGGCAGGCCGTCGAGGCCGAGCTTCTTCAAGCCGGGGAGAAAGCGTTCCTGCTGCTGGCGGCGAAACACGCGGAAGACGAATTCCGCTGCATCAGCCGTGCCGCGCCGCGTGACGACGGTGAGGATCAGCCCGGTGAAGAAGGCGTGATAGAGATCGGCGACGCTGCGCCATTTCTGCCACTGCGCTTCTTGCTGCGCTGAATCTGTTGCGGCGCTCATGTTTACTCCCGATCTCTTATTTTGGTGGAGTGTGTCATCGTCAGCATGACGACGCAACCAAACCCAAGCGCAGTGTCATCGCCCGACTTGATCGGGCGATCCAGTATTCCAGAGACAGTCGTTGTCGATGGAGGGGCCGCGGCGTACTGGATTCCCCGCTTTCGCGGGGAATGACAGCGGAGAATGACGCAAAGTCCGACTCGCGGAATTACACGCGAAAATGCTTGGAGAGCTTCAGGCCCTGCGCCTGATAGTTCGAGCCGATGCGCTGACCGTACAGCGCGTCGGGGCGCTCGAGCATCCGTTCATAGACGAGGCGGCCGACGATCTGGCCATGCTCGAGAATGAACGGCACCTCGCGCGAGCGCACTTCGAGCACGGCGCGCGCGCCCTTGCCGCCGGCGCCGGCATAGCCGAAACCGGGATCGAAGAAGCCGGCATAGTGGACGCGGAATTCGCCGACCAGCGGATCGAACGGCACCATCTCCGCGGCGTAGTCCGGCGGCACCTGCACCGCCTCTTTCGAAGCCAGGATGTAGAACTCGCCGGGATCGAGAATGAGGCTGCCGTCGGGCCGGGCCTTGATCGGCTCCCAGAAATCGTCGACCGCATAACCGCCGCGGCGATCGACATCGACCACGCCGGTGTGGCGCTTGGCGCGATAGCCGACGAAGCCGCCCGAGCTCTCGCCGGAGAGATCGACGGAAAGCGCGACGCCATGGGTGAGATCGGCATCGTCGATATCGACCAGCCGCTCGGCGGCATGCAGCACATCGAGCTCGTCGGCGGAGAGCGTCGCCTCGCCGATCCGGAAGCGGACCTGGCTGAGCCGCGACCCCTCGCGCAGCAGCACGGGAAACGTCTTCGGGCTGATCTCGGCGTAGAGCGGGCCGTGATAGCCGGCGCCGATCATGTCGAAGCGGCGGGTGCCGTCGGCGATCACGCGGGTGAAGACGTCGAGCCGTCCGGTCGAGCTCTTCGGGTTGGCCGCGGCGACGATCTCCGGCGGCAGCGCCAGGCTCTCCAGCAGCGGCACGATGTAGACGCAGTTGGTCTCCAGCACCGCGCCGTCGGACAGATCGATCTCGTGCAGCTTCAGCTGGTCGATCCGCTCGGCGACGGTGGCATCGGGTCCCGGCAGGAAGCTGGCGCGGACCCGGTAGGCGATGTCGCCAAGGCGCAGATCGAGGCTGGCTGGCTGGATCTGGCTCTCGACGAAGTCGTAGGCGGGCAGAATGAGGCCGGCCTCCGCCATCTCCGCGATCATGCGGTCGGGCAGAATTCCGTTGGATTCTTCTTCCAGCGTGAACGACACGGCGCGGTCCCTCGGCGATCCCTCGAGATGGCCCAAAAATCATACTCCAGGCGGCCATCAAGCCCCAAAATATGGGCTTTTACGGGTTATCCGATGACCGTCTTGACGGAAAGGGCGCGAGGGAATATCAGCTGCACTTATCCCGTGGTGATTTGAGCCGGCCGGCTTGCAGCCACGTTAAATAAGTCGCTAAACAGGCCGGGGACAGTGTGATCCCGGCTTGTGGAGGTTGCTCCAGGCCGGTTTTTTTGTGGCCATTCTCCAGGAGAAATGGCCACTTCGGAGGTCACATGTCTGAATCTGAAGGTACCGCCCGCTTTCGTCCCGAAACCCGCCTCGTCCATGGCGGCACGCTGCGCTCGCAATTCGGGGAAACGTCGGAAGGGCTGTTTCTCACCCAGGGCTACGTCTACGACACCGCCGAGCAATGCGAGGCGCGCTTCAAGGGCCAGGATCCCGGCTTCATCTATTCGCGCTATTCCAATCCGACGATTGCGATGTTCGAGCGCCGCATGATCGAGCTCGAGGGCGCGGAAGCCGCGCGCTCGACCGCGACCGGCATGGCCGCGGTGACCACGGCGATCCTCGCGCCGCTGAAGGCCGGCGATCACGTGGTGGCGTCGAAGGCGCTGTTCGGCTCCTGCCTCTACGTGGTGCAGGACCTGTTGCCGCGCTACGGCATCGAGACGACCCTGGTCGACGGCCTCGATCTCGACCAGTGGCAGCGCGCATTGCGGCCGAACACCAAGACCTTCTTCCTGGAGAGCCCGACCAATCCGACGCTCGACGTGCTCGACATCGGCGCGATCGCCAGGATAGCGCATAGCGGCGGCGCCCGGCTGATCGTCGACAATGTGTTCGCGACGCCGATCTGGCAGAGCCCGCTGTCGCTCGGCGCCGACGTCGTGGTCTATTCCGCGACCAAGCATATCGACGGCCAGGGCCGCTGCCTCGGCGGCGTCATCCTGTCGTCGGAAGCCTTCATCGCCGAGCACATCCATAATTTCATGCGCCAGACCGGTCCGTCGCTGTCGCCGTTCAACGCCTGGGTGCTGCTGAAGGGACTGGAGACGCTCGGCGTCCGCGTCCGCGCCCAGACCGAGAACGCAGCGAAGATCGCCGAGGCGCTGGCCAGGCATCCGAAGATCACGCGGCTGGTCTATCCGGGGCGCCCCGATCATCCGCAGGCCGAGACGGTGAAGAAGCAGATGGGCGCCGGCTCGACGCTGGTCGGCTTCGAGGTGAAGGACGGCAAGGCCGGCGCCTTCCGCTGCCTCAACGCGCTGAAGATCTCGCGCATCTCCAACAATCTCGGCGATGCCAAGAGCCTGGTCACGCATCCCGCGACCACGACGCACCAGCGCCTGGCGCCGGAGGCCCGCGCCGAGCTCGGCATCAGCGAAGGTTTCATTCGCTTCTCGGCCGGGCTCGAGCATCCCGACGACCTGATCGAGGATTTCGAGCGGGCGCTGGAGCGGGTTTAGGGCGAACAGATAGGCTTGGAGAGCTCGGCGCCCTCTCCCGCTTGCGGGCAGGGCTATCGCATATGCCCCTTGGCGACCGCGCAAGTGCTTGGCCTCGTGGTTCGAGACGCGCCGCAAGCGGCGCTCCTCACCATGAGGGTCTACTATTGTGCCGCAAAACAAGACCTCATCCTGAGAGTCTGACTCAAAACAAGTCATTGAGATCTCATGCTCTGGCCAATCGGCGGGAGAGCAGGCGGATGCTTGCAATGAGAACCCAAGCCTCCGCGCTGGCGATGGTTGCCTCGAAGTCTTTGGCAAGTCGTCGATTGCGGCCGAACCAGGCAAAGGTACGCTCGACGACCCAACGTCGAGGCTCGGCCTTGAACGTTCCAACGCTCTGCGAGCGGGTGACGATTTCAATCGTCCATTGGCCCAAATCAGCGATGGCATCGAGCAGCTTAGGGCCACGGTAGACGCGATCGGCGAAGATGTGGCGCAGGTTGGGGAACAGGCGGCCGATGAGCCGCAACAGCGGGACTGCACCGTGATTGTCTTGAAGGTTGGCGGGATGCACCTGCACAGCCAGCAAGGAGCCCTCGGTGTCGGTGACGATATGACGCTTGCGTCCCTTGACCCGCTTGGCCATGTCAAACCCGCTTGGACCGCCATTTTCCGCGGTCTTCACGCTCTGGCTGTCGATGATCCCAGCCGTTGGAGTGGGGTTGCGTCCTTGCCGTTCGCGCATGCGTCGGACCAGGGCATCATTGACCCTGCGCCACAATCCAGAACCGCGCCATTTGTAAAAATAGTACTGAACCGTCGAGCATGGTGGGAAGTCCTTTGGCAGCGCGCGCCATTGGCAGCCGCTGGCTCCAATGTAGAGAATTGCATTCATGATCACGCGCAGGCTGATCTCGCGCGGACGGCCGCGCCGGCATTGCGCAGGCATCAACGGCTCGATCAGTTCCCACTCCGCATCCGTCATGTCGCTTGCATAACGAAGTCCGTCGCGTCGATATTGTTGTCGGGTGATTTCGGTCCAACACATGTTGTGCTCCCTCGAGTCTTCGCAAACACGAAGGAATCACAACGGGCTGAAATCACTCAACTTTCTTTTTAAAGCAGGCTCTGAGGAGCCCGCCGAAGGCGGGCGTCTCGAAGGATGGCCACGAGGGCACCGCCACGAAATGCGATAGCCCTCGCGCGCGGGGGAGGCGAAGGAACGGCCCTTACGTCGCCGCCGTGGTGACGCCGCCGTCGACCACGATGGTCTGGCCGGTCATGAAGGTCGAGGCGTCGGAGGCGAGATAGGCAACGGCGCCGGCGATCTCGTCGGGCTCGCCGATGCGGCGGAGCGGCGTCGATGCGGTGCGGCGCTTCAGATTATCCGGATCCTCCCACAGCGCGCGGGCGAAGTCGGTCTTCACCAGGCCGGGCGCCACGCAGTTGACGCGCACACCCTTCGGGCCCCACTCGCCGGCGAGGCTGCGGCACAGCGCGAAGTCGGCGGCCTTGGAGATGCCGTAGGCGCCGATCACGGTCGAGCCGCGCAGGCCGCCGATCGAGGAGATGATCACGACCGAGCCCTTGCCGCGCTCGGCCATCTGCGGGATCGCCAGCGCGGACAACCAGATGTTGCTCTTGACGTTCGAGCCCATGATCTTGTCGAAGGCCTCGTCCGTGATGTCGAGCAGCGGGCCGTAATACGGGTTCACCGCGGCATTGCAGACCAGGATGTCGATCTTGCCGTAGTGCTTGATCGTGCCCGAGACCAGCGCCTCGACCTCGTTGCGGCGCGCGATGTTGCAGGCGATGACGAGCGCATCGCCGCCCGCCTGCTTGATGCCGTCGGCGACTTCCTGGCAGGCATCCGCCTTGCGCGAGGAGATCACGACCTTGGCGCCGAGTTTTGCCAGAAGCTCCGCCGAGGCGCGGCCGATGCCGCGGCTCGAGCCGGTGATGACCGCGACCTGGCCGGTGAGATCGAACGGGGTGTTCTTCATTGCGAGCGCTCCCTCTTCTTTCTTGGCTTGCTCTTTTTGTCCGTCATGGCCGGGCTCGTCCCGGCCATCCACGTCTTGCTTTGCCGCCAAGACGTGGATGCCCGGCACGAGGCCGGGCATGACGATCTTGGCGCGGATGCAACCTCGCGCGGCTTAAGCCAGCAGTCCGCCGCCCTCGCTGACGCGACGGAGGTGGTAGTCGGTGTCGCCGAGCGTGTTCTCGATCATGGTCAGTCGCTTGAAGTAGTGGCCGATCTTGGCCTCCATGGTCATGCCGATGCCGCCATGAAGCTGGATCGACTGCTGGCCGACGAACTTCAAGGACTTGCCGACCTGCACCTTGGCGGCTGCGACCGCTGACGAACGCTCCTTGGCATCGTCGAAGTCCGACGCCATGGTGGCGAACATCGACATGCTGCGGGCCTGCTCCAGCGCCACGAACATGTCGGCGGCACGGTGCTGCAGGCTCTGGAACGAGCCGATCGCAACGCCGAACTGCTTGCGGGTCTTGATGTACTCGACGGTCTCCTTCAGCGACTCGTCCATCGCGCCGACGGCTTCCGCGCACAGCGCAATGCGGGCTTCGTCGGCGACGCGCTCGATCAGGGGCAGGCCGTTCTCGGGATCGCCGATCGCAGCGTCAGCGCCGACCTCGACATTGGTGAAGGTGATGTCGGCCGCGTGCAGGCCGTCCTGGGTGGGATAGCCCTTCCTGGTAACGCCCTTGGCATCCGCCGGAACCAGGAACACGCCGATGCCGGTCTTGTCGCGCTGGCCGCCCTTGGTGCGCGCGGTCACGATCAGCGTGTCGGCGTTCTCGCCGTTGAGCACGACGAACTTCTCGCCGTCGATCACCCAGCCGGCGCCCTTCTTCTTGGCCGTGGTCACGACGTCGAAGAGATCGTAGCGCGAATTCTTCTCGAGCTGGGCAAAGCCGAAGGTCCTGCTGCCGTCGATGATGCCGGGAATGTACTTGGCCTTCTGCTCGGCCGAGCCGCCATGGCGCAGGAAACCGCCGGCGACCACGACGGTGGCCAGATAAGGCTCGACCACCAGCGCCTTGCCGAGCGCTTCCATCACGATCATGGTCTCGACCGCGCCGGCGCCGAAGCCGCCGTCGGTCTCCGCGAAGGGCAGACCAAGCAGGCCCTGCTCGGCGAGCTTGCCCCAGAGCGCTTTGCTCCAGCCGCCCTTCTCCTTCATGTACTTCTTGCGCGCATCGAAGTCGTAGGCATCCGCCAGCAACCCGTCGACGCTTTCCTTGAGAAGGCGCTGCTCCTCGGACAGATCAAAATCCATTTTACCATCTCTCCAAAATCACGCGGGCGCTTGCCCTGATCTCCACTCGTCATCCCCGCGAAGGCGGGGCATGCGCGGAGGACGACATCGAACTTGTGGCTTACAGCCCCAGCACGGCCTTGCTGATGATGTTGCGCTGGATCTCGTTGGAGCCGCCGTAGATCGAAACCTTGCGGTTGTTGAAGTAGCTCGGCGCGATCTGCGCGGTCCAATCCATGCTCTCGTTGGAGCCGGCGTCGCCGTGCTCGTCATAGGGCGCGGCGAACGGACCGATGATCTCCATCAGCAGCTCGGTCGTGGTCTGCTGGATCTCCGAGCCCTTGATCTTGAGCACCGAGGAGGCCGGATTGGGCTTGCCCTTGCCGTGCTTGCCCTCGTCGGCGACGACGCGGAGCTGGGTCAGCTCGAGCGCCTTCAGCTCGATCTCGCAGGCCGTGAGCTTCTCGCGGAACGCCGGATCCTCGATCACCGGACGGCCGCCGGACTCGACCTTGGAGGCCAGCGCGCGGATGCGGCGCAGCCGCTCCTTCGACACGCCGACCCGGGCGATGCCGGTGCGCTCATTGCCGAGCAGGAACTTGGCGTAATCCCAGCCCTTGTTCTCCTCGCCGATCAGGTTCTCGTAGGGCACCTCGACGTCGTCGAAGAACACCTCGTTGACCTCGTGGCCGCCGTCGATGGTCTGGATCGGGCGCACGGTGACGCCCTTCGACTTCATGCTGAACACGATGAAGGAGATGCCCATCTGCTTCTTCGCGGCCGGATCGGTGCGGCAGAGGCAGAAGATCATGTCGGCGTGCTGGGCGAGCGTGGTCCAGGTCTTCTGGCCGTTGATGATCCACTTGTCGCCACGGCGCTCGGCCTTGGTCTTCAGCGACGCGAGGTCCGAACCCGAGCCCGGCTCCGAGAAGCCCTGGCACCACCAGTCGTCGACATTGGCGATCCGCGGCAGATATTCCTTCTTCTGCTTCTCGTTGCCGAAGGTGTAGATGACCGGGCCGACCATGCTGACGCCGAAGGCGAGCGGCTGCGGCGCGGGATAGGACTGCAGCTCCTCGTTGAAGATGTAGTGCTGCACGGTGCTCCAGCCGGTGCCGCCATATTCCTTCGGCCAGTGGGTGACGCCCCAGCCCTTCTTGTTGAGGATGCGCCACCAGGTGACCATCTCGTCCTTCGACAGATGGCGGCCTTCCTGCAGCTTGCGCCGGGTCTCCGGCGGCACGTTGTTCTTGAAGAACTCCCGTACCTCCTCGCGAAACGCTATCTCTTCCTTGGTGAAAGCGAGATCCATCGGATCCTCCTTTTGAGCGAAACCTAACGTCTTGTTTCGTTGTCGTCCTGGCGAAAGCCAGGACCCATTACCACCGGCCTTCGTTGTCCTGCGAAGGCGACTGCCGTCCGTGCCCCTTACCCCGGCCGCGGGGTATGGGTCCTGGCTTTCGCCAGGACGACGGTGAGTTACTGCAGCACCTCGAACAGGCCGGCCGCGCCCATGCCGCCACCGACGCACATGGTGACGACGGCGTATTTGGCCTTGCGGCGGCGGCCCTCGATCAGCGCGTGGCCGGTGAGCCGCGCACCCGACATGCCGTAGGGATGGCCGACCGAGATCGCGCCGCCATTGACGTTGATCTTCTCCGGATCGATGCCGAGCTTGTCGCGGCAATAGAGCACCTGCACCGCGAACGCCTCGTTGAGCTCCCAGAGATCGATGTCGTCGACCTTGAGGCCATGGCGCTTCAGCAGCCGCGGCACCGCGAACACCGGGCCGATGCCCATCTCGTCCGGCTCGCAGCCGGCGGAGACGAAGCCGCGGAAGATGCCGAGCGGCTTCAGCCCGCGCTTGGCGGCTTCCTTGTCGCTCATGATCACGGAGGCGCTGGCGCCGTCCGAGAGCTGGCTGGCATTGCCGGCGGTAATGGTGAAGCCCTCGCCGCGCACCGGCTTGAGGCTGGCAAGCCCTTCGGCCGTGGTCTCCGGCCGCGGACCTTCGTCCTGCGACAGCGTTACCTCCTTCATCGTGACGGCACCGGTCGCCTTGTCGGTGACCGCCATCATGGTGGTGATCGGCGCGAGCTCTTCCTTGAACTTGCCGCCCTGCTGCGCAGCCGCGGTGCGGCGCTGGCTTTCGAGCCCATACTCGTCCTGCTTCTCGCGCGAGATGTTGTAGCGCTTGGCGACGATCTCGGCGGTGTCGATCATCGGCATGTAGACCTCGCCCTTGATCTTGAGCAGCGCCGGATCCTGGGCGTGGAACGAGTTCATCTTGTCATTCTGCACCAGCGAGATCGACTCGCCGCCGCCGCCGACCGCGATCTCGACGCCGTCGAAGATCACCGAGCGCGCGGCAAGCGCGATCGCCTGCAGGCCGGAGGCGCACTGACGGTCGATCGTGGTGCCGGCAACGCTCACCGGCAGCCCGGCGCGGAGCAGCGCCTTGCGCGCGATGTTGCCGCCGGTCGCGCCCTGCTGCATCGCCGCGCCCATCACCACGTCCTCGATCTCCTTCGGATCGACCTTGGCGCGCGCCACCGCTTCGCCGATCGCGTGCCCGAGCAAGGTCGCGCCCTCGGTGACGTTGAGCGCGCCGCGATAGGCCTTGCCGATCGGCGTGCGGGCGGTGGAGACGATAACGGCGTCGGTCATGAGCGGGATCCTGATGCAGTCTGCTGTGGTTTGGATTGAGATGTTTTGGGCTGTTGCTGGCGCAATTCGTGACGCGACAGCTTCCCGACCGGGGTGCGCGGCAGCTCATCGACGAACTCGACCGCCGCCGGCAGTTCGTGCTTGCCGACCTTGCCGGTGAGGAACGCGCGCAACTCGTCGATCGAGAACGCCGGCTGCCCGTCGCGCAGCTTGATGAAGGCCTTTGCCGCCTCGCCGCGGTAATCGTCGGGAATGCCGATCACGATCACCTCTTGCACGGCGGGATGGGTGTAGATCGCCTGCTCGATCATCTGCGGATAGACGTTGAAGCCGCCGGAGATGATCATGTCCTTCTTGCGGTCGACCAGATAGAAATAGCCGTCGGCATCCATGTAGCCGATGTCGCCGGTGAGGAAGCGGTCGCCGACGAAGGCCTCCGCGGTCTCCGCCGGCCTGTTCCAGTAGCCCTTGGTGACGTTCGGACCGCGGATGCGGATTTCACCGACCTCGCCGACCGGCATCACCCTGGTGGTATCCTCCAGCGACACCACGTCCATCTCGATGCCGGGCAGCATCAGCCCGATCGAGCCCGGCTTCTCCGGCCCCTCCTTGGGATGGCCGGTGCCCGGCGAGCAGGTCTCGGTCATGCCCCAGCCGCTCTTCAGCTTCATGCCGACGCGGCGCTCGAAGATCTTCGCGACCTCGACCGGCAGCGGCGCGCCGCCGGAGCCGGCGACCACCAGCGAAGAGAGATCGCGCTTGTCGAGATCGGGCAGCGAGGCGATCGCGATCCACATCGTCGGCACGCCGGGAAACACCGTCGCGCGCTTGACCTCGATGTCGCGCATCACGGCTTCGACATCGAAGCGCTGGTGCAGCGAGATCAGATGGCCGCGCCGGATCGCCGACAGCAGCACGACGGTCAGCGCGTAGATGTGAAACAGCGGCAGCACGCAGATCACGCGCTCGATCGCATTGCGTTCGAGCCGCCCGGGCTTGCCCCAGACGTCGTAGATCGACACCGCCGCGGTGAGATTGCCGTGGCTGAGCATGGCGCCCTTGGGCAGGCCCGTGGTGCCGCCGGTATATTGCAGCAGCGCGACGTCCTCGACGTCGACCACCGGCCATTGCGACGGCCTGGTCGCGCCGTCGATGAACTGGCGGTGCGTGATGATGGCAGGATCGTCGGGCAGCGCGGTTTGCGGCGTGCCGACCTTGCCCCAATTGTCGTCCTCGCAGACGATCAGACGGTCGAGCAGACCCTTGGCTAGGAATTTCAGCGCGGTCGGCAACAGCGCCGAGAGATTGCTGGTGACCAGCACCCGCGCGCCGGAGTCGGAGAGTTTGTGCGACAGCGCAATCTCGCCGTCGAGCGGCGACAGATGCACGACGCGGGCGCCCGCTTTCAGCGCGCCGAAGAAATTGATCGGATGGTCAGGCGAATTGCCGAGGAACAGCGCGACCGACGTGCCCTTGCCGTAGCCGGCCCGCATGAAGGCCGCAGCAGCGGTCTCGACCAGGGCCTCCAGCTCGGCGTAGCTGATCGGCCGGTCGCGGAATTCGAGCACCGCGCGCGCGCCGAACTCGGCGGCGGCGCTCGAGAGCAGATCCGGCAGCGTGCCGCGCGTGATCTCGTCGCTCCACCGCACGCCGTTGGGATAATATTGTTCGCCGGGATAGGTCATGGAAACGTTCAACACCTGTTAGGTGAGCACCGGCGTGTGGGCTCCCCTCCCCCTTGTGGGGAGGGGTTGGGGAAGGGGGTCCACACGGGAAGTCCCGATGCGGCCACCCCTCTCCCTAACCCTCTCCCACAAGGGGAGAGGGAACCCGAACACCGAGCCAGCGGCCCCAAGAAAGATCACGCCGCCTTCGACGGCGCGGCGAGCGAGGCGAAGGTCTTGCCCTCGTCGGCGAGCTTCTTGAGCAGCGGCGCCGGCTCGAGCGAGGGATCGTTGGTCTCCTTGGCGTAGAAGGCCAGGCGATCGGCGATGTGCTTGAGGCCGACGGTGTCGGCCCAGAACATCGGACCGCCGCGATAGATCGGCCAGCCATAGCCATAGAGCCAGACCACGTCGATATCCGACGGACGCGCCGCAATGCCCTCGGCGAGGATCTTCGCGCCTTCGTTGATCATCGGGTACATCATGCGCTCGAGGATCTCGTCATCGCTGACGACGCGCTTCTTGCGACCGAGGCGCGCCAGCGTTTCGTCGATCAGTTTCTCGACCTCGGGATCCGGCAGCGCCGCGCGCGAGCCGGGCTCGTACTTGTAGTAGCCCTTGCCGGTCTTCTGGCCGAAGCGGCCGGCCTCGCAGAGCGCGTCGGCGATCTCCGACTTGATGCCGCGGTCCTTGCGCGAGCGCCAGCCGATATCAAGACCGGCGAGATCGCCCATCGCGAACGGGCCCATCGGCATGCCGAACTTCGTCACCACGGCGTCCACCTGCTGCGGCAGGGCGCCCTCGAACAGCAGCTTCTCGGACTGCTTGCCACGCTGCGCCAGCATGCGGTTGCCGACGAAGCCGTCGCAGACGCCGACCACGGCCGGCACCTTGGCGATCTTGCGGGCGATCGAGACGGCGGTGACCAGCGCGTCCGGCGCGGTCTTGTCGGCGCGCACGATCTCGCAGAGCTTCATGACGTTGGCCGGCGAGAAGAAGTGCATGCCGAGCACGTCCTGCGGACGCTTGGTCGACTTCGCGATCTCGTCGATGTTGAGATAGGAGGTGTTGGAGGCCAGCACCGCGCCCGGCTTGGCATACTGGTCGAGCTTGCCGAACACTTCCTTCTTGACCGCCATGGTCTCGAACACCGCCTCGATCACGAGATCGGCGTCGCCGACGTTCTCGATGCCGACGACGCCGTTGATCAGCGCCATGCGCTTGGCGGGCGCGTCCGCCGGGATGCCACCGCGCGCGGCGGTCGCCTCGTAGTTCTTCTGCATGATGCCCATGCCGCGCTTGAGCTGCTCCTCGCCGGTCTCGATCAGGGTGACCGGGATGCCGGCATTGGCGAACGACATCGCGATGCCGCCGCCCATGGTGCCGGCACCGAGAATGGCGACGCGTGCCACGTTGCGGCCCTTGGTGCCCTCGGGGACACCGGAGATCTTGGCGGCTTCGCGCTCGGCGAAGAAGGCGTAGCGCTGCGCCTTGGACTGGTCGCCGTTCATCAGCTTGAGGAAGCCCTCGCGCTCCTTCTTCAGGCCCTCATCGAACGGCAGGTCGATCGCGGCGCCGACGGCGTCGGCCGCGGCGAACGGCGCCTCGAGACCGCGCGACTTCTTGGTCAGCGCAGCGACGGCATTGGTGAAGATCGAACGATCGGCCTTGGCCGCAGCGAGCTTGCTGTCGTCATCGCGCAGCTTGCGCAGCGGACGCTTCTCGGCGAGCACCTTGCGTGCAAATGCCTCACCGCCCGAGGCCGGTCCCTCGACGATCTCTTCGATCAGCCCGGCCTTCAGCGCCGCGTCCGCGCCGATCGGATCGCCGCCGACGATCATCTTGACCGCAAGCTCGGGGCCGACCGCGCGCGGCAGGCGCTGGGTGCCGCCGGCGCCCGGCAGCAGGCCGAGCTTCACCTCGGGCAGACCGAGCTTGGCGTCCTTGGTGGCGACACGATAATGACAGGCCAGCGCGACCTCGAGGCCACCGCCGAGCGCGGTGCCGTGGATCGCGGCAACGATCGGCTTCGGCGAACTCTCCATCAGGCTCAGCACTTCGGCGAGCCCGGGCGGCTTCGGCGGCTTGCCGAATTCGGTGATGTCGGCGCCGGCGATGAAGGTGCGGCCGGCGCAGGTCAGCACGATGCCCTGAACCTGCGCGTCATCGATCGCGCTCTTGATGCATTCGAAGATGCCGCCGCGCACCGCGGCGCTCAGGGCATTCACAGGCGGACTGTTAACCGTGACGACGGCAATATTGTCATGACGTTCGAGCTTGACGACTTCACTCACCGGGACTCTCCCTGGATGCTTGTTCTTGGACTTGCGTTGAGTAGCTGCACGACTTGCGTTGAGCCGCTACGTTTAGACCAATTTCGCACTGCGAAATTTAATTCCACATCTTGACATGGAGGGTTATTTTGAAGCACGTGCCTTGTCAACGAGCATGACAAGGGCAGGGAATGAAGCGCGCTAGCAAGAAAGCAGCGACCGATCGCAATTTCGTCGTCGCGCTTTCCCGCGGACTGGACGTCCTGCGCGCATTCCAGCCCAATGACGGGCTGCTCGGCAATCAGGAGATTGCAGCCCGCACCAAGTTACCGAAGCCAACCATTTCCCGACTGACCTACACGCTCACCAAGCTGGGATACCTTACACCTGTACCGAAGTTCGAGAAGTACCAGCTCGCGCCGTCGGCGATGGCACTCGGCTACGCCGCACTCGCCAATCTCGGCGTTCGGCATTTGTCCGAGCCCTATCGAGAAGAAGTGATGCGCGCGACCGGCGGCGCGGTCGCCGTCGGCGGCCGCGACCGCCACAGCATGATCTATTTCGGCCAGAGCCGGAACGGCCTGGCGCTCGGCGTGCAACTCGACGTCGGCTCGCGGGTGCCGATCGCAACCACCGCGATGGGACGTGCCTATATTTGGGCGTTGCCGCCCGACGAACGCGCGGCTTTACTGCGCGAGCTGCGCGATCACTACGGCAGCCGCTGGGCCAAGATGCGCGACGGCATCGAGCGCTCCGGCGAGACGGTCGCGAAGCACGGCTTCACGATGTCCGCAGGCGACTGGCAGAACGACGTCGCCGCAGTCGGCGTTGCATTGAGATTGAACGACGGAACCGGTCCGTATGCCTTCAATTGCGGCGCGCCGGCATTCCGCTTCACGGAAGACAGATTGCTCAACGACATTGGACCTCGTCTTGT
Source organism: Bradyrhizobium elkanii USDA 76 (assembly GCF_023278185.1). Lineage (NCBI taxonomy): Bacteria > Pseudomonadati > Pseudomonadota > Alphaproteobacteria > Hyphomicrobiales > Nitrobacteraceae > Bradyrhizobium > Bradyrhizobium elkanii. The sequence continues at coordinate 727,269 of NZ_CP066356.1, read as the reverse complement.
GGCGATGGTAAGGAACATCGAGCAGGCGCTCGGTGGAATGGCGCCGCAATCCAAAAAAGAAGAACGCAAAAAGACCAGAGTAGGAGGGAAAGTTGCACGTTTGGCCGAGGGGATCAGATAGCCTCCATCACGTCCAGCGAAACGCATCGCAGGGCCGCTCGCACCGCTCGATGATGGCGGGCGAGACGAGATGACGCAGGCACAGCTCGCGCAAGGGAATGATCCCTTGCTCGCGGTTCGCGACGTCAGCGTCGTGTTCGGCGGCATCATCGCACTGAACGGCGTGTCGTTCGACATGCGCCACGGACAGATCCTCGGGCTGATCGGGCCGAACGGCGCCGGCAAGACGACGCTGTTCAATTGCCTGTCGCGGCTCTATCAGCCGTCGTCCGGCGACATCCTGATGGAAGGCAAGAGCATCCTGTCGCGCCCGCCGCACCGGATCGCCGAGATCGGCATCGGCCGCACCTTCCAGAACGTCGCGCTGTTTCCCAACCTGTCCGTGATCGACAATGTGCGCGTCGGCGCGCATGCGCGCACCTCGAGCGACATCGTCAGCGACTCGCTGCGCCTCGCCTGGGTCCGCCGCGGCGAGACCGACATGAACAAGAAGGTGCACGACATCCTCGGCTATCTCGATCTCGAGGACGTCGCCCACACCGTGGTCTCCGGACTTCCGTTCGGCACACAGAAGCGCGTCGAACTGGCGCGCGCCCTGGCCGCGGACCCGAAGATCCTGCTGCTCGACGAGCCGGCCGGCGGCCTCAATCACGAGGAAGTCTATGTGCTCGGCGACCTGATCCGCAAAATCCGCGACGACCGCAAGATCACCGTGCTGCTGGTCGAGCATCACATGGGTCTCGTGATGTCGATCGCCGACCACGTCGTCGCGCTCAATTTCGGCCGCAAGCTTGCCGAAGGCACACCGGCCCAGGTCCAGGCCGACCCCGACGTCATCAAGGCCTATCTGGGGAGCAAGGACCAATGACCACGATGCTCAACGTCAAGGACCTGCGCGCCTATTACGGCCAGGTCCAGGCCCTGCACGGCCTCAACTTCTCGCTCAACGAGGGCTCGCTGACCACCCTGCTCGGCGCCAACGGCGCCGGCAAGACCACGACGCTGCGGGCGATCTGCAACATGGTGCGTTCGACCGGCGCGATCGAGTTCGAGGGCAAGCCGATCGGCACGCGCTCGACCGAGAACGTGGTCCGCCTCGGCATCGCCCATGTGCCGCAGGGCCGCGGCACCTTCACCAACATGACGGTGGAGGAGAACCTGCAGCTCGGCGCCATCAGCCGCGCCGACAAGAAGGCGATCGGCGCCGACATCGAGCGGATGTACGAGCATTTCCCGGTGCTGAAGCAGCGCTACACCCAGCAGGCCGGCACGCTGTCCGGCGGCGAGCAGCAGATGCTCGCTGTGGCGCGCGCGCTGATGCTGCGGCCGCGCCTGATGCTGCTCGACGAGCCGTCGTTCGGCCTTGCGCCGCTGATCGTGCGCGACCTGTTCCGCATCCTCGGCAAGATCAATCGCGAGGAAAAGGTGACCATCCTGGTGGTCGAGCAGAATGCGCAGCTCGCGCTCGAGCTCGCCGACCAGGCCTATGTGATCGAAACCGGACGGATCGTGATGTCGGGCAATGCCAAGGACATCGCGAACAACGAAGACGTCCGCAAATCCTATCTCGGCTACTGAGGGAGCTGGCACAATGGAGCTTTTTGCCAACCAGGTCCTGGCCGGCATCGCCACCGGCGCGATCTATGCCTGCATGGCGCTCGCGGTGGTCATGATCTACCAGGCCATCGACCATCTGAATTTCGCCCAGGGCGAAATGGCGATGTTCTCGACCTTCGTGTCCTGGCAGCTGATGCAATGGGGCGTGCCGTACTGGGGCGCCTTCGTGCTCACCGTCGCGTTCTCGTTCCTCGCCGGCATCGTCATCGAGCGGCTGCTGTTCAAGCCGCTGGCGAAGGCGCCGATCCTGACCAACGTCGCCGGCTTCATCGCACTCTACGCGATCATCAACTCGGTCGCCGGCCTGATCTGGGACTTCACCATCAAGCAGTATCCGACGCCGTTCGGCTCCTCGCCGTTCCTCGGCAGCCAGCTGATCTCGACCCACCAGGCCGGCATGATCGGCATCACGCTGTTGATGCTGCTCCTGCTGTTCTTCTTCTTCCGCTTCACCCGGGTGGGTTTGGCGATGCGCGCCGCAGCCTCGCTGCCGGAATCGGCGCGCCTCGTCGGCATCAACACCTCGTGGATGATCGCGCTGGGCTGGGGCATGGCATCCGCGATCGGCTCGATCGCCGGCATGATGATCGCACCGGTGGTGTTCCTCGAGCCGAACATGATGCTCGGCGTACTGATCTACGGGTTTGCCGCGGCCGTGCTCGGCGGCCTGTCGAGCCCGTTCGGCGCCGTCATGGGCGGCTTCCTGGTCGGCGTCTTCGAGAACCTCGTCGGCACCTACATCCCCGGCGTCGGCAATGAGCTGAAACTTCCGATCGCGCTTGCGCTGATCATCGTCGTCCTGGTCGTGAAACCGGCAGGCCTGTTCGGCCGCGCCATCGTGAAGCGAGTTTGATCATGAGCGCCGCTGAAGAAGTCGAAGTCGTCACCGAAGGCCAGGCCGTAGAGGCGGTTCCGAAGCGTGCCATGACGCTCGGCTATGGCACGTCGCTTGTGGTGCTTGCCGCGCTGGTCCTGATCCCGCTGTTCGTGAAGAACTTCATCATCTTCCAGATGACGATGCTTCTGATCTACGGCCTTGCGGTGCTGGCGCTCAACATCCTGACCGGCGGAAGCGGCCAGTTCTCGCTCGGCCAGAGCGCGTTCTATGCCGTCGGCGCCTATACCTCGGCGATCCTGATGGAGCATGCGGGCATGAACTATGCCCTCACGCTGCCGATCGCCGGCGTCATCTGCTTCGGCTTCGGCTTCCTGTTCGGCCAGCCGGCGCTGCGGCTTTCCGGCGTCTACCTGGCGCTCGCGACCTTCGCCCTCGCCACCGCGATGCCGCAGCTGCTCAAGCTCGGCTATTTCGAGCACTGGACCGGCGGCGTGCAGGGCCTCGTGGTCACCAAGCCGGACGCCCCGTTCGGCCTGCCGCTGTCGCAGGACATGTGGCTGTATTACTTCACGCTGGTCGTCACCATCGCGATCTACGTCGCCTCGGTGAACCTGCTGCGCTCGCGCTCCGGCCGCGCCTTCATGGCGATCCGCGACAACGAGATCGCGGCCTCCGCGATGGGTGTCGACGTCGCGCTGTACAAGACGCTGGCATTCGGCGTCTCGGCCGGCATCACCGGCGTTGCCGGCGGTCTCGGCGCCATCGCGGTGCAGTTCGTGGCGCCCGACGGCTACACCATCCAGCTCGCGATCTCGCTGTTCCTCGGCATGGTGGTCGGCGGCGTCGGCTGGCTGCCCGGCTCGATCGTGGGCTCCGCCTTCATCATCTTCGTGCCCAACATCGCCGAGGGTATTTCGAAGGGCCTTTCGGGCGCGGTGTTCGGCGTGCTGCTGTTCCTCGTCATCTTCCTCGTGCCGCACGGCGCCAGGCAGGTTGCGATCGTTGCCCACCAACTGGCCGCAAAGTTCAAGAAAAACTGACAGCCTATAGAAGCAAACCAGGAGATATTATGCTTTCTACCGTTCGGATCGCCGCGATTTCCGCGGCGATCGTCGCTGTTGCCGCGACGTCCACTGCCGCATTCGCCCAAAAGAAATACGACACCGGCGCAAGCGATACCGAGATCAAGGTCGGCAACATCATCCCCTATTCGGGACCGGCCTCCGCCTACGGCGTGATCGGCAAGACCGAAGAAGCCTACTTCAAGATGATCAACGATCGCGGCGGCATCAACGGCCGCAAGGTCAATTTCGTCAGCTATGACGACGCCTATTCGCCGCCGAAAGCGGTCGAGCAGGTGCGCAAGCTGGTCGAGAGCGACGAGGTGTTGCTCGTCTTCAACCCGCTCGGCACCCCGTCCAACACCGCGATCCAGAAATACCTGAATTCCAAGAAGATCCCGCAGCTGTTCGTCGCGACCGGCGCCACCAAGTGGAACGACCCGAAGAACTTCCCGTGGACCATGGGCTGGCAGCCGAGCTATCAGAGCGAAGCGCAGATCTACGCCAAGTGGCTGATGAAGGAGAAGCCCGACGCCAAGATCGCGATCCTCTATCAGAACGACGATTTCGGCAAAGACTACCTCAAGGGCACCAAGGACGGCTTTGGCGCCAAGGCGGCCTCCAGCATCATCATGGAGGAGAGCTATGAGATTTCGGAGCCGTCGATCGACGGCCACATCGTCAAGATCAAGGCCGCCAATCCCGACGTGCTGCTGATCTACACCACGCCGAAGTTCGGCGCGCAGACCATCAAGAAGACCGCCGAACTCGGCTGGAAGCCGCTGCAGATCATCACCAACGTGTCGGCCTCGGTCGGCAGCGTGATGCAGCCGGCCGGCTTCGACAACGCGCAAGGCGTGTTGTCGGCGGCCTATGCCAAGGACGGCGCCGACACACAGTGGACCAACGACCCCGGCATGAAGAAGTGGGCCGAGTTTCTCGACAAGTACATGCCGGGCGCCGACAAGACCGACGGCGGCTATGTGTACGGCTATGGCGCCGCACAGACGCTCGCCAAGGTGCTCGAAATGTGCGGCGACGATCTCACCCGCGCCAACGTCATGAAGCAGGCGGCGAGCCTGAAGGACTTTACGCCCGACACCCTGCTGCCCGGCGTCAAGATCAACACCTCGGCCACCGACTTCGCCCCGATCGCCCAGTTGCAGATGCAGCGTTTCAAGGGTCAGAAATGGGAACTGTTCGGTGACATCATTTCCGGCGACGTCCCCTCCGAGTGACGTTGCACTGCGGGAATAGAACACAGCCTCCGCGATATCCGTCGCGGGGGCTTTTTGTTGACGCCCTGCGCCGATGGTATTGAATACCCGAAACAAGAGCCCGAGGTGGGGGAAACCATGACTGCCGTACGCCCGTCCCTGGCGGCGCTGCTGTCCGCATTCGCTCTGATCCTGACGAACTGCAGTGTCGCGCAGGCGCAGAAGAGATACGACACCGGGGCCAGCGACACCGAGATCAAGATCGGCAACACCATGCCCTACAGCGGTCCCGCGTCGGCCTACGGGGTGATCGGCAAGACCGAGGCGGCCTACTTCAGGATGATCAACGATGCCGGCGGCATCCACGGCCGCAAGATCAAGTTCATCTCCTACGATGATGGCTACTCGCCGCCCAAGACGGTGGAGCAGGCGCGCAAGCTGGTCGAGAACGACGAGGTGCTGCTGCTGTTCGGCTCGGTCGGCACCGCGAGCAACGCGGCGATCCGGAAATACATGAACGAGAAGCAGGTGCCGCAGCTGTTCATCGCTTCCGGCGCCTCGAAGTGGAACGACCCGAAAGATTATCCGTGGACCATGGGCTGGCAACCGTCCTACCAGGACGAGGCGCGGGTCTACGCAAAATACATCATGAAGCACAAGCCCGACGCCAAGGTCGCCGTGCTCTACCAGAACGACGATTTCGGCAAGGACTACCTCAAGGGCCTGAAGGACGCCTTCGGCGACAAGGCATCGATGATCGTCGCCGAGGAGGCCTACGAGACATCCGAGCCCACGATCGACAGTCACATCGTCAAGCTGAAGGCCGCCGGTGCCGACACCTTCGTCAGCATCACGACACCGAAATTCGCGGCACAGGCGATCAAGAAGGCCGCCGAGATCGCGTGGACGCCATTGCAGATCGTCGCCAATGTCTCGGCCTCCGTCGGCGGCGTGATGCAGCCGGCGGGCTTCGAGAATGCGCAGGGTATCCTGTCGGCGTCCTATCTCAAGGACGGCGCCGATCCGCAGTGGGACAAGGATCCCGGCATGGAGAAATTCCTCGCCTTCCTCAAGAAGAATTATCCGGACGCCAACAAGCTCGACGGCGCCACCGCCTTCGGTTACGCCGCCGCGCAGACCATGGTGAAGGTGCTGGAGATGTGCGGTGACGACCTCACCCGCGCCAATGTCATGAAGCAGGCCACAAGCCTGAAGGATTATGTCCCCGATACGCTGCTGCCGGGTATCAGCATCAACACGTCGGCCACCGATTTCGCGCCGATCAAGCAACTGCGCTTGATGCGGTTCAAGGGCGAAAAATGGGAGCTGTTCGGGGACATCATTTCGAGCAATCTGAGCAACTGATCGGCACGCCGGTCTGTTCGATCCGCGCTCAACTCAACGGCGCCGCTTTACCCGACCGCAATCTCTGCGGTTGGCGCGGCGCACAAGCCAGCGCGTTGGCGGATTTTTGAGCAGCGGCCCGCCTTGAGGGTGATCGACTAAAGACGCAGCCCCTGCGGCAACGCCGCAGGGGCTTTTCATTGAGACACCCCAGGTAAGATGATAGTTTTTACGACCAACAATGAGCTCTCGAAACAGGGGGCCACGACACATCATCTGCAATCAGGGAGAGAAACGGCATGTCTGGAATACGACAATTGACGGCATTTGCTGCTGCGCTTGCGCTCGTCGCCGCATCCGGCAGCGCTGCGCTTGCCCAGAAGAAATACGACACCGGCGCCAGCGATACCGAGATCAAGATCGGCAACATCATGCCTTACAGCGGGGCGGCCTCCGCCTATGGCGTGATCGGCAAGACCGAGGAGGCCTATTTCCGGAAGATCAACGCCGAGGGCGGCATCAACGGCCGCAAGATCAACTTCATCAGCTACGACGACGCGTACACGCCGCCGAAGACCGTCGAGCAGGCGCGCAAACTCGTCGAGAGCGACGAAGTGCTGCTGATCTTCAATTCGCTCGGCACACCGCCGAACTCGGCGATCCAGAAATACATGAACCAGAAGAAGGTGCCGCAACTGTTCGTCGCCACAGGCGCCACCAAGTGGAACGACCCGAAGGAATTCCCCTGGACGATGGGCTGGCAGCCCAACTACCAGAGCGAGTCCATCATCTATGCAAAGTACATCCTGAAGAACAAGCCGGACGCCAAAATCGCGGTGCTCTACCAGAACGACGACTACGGCAAGGACTATCTGAAGGGATTCAAGGACGGGCTCGGCGCCAAGGCAGCGTCAATGATCGTCGCCGAGGACAGCTACGAGGTAACGGAGCCAACCATCGATTCCCACATCGTGAGGCTGAAGGCCTCCGGCGCCGACGTGTTCTTCAACATCACGACGCCGAAATTCGCGGCGCAGGCGATCAAGAAGAACGCCGAGCTCAACTGGAAGCCGCTGCACTTCCTCAACAACGTCTCCGGATCGATCGGCAGCGTGATCAAGCCGGCAGGCTTCGAGAACGCCCAGGACATCATCTCGTCGCAATACTTCAAGGATCCGACCGACGCGCAGTGGAAGACCGACAAGGCGATGATCGCCTGGAACGAATTCCTCGATAAGTACTATCCGGAAGCGAACCGCGCCGATGCCTCGGTGATGTACGCCTATATCGTCTCGCAGGGACTGGTCCACGTGCTCAAGGCCTGCGGCGACAATCTGACCCGCGAGAACATCATGAAGCAGGCGGCCAGCATTCGCGATTACGAGCCCGGCGGCCTGCTGCCCGGCGTCAAGGTCAACACCTCGGCGACCGATTTCGCGCCGCTCTCGCAACTGCAATTGATCCGCTTCAAGGGCGAGACCTGGGAGCGCTTCGGCGAGGTCTTGAGCGCCGACGTCGGCGGCTAGGCCGGAAAGGTCGACCAAAGATACGGCCCCTGCGGCATTGTCGCAGGGGCTTCTCATTGAGGCGAACCGCCCAAAATGATAATCACTGCAGCCAAATAAAGAGCTCTCCAGGCAAGGGGGCCGAGACACATGCGTCTGACAAACAGGGAGAGAGACATAGATGTCCGCCACCAAAAGACTTGCGGTCCTCGGGGCCGCGCTCGCGCTCGTCGCGACATCCGGCAGCGCTGCGCTTGCCCAGAAGAAATACGACAGCGGCGCCAACGACACCGAGATCAAGATCGGCAACATCATGCCCTACAGCGGCCCCGCGTCCGCCTATGGCATCATCGGCCGCACCGAGGCCGCCTATTTCAAGAAGATCAACGACGCCGGCGGCATCAATGGCCGCAAGATCAACTTCATCTCCTACGATGACGCCTACTCGCCGCCGAAGGCCGTCGAACAGGCCCGCAAGCTGGTCGAGAGCGACGAGGTGCTGCTGATCTTCAACTCGCTCGGCACACCGTCGAACTCGGCGATCCAGAAATACATGAACTCCAAGAAGGTGCCGCAGCTGTTCGTCGCCACCGGCGCCACCAAGTGGAACGACCCGAAGGATTTTCCCTGGACCATGGGCTGGCAGCCCAACTACCAGAGCGAGACCCAGATCTACGCAAAATACATCCTGAAGAACATGCCGAACGCCAAGATCGCCGTGCTCTACCAGAATGACGATTACGGCAAGGACTATCTGAAGGGCCTGAAGGACGGGCTCGGCCAGAAAGCCGCCAGCATGATCGTCGCCGAAGAAAGCTTCGAGACTTCGCAGCCGACCATCGACAGCAACATCGTCAAGCTGAAGGCGAGCAACGCCGACGTCTTCATCGACATCGCGACGCCGAAATTCGCGGCCCAGGCGATCAAGAAGGTCGCCGAGATCGGCTGGAAGCCGACCCACTTCCTCAACAACGTGTCGGCCTCGGTCGGCAGCGTGATCAAGCCGGCCGGCTTCGAGAACGCGCAGGACATCATCTCCGCCGCCTACCTGAAGGACGCTTCCGACAAGCAATGGGACAATGACCCCGGCATGAAGGAGTTCTACGCCTTCATGGCCAAGGACTTCCCCGAAGGCGACAAGCTCGACGGCGGCACCGTGGTCGGCTTCGGCGTGGCGCAGACGCTGGTCCAGGTGCTGAAGCAGTGCGGCGACAACCTGACCCGCGAGAACATCATGAAGCAGGCCGCAAGCCTGAAGGACTTCCGCACCGAGGTGCTGCTGCCTGGCGTCAAGATCAACACCGCGGCAAACGATTTCGCGCCGATCAGCCAGCTGCAGCTGATGAAGTTCAAGGGCGAGAAATGGGAACTGTTCGGCGACGTCATCAGCGCCGACGTCGGCGGCTGATTTCCCGCCGCCCCTCGACCGGGAATGGCCCCCTGCGATACCGTCGCGGGGGGCTTTTTGTTGGCGCGTTCTCGGGCGAAGCGGGTATCGGTTCGTGCGAAGAAAACGCGTCAGAAACCAGAATTTAAAGCCACGGCCCTGCTCGCAGGCCGGCCCGGGCAATGCCTGCTTACACTTTGCCCGGCAATACGCTAGGTAAGCCGGCAAGACCCCGACAAGAAACCGGCGCCCTTGCGCGACGGCAACAACAAGGAGATTTCGGGAAATGCCGATGCCGATCCGACACCGTGTCGCAACTGCCCTGCTCGGCCTCGCCGTCGCCGCCGCGACCGGCAATGCCGCATGGGCGCAGAAGAAGTACGACACCGGTGCGAGCGACACCGAGATCAAGATCGGCAACATCGTGCCCTATAGCGGCCCGGCGTCGGCCTATGGCGTGGTCGGCAAGGCGATGGCCGCGGTGTTCAGGAAGGTCAACGACGACGGCGGCATCAACGGGCGCAAGATCGCTTTCGTCTCCTATGACGACGCCTACTCGCCGCCGAAGGCCGTCGAGCAGGCCCGCAAGCTGGTCGAGAGCGACGAGGTGCTGTTCCTGTTCGGCACCCTCGGCACCGCCTCCAACACCGCGATCCAGAAATATCTCAACGCCAAGAAGGTGCCGCAGCTGTTCGTCGCCACCGGCGCGACCAAGTGGAACGACCCGAAGGCCTTCCCGTGGACCATGGGCTGGCTGCCCAGCTACCAGAGCGAGTCGCGGATCTACGCGAAATATCTGCTCAAGGAAAAGCCCGCCGCCAAGGTCGCGGTGCTCTACCAGAACGACGACATGGGCAAGGACTACCTCAAGGGCCTGGAAGACGGCTTCGCCAGCGACCCCGCGCGCGTCGTCGCCAAGGAGAGCTATGAAGTCGCCGAGCCGACGATCGATTCCCATGTGGTGCGGCTGAAATCCTCCAATCCCGACGTCATCGTCTTCTTCACCACGCCGAAATTCGGCGCCCAGGCGATCAAGAAGCTCGGCGAGATGAACTGGAAGCCGGTGACCATCGTCTCCAACGTCTCGGCCTCCACCGCGACCGTGATGCGTCCGGCCGGGCTCGACAATGCGCAGGGCGTGATCTCGGCCGCCTACGCCAAGGACGCCAGCGATCCGCAATGGAAGGATGATGCCGGCATGAAGGCGTTCGACGAACTGCTCGCCAAATACATGCCCGACACCAACCGCGTCGATGCCTCGGCGATGACCGGCTACAACATGGCGACCACGATGGTCGAGGTGCTGCGCCGCTGCGGCGACGACCTCACCCGCGCCAATGTGATGAAGCAGGCGGCGAGCCTGAAGCAATTCGCGCAGGGCGGCCTGCTGCCCGGCGTGACGCTGTCGACCGGGCCTGCCGACTTCCAGCCGATCGAGCAACTGCAGCTGATGCAGTTCAAGGGCGAGCGCTGGCAATTGTTCGGCGACGTCATCAGCGGCGAAGTCGGCGGAAACTAGAGGCAGCAGCTTTTTGATTCGATCCGCGCCCTGCGCTCTTACTTCACCTCTCCCGCTTGCGGGGGAGGTCGGATCGCATCAAAGATGCGATCCGGGTGGGGACTCTTCCCACAATACGATTCGCGGCGACACCCCCACCCTAACCCTCCCCCGCAAGCGGGAGAGGGAAATGCAATCCCATCGTGGCGCCTCCCCTCTCACGAAAGCACAGCCATGACCGACCGTCGTCCCTTCCTGCGTTCGATCTTCGATGCCGCGGTGGCGGCTGCGCATCCCGATGTCGTGCTGGCGTCGCGGCTGCGGCCGGTGCCGAAGGGCCGCGTGATCTGCCTCTGCGCAGGCAAGGGCGCCGCGGCGATGGCCGCGGCGGCCGAGCGGCATTATCTCGACGCGCTCGAGCTCGATCCGTCGCGGCTGGTCGGCATCGCCACCACCCGTCATGGCCATGGCGTGCCGACCCGCCGCATCAAGGTCGTCGAGGCCGGTCATCCCGTGCCCGACGAGGCCGGGCTCAGGGCGGCGGACGACACGCTGCAGCTCGCCGCGACAGCGACCCCGGACGATCTCCTGCTGGTGCTGCTGACCGGCGGCGGTTCGGCGAACTGGATCGCGCCCGTCGAGGGCGTGAGCTTTACCCAGAAGCAGCAGGTCAACCGCGCGCTGCTGCGCTCCGGCGCGCCGATCGGCGAAATGAATACCGTGCGCAAGCATCTGTCGCGCATCAAGGGCGGACGGCTGGCGCGCGCCGGCCAGCACGCCGCCGAGATCGTGACGCTGGCGATATCGGACGTGCCGCATGACGATCCATCCGCGATCGCCTCGGGGCCGACGGTGCCGGATCCGACCACGCTGGCGGATGCCCGCGCGCTGGTCGCCAGATACAATCTCTCGATCGACGACGCGGTCCGTCGCGCGCTCGACGACCCCGCGAACGAAAGCTGCAAGCCCGGCGATGCCGCCTTCGCGCGGGCGACATTCGAACTGCTGGCAAAGCCGAAGGCCTCGATCGACGCCGCCGTGAAGGTCGCGCAGGACGCCGGCTACGAGACCATCGCGCTCGGCGCCGATCTCGAAGGCGAGGCCCGCGACGTCGCGGCCGAGCATGCGCGGCTTGCGCTGAAGGCGCGCAGCGAAGGCAAGCGGGTTGCGATCATCTCCGGCGGCGAGCTCACGGTGACGGTGCGCGGCAGCGGCCGCGGCGGCCCCAACCAGGAATACGCGCTGGCGCTGGCCGGCCTGCTGAAGGATACGCCCGACGTCGCGGCGCTGGCCGCCGATACCGACGGCGCCGACGGCGGCGCCGGCAGCGCGACCGATCCGGCCGGCGCCGTGATCGACCAGGCGACATTCGCGAAGATGAAATCGATCGGCCTCGATCCGAAGGCCTATCTCGAGAACAACGATGCGACGGGGTTCTTCGCGCAGACCGGGGATTTGCTCCTGACCGGGCCGACGCTGACCAACGTCAATGACGTGCGGGTGATTTTGGTGGATTAGGCCGTGTCCTCGACGGACCCAAGGCCAGTCTCGGGCTGCGCCCAAAGCTCCTGATAGTTACGAAACTTCGCAAGCGTCTGGTCATATCGCGTCGGCTCGAGCACCGGCAAAATGCGCTTCAACACCGAGTTGACCGGCGCGGAGGTGTGCCGGACGTATAAGTCGATCGGGTCAAGCAAGTGCCTCAGGTGCAGCTTTGGATCATAGTTCAGCCCGCTGCTGCGAAACCATTTGTACCCGTTGGCGATTGCCCAGCTCACCATGTCGCGAAACACATAATGATAGAGGTGCAGGTCTAAGGCGACATCGTAGTCGAGACCTATGTACTCCGCATAAATCGCGTCACCGTGTACCATGCATGCGGCAAACGCGACGATCCGCTCGTTCTGACGCCAGAGGAAGAAGCGGACCTTGTCCCCCATCCGCCGCCCCAAGTCGCAGAAGTATTGTTCCGTCAGCTTCTCGAAGTGCAGTTTCGAACGCTGATAGACTTGGAAATACAATGGATAGATCTGCGCGATCACCGGCGTCGCGTCGTTGACGACGTTCATCTCGACGGATGGAGAGGCCCGCGCTGTCGCCTCAAACTTCTTGCGAAGTTTCTTACGGGTTGCGCTGTTGAGCGCATGATTCATATAGTCATCGAAATTGGCGTAATCGATGCAAAGCCTGGTCATGGGCAGGCTGGGGATGCGGGTGAAGCCGTGAGCGATCAGGCAGTCGAGGATTGGTCGGTATCGCGCCGGAAACTCCTTGAGCACGATCAGCCGCGCCCCGAGCCTGCGAGCATGTATTGCAATCGTAGAGGCCAGCAGTTCCGCGCAGCCCCGATGGCAGGCCTCGTTCCCGTCAAGATGACCTTCCCCGGCGACGCACCCCACCATGAGCGCACGGGCGCGCATCAAACCTGGCCACATCCGGCGAATGGCGTCGATGAGTACGCCAAACCGCGGGCTCGCACCGGCCAGCATATCCAGGTCCATTAGGAAGAATGGCTGTACAGCACAAACCTGGTCAACCGCATCCTTGATGAGGAAATACCGGTAATCGACCTCGGGGTGAAGGGTATCCTCGACCAACTCATAGTATCGATGATCCTTGCGCTCGCTCGCGAAGGCGAACTGCCAGCGCGGACAATGCTCCAAATCGCTCCGCACAATGACCTGGAGATGCGGCGGACATTGCATCGGCTCGCGTCCCGTGAGGTCGCCGATTTGGCTCGTCAAGTGCGCTGTTGCAGCTTCCGGCACGATCTCACGCTCGCCACGGATCCCGGCCCTAGGGCAGCATTTATCACGGCGCCAAAACAAAGCAGCTAACATATCCGTCAGAAACTAACTCGTTAGTCATTTGCGATTTGGCGTTGGAGCAGAACACTCCTGATACGACCCGCATGTGCGGACACCCGCCGTCCAGCGCGGCATCCCTGGAGCGGACTCATGGCATCGGTGATTGGAGTCACGGGACTTGCATTTGAGGCGCGGATCGCTGCAGACCTGCATACGCAGGCGATCTGCAGTGGCGATGGCAGCACGCTCGCGGAGTCTCTCGCGTCGGCAATTGCTGAGGATTGCTACGGTCTCATCAGCTTTGGCGTCGCGGGCGGCCTTTCGCCCGACCTCCCGGCAGGCGCATGCGTCGTAGCATCGGCGATCGTTTCGGAAACGATTCAGCTCTTCACTGATCGGGACTGGTCGCAAGCCTTGCTTCGACTCATCCCCGGTTCGATTTATGGCCCTATTGCCGGTGTGGCCACCGTCGCCATGCATCCAGAAGCGAAGCGCTCGCTGCATATGAGTACAGGCGCGCTGGCGGTCGATAACGAATCCCATGTGGCGGCGAGTGTCGCTGCAGCGCGCGGCCTCCCGATGACTGCCGTCCGCGTGATCATGGATCCGGCCGGTCGGCAGCTTCCTGCCGCCGCCCTGGCCGCAGTGCGTGCAAACGGGACAATCGATCTCGCCGCGCTGACCCGTGCGACAATGAAACAGCCGAGCGAGTTACCGATGCTGCTTCGGACCGGTCTCGACGCACTGTTCGGATTTGCGGCGCTGCTTCGCTGCCGTCAATTGCTTGGCCCTGGATTAGGACTGCCTTCCTTGCAAGCAGATGAGTCGGAGCCAAGCTCAAGTATCGTAGCGGAAGATCGTATGATCGCCCTCTAGTCGCTTCTTTAGCCGAACGGGCTGCTATACCTGCCGACTGCGCGACCTCAACGCGCACTGAAGGTGAGGCCGGCGCGCTCCTTTAGACGGTTGCGCAAGGCCGGCCCCATCAGCGCGCCCGGCGTCCAGATGCCGCCCTCGCCCTGCACGTCGCGCACGACGCAGAGAGCGCTTTCGGTGATCATCTTGCTGGTCGAGCCATAGCCCGGATCGCGGTCGCCGGTGACAACGGCTTCGACCCGTCCGCCATCCGGCACCTCGCCCAGAAAGAAGATGTCGTAGAAGCCCCTCTCGCGCGCTTCCCGGGTCGGGCCTGCGCCGCGTTTGAGACCGCCGGTCCCGAACAAGGACACCACCGTGGCGAAGGTCTCCGTCGTCACGCTCGCGATGTCCCCAAGTCCCGGCGCCACCATCATCTCGTCATAAACGAAGTCCCTGCCGTAGGGATGGCCCAACAGGAAGTTCGTGCGGTGCACGTTCTTGGTGTTGATCGGCGCCATCGGGAACGGCACGAGCCACGCGTGCATGCTCGTGTCATATTCGGGGACGAGGCCCGACGGCTGAGACGGCCCAGTGAAGCCCGGCGTCAACGCGAAGGGATCGGTCAGCAGCCGGATCAGGGCCGGGTCGCGCGCCGCGGCGGCCAGCGTCGCCTGAGCGCTCGCCGCGGTGCCGCCAGACATGCCACCCCTCACCTTGCGTAGACGGGCCTTCACCCGCCGCGCCGGGCGTCCGAATTTCTCGCGCGCCTTCTCCTGCAACGTGAGCACACCGAGATCGAACGGGATGGAATCGAAGCCACAGGAGAAGACGATGCGCGCGCCGGTCCGTTTTGCCTCTTCGTGATGGGCGTCGATCATACCCCGCATCCAGCCCGGTTCGCCGCAAAGATCAACATAGGCCGTGCCGGTGGCCGCGCATGCCGCCACTAGCTCGGAACCGTGAAGCTGATAGGGCCCGACCGTGGTGACGACCACGGCCGCGCGCTCGCACATCGAACGCAGGCTGGCCGGCTCGGCGGCATCCGCCTTCACCAACGGCAAATCGTCCGGTGCGCCGATGTCGGCACGCACTTTCTGGAGTTTGTCGGTCGAGCGTCCCGCAATTGCCCAGGACGGAGCATCGTCGCCGCGATAGGATGTCGCCAGATATTCGGCGATGAGACCCCCGGTGTAACCCGTCGCGCCATAGACGATGAGGTCGAAGTCCCGCTTCACGGCGTTGATCCTCCTCGAGCCCCGGAAGCGCTCCCTTCAGATCCTTAGCGACGGTCGGTACGCTTCGCGGCGTTTTGCGAGGGGCCGCAACATACGGGCCATCGCGCTTGACGGAAGATACCACAATTGCCGCCCTTCGGCGCGCA
Organism: Bradyrhizobium elkanii USDA 76; assembly: GCF_023278185.1. Taxonomy (NCBI): domain Bacteria; kingdom Pseudomonadati; phylum Pseudomonadota; class Alphaproteobacteria; order Hyphomicrobiales; family Nitrobacteraceae; genus Bradyrhizobium; species Bradyrhizobium elkanii. Next base: position 711,636 of record NZ_CP066356.1, on the reverse strand, counting down.
ACCTCCCGGCGATTTCCGGTCCCCCTTGAGAGCCGTCGTGAGTACGGACGCTGGGTCTGGTCGGCGTGGGCCGAAGGCAGACAGCCGGCACATTTGAGCGCCTGTGGCCGCTTGCAAACGCCCTCCGACGGCCTACCATGGATTGGGGAGTTCGCGTGCAGGAGCGAAGCCATGGAACTCACCGTGGTGCCCATCGTCAAGCCGGATGAGACCAACTTCATCTTCGGCCAGTCGCATTTCATCAAGACCGTGGAAGACCTTCACGAAGCGCTGGTGGGCGCGGTTCCGCGCATCCGCTTCGGGGTGGCTTTCTGCGAGGCCTCCGGCAAGCGGTTGGTGCGCTGCTCCGGTAACGACGACGCCTCGCTCGCCCTGGCTCGCGACAACGCATTGGCGATCGGCGCCGGTCACACCTTCCTGATTTTCCTCGGCGACGGGTTCTTTCCCGTCAACGTGCTGCCGGCGGTGCGCGCAGTGCCGGAGGTCTGCCGCATCTATTGCTCGACGGCCAATCCAACACAGGTGATCGTCGCGCAGACGGAGCTCGGGCGCGGCGTGCTCGGCGTGGTGGATGGCGCCTCGCCGCTGGGTGTCGAAACCGACGCCGACATTACGTGGCGGAAGGATCTGCTGCGGAACATCGGCTACAAGCTTTAGACCGCGATGGTTCGCCGCCTGGCGGCGCCCGCATGCCGGATATCTATCAACCCAACGCGTCATTGCGAGCGGACGGGCCGTCACGCCCCCTCAAAACTCCTGCGCGAGCTTCGCCAGCATCTCCAGCAGCGCGGCGTGGTTGGCCGGACCGAGCACCTCGATCAGCCGCGCCTCGTGCTTGTTGGCAACCAGCTTCTTGGCGCGCGCCAGCACGGCGCGGCCCTTGTCGGTCAGGACCAGGATGTGGGACCGGCGGTCGTTGGTGGAGCGCATCCGCGCGCAAAGGTCGCGGCTCTCCAGCGCGTCGAGCATCGCGACGAAATTCGGCCTGAGGATGCCGAGCGTGTTGGCGATCTCGGTCTGGTTGCGGCCCGGATTCTTGTCGAGCAGCAGCAGCACCGAGAACTGCGCCGGCGTCAGCTGCAGCGGCGCGACGCAACGCAGGAAGTCCTCGAATACCCTGAGCTGCGCGCGCTTCAACGAATAGCCGAGCAATCCGGACAGTTCGCCCAGTTGCAGCATGCCGTCGTCCCCGGCAGGATCGGCCGGTTCCCTGCGCAGGGCCCGCGACGAACGGAGGGCATCGGTGGCGGTCTTGGAAACAGTCATCGCTCCAGGCTCGCAATCCCGGTACAAGAATCCCCGCACGACGCGCGGGGACCTTGAGATTATATCCGATAATTGTTATGGACTATATCAAATATCGGCAGCTTTCAACAGCCGATATCGGCCGACCTGACCGGCACAACCGGTTGAGGCGGTCCGACGCTTGAGGGGGAGCGCTCGGCCTTGAACACAACGATCATGCTGTTCCTGCTGCAGGACGGCATCACCAATGGCGCGATCTACGCACTGCTCGGGCTGGCCCTGGTGCTGGTGTTCGCGGTCACGCGGGTGATCCTGATCCCGCAGGGCGAATTCGTCACCTACGGCGCGCTGAGCTACGCCATGCTGGCGACCGGCCAGGTGCCCGGCACGGCGCGGCTTGCCGTCGCGATGGGCCTCGTCGCCTTCGCCCTCGACCTGTTCTTCGCCCGCAACGCGCTGCATGCGCGGCTGGTGATCCGCTCGGTCGCGCTCAACATCGCCTTTCCCGTCGCGCTGCTCGGTCTGGTTTACGCGCTGGTCGGCCCCGGCACGCCGGTCGCCGTCAACATCGCGCTCGCGCTCCTGATCGTGGCGGCGATCGGGCTGTTCCTCTACCGCATCGCGTTCCAGCCGATCGCGCACACCTCCGTGCTGGTGTTGCTGATCGCCTCGGTCGGCTGCCATCTGGCACTGCAGGGCCTCGGCCTGGTGTTCTTCGGCGCCGAAGGCCTGCGCGCGCCTGCGCTGTCGAATGCCGCGGTGACCGCCGGCCCGCTGCGCTTCACCGGGCAGAGCCTTGCGGTCTACGGCCTGACGATCGGCTTCATCGTCGCCCTGTGGCTGTTCTTCGGCTACACCAAGACCGGCAAGGCGCTGCGCGCCACCGCGGTCAACCGCCTCGGCGCCCGCCTGGTCGGCATCCGCACCACGCTGTCCGGCCAGATCGCGTTCCTGCTCGCCTCCGTCATCGGCGCGATTTCCGGCATCCTGATCGTGCCGATCACCACGCTCTACTACGACACCGGCTTCCTGATCGGCCTGAAGGGCTTCATCGCCGCCATCATCGGCGGCCTGGTCAGCTATCCCCTGACCGCGGTCGCCGCCATCGTGGTCGGCATCGTCGAGGCCTTCTCATCGTTCTACGCCAGCAATTTCAAGGAAGTCATCGTGTTCACGCTGATCCTCCCCGTGCTCGTGTTGCGCTCGCTCGCGGCGCCCGAGGTCGAAGAAGAGAAGGATTGAGCGCGATGACGCAGCGCCTTCCCCTCATCATCTTCGCGCTCGTGATGGCGGTGATTCCGCTTGTCCCGGGCATCCCCCCGTTCTGGATCGTGCTGCTCGACAATATCGGCCTCGCCGCGCTGGTCGCGATGGGCCTCGTGCTGCTCACCGGCGTCGGCGGCCTGACCTCGTTCGGGCAGGCCGCGTTCTGCGGCTTCGGCGCCTACACCACGGCGGTGCTGACCACCGCCTACGGCGTCTCGCCCTGGCTGACGCTGCCGGCTTCGCTCTTGGTCAGCGGCATCGCGGCCGTGCTGCTCGGCATCGTCACGGTGCGGCTATCCGGCCATTATCTGCCGCTCGGCACCATCGCCTGGGGCATCGGGCTGTTCTATCTGTTCAGCAAGCTCGAATTCCTCGGCCGCAACGACGGCATCTCCGGCATTCCGCCGCTGTCGATCGGCTCGTTCAGGATGCTGAGCCCGGATGCGATCTACTACGCGATCTGGGTCGCGGTGCTGCTCTCCGCTCTGCTGACCATGAACCTCCTGGACTCCCGCACGGGGCGCGCGATCCGCGCCTTACGGCGCGGTCATGTCGCGGCCGAGGCGTTCGGCGTGCAGACGCCCCGAGCCAAGCTGTTGGTGTTCATCTATGCCGCGGTGCTGGCCGGCCTGTCCGGCTGGCTCTATGCGCATTTCCAGCGCGCCGCCAACCCGACGCCGTTCGGCGCGCAGGCCGGCATCGAGTATCTGTTCATCGCCGTGGTCGGCGGCGCGGGCTACGTCTGGGGCGGCGTGCTCGGCGCCGGCATCGTCGTGATCCTCAAGGAGGTGCTGCAGAGCTACCTGCCCTACATCTTCGGCGGCCAGAGCCAGCTCGAGACCATCGTGTTCGGCATCATGCTGGTGCTGCTGCTGCAGCTCGCGCCGCAGGGCGTCTGGCCCTGGCTGATGTCGCGGCTGCCGTTCAAGCCCGCCCGCAAGACCCCGGACGCGGCCGTGAAGCTGGAGCACCGCGAACGGGCGCCAGGAACGTCTCCGATCCTTCTGCACATCGACAAGGCGCGCAAGCAGTTCGGCGGCGTGCTCGCGGTCAACGACGTCTCGTTCGACGTCAACGCCCGCGAGATCGTCGCGCTGATCGGCCCGAACGGCGCCGGCAAGAGCACCACCTTCAATTTGATCACCGGCGTTCTGACCGCAACCAGCGGCAAGATCTCCGTGCTCGGCAAGGAAGTCGAGAACGCCCCGCCGCAGGAGGTCGTCAAGCTCGGCGTTTCCAGGACTTTCCAGCACGTCAAGCTGGTGCCCGACATGACCGTGCTGGAAAATGTCGCGATCGGGGCGCATCTGCGCGGCAATTCCGGCGCGATCTCCAGCATGCTGCGGCTCGACCGCACTGATGAGGCGAAGCTGCTGGCGGAGGCCGCGCGGCAGATCGCGCGCGTCGGCCTGTCCGACCAGATCGACCAGCTCGCGGGCTCGCTGTCGCTCGGGCAGCAACGCATCGTCGAGATCGCCCGCGCGCTGTGCGTCGATCCGATGCTGCTGCTGCTCGACGAGCCGGCCGCCGGCCTGCGCCACATGGAGAAGCAGCGGCTGGCCGCGCTGCTCCGGCAATTGCGCGACGGCGGCATGTCCGTGCTCCTGGTCGAGCACGACATGGGGTTCGTGATGGATCTCGCCGACCGCATCGTGGTGCTGGATTTCGGAACCAAGATCGCCGAGGGCACGCCGGCCGCGATCAAGCGCAACCCCGACGTGATCAAGGCCTATCTCGGAGCCGCCGCATGACTGCGCTGCTATCGGTGACCGACGTCCACATCTCCTACGGCAAGGTCGAGGCGGTGCGCGGCGTTTCGCTCGACGTCGCCCCGAACGAGATCGTCACCATCATCGGTGCCAACGGCGCCGGCAAGACCACACTGCTCAACGCCATCATGGGCGTGCTGCCGCTGAAGGGCCGCACGACGTTCGCGGGCGTCGACATGGCGCCGCTCGATATCGAGGACCGCGTCGCAACCGGCCTCAGCCTGGTGCCCGAGCATCGCGAACTGTTCGGCACCATGAATGTCGAGGACAATCTCGAGCTCGGCGCCTTCCGGATCGCGAAGGCCGTCGCGGCAGCCTCGCTGGAGCGGGTCTACACGCTGTTCCCGCGGCTCAAGGAGCGGCGCAAGCAACTTGCCGGCACGCTGTCCGGCGGCGAGCAGCAGATGCTGGCGATGGGCCGCGCGCTGATGGGCGCGCCGAAGCTCCTGATGCTGGACGAGCCGAGCCTCGGCCTCGCCCCGATCATCGTCGCCGACATCTTCCGCATCGTCGGCGAGCTCCGCGCCGCCGGCGTCTCGGTGCTGCTGGTCGAGCAGAACGCGCAGGCCGCTTTGCAGATCGCCGACCGCGCCTATGTCATGGAGCTCGGCGAGTTCGTGCTCGCTGGCCCCGCGACGGAGATCGCCGCCAACAAGGGCGTCGCCGCGAGCTATCTCGGCTTCCAGCACGAAGGCGAGAGCGCGATCTAGATTTGCCCTTGTTGTGCGTCGGTTGCCAGTGGTGATTGAGGTACTATCGACGCGGATAGACCGTCACCCCACCCCGCTTCGCATCGCTATTTGCGATGCAAAGCGACCCTCCCCCTCCAGGGGAGGGTAAGAGCCGTCCATCGACTTGCATTCGCGCGAAGATTGCGCTCCACTTTACCCTCCCCTGGAGGGGGAGGGTCGATTGCGCGCGCGATGCGCAGCATCGTCGGGCGCAATCGGGGTGGGGTGAAGCCGCACAAATGGTCTCAGCATCAATCCGAGAGCAACTGCGAAGAAGCTGCGAGCGAATACCACACCGCATGAACGAATACTGTGGCGCGCGCTGAGAGAGCTGCCAACGGACGGAACGCATTTTCGAAGACAGGCACCGATTGGCCCTTACGTCGTCGATTTCTTCTGCCCGGCCAAACGACTCGTCGTCGAGCTCGACGGCGGACACCACAACGAAGACGAGACCGCGAAACACGATCGCGAACGGCAGCATTGGCTCGAGAAAGAAGGCTACCGCGTCATCCGGTTCTGGAATTCGGAGATCGCGGCTGACCTCAACGCCGTGCTGGAGCGGATCTATGTCGAGATCTACGGTGCGCGCGGAGCGGTAGCCGTGCCACTGAAGCACCACCGACGACGATAGAGCGTCACCCCACCCCGCGTCGCATCGCTGACGCGATGCGACGCGACCCTCCCCCTCCAGGGCAGGGTAAGAAAAAAGCCGGCCCGTTATCGAGGCCGGCTTTCTCACCTCACTGATTCAGACCGGCTCACATCGCCGGGACGTATTTGCCGCCCTTGACCGTCAGCAGGATACGCGAGCGGTCGTCGAGGCCGTAGCGATCCTTCTCCGTCCAGTTGTAGACGCCCTGGCTCGCGACGATCTCCTTCTCGGAGATGAAGGCCTTGCGGATCGCCTCGCGGAATTCCGGCGTGCCGGGCTTGGCGGTCTTCAGCGCCACCGGGATGACGCGCTTCATCACCTCGAAGGCGTCGTACGAGTGGCCGGCGAACTGGCTGCGGCTGTTGGCGCCGTACTTGGCTTCATAGGCCGTATTCAACGCAAGACCGGGCTTCTTGGTCAGCGCGCTGTCGGGCTGGGTTTCCGGCGACATGATCGGGCCGGCCGACATGATGACGCCTTCCGCGGCCGCACCGGCGATGCGGATGAAGTCCATGCTGGCGGCGCCGTGGGTCTGGTAGATCAGACCCTTGTAGCCGCGCTCGCGCAGCGCGGTCTGCGGCAGCGCCGCGGCGGTGCCGGAGGCGCCGACCAGGATGGCGTCGGGATTGGCGGCGACGAGCTTCAGCACCTGGCCCGCAACCGACGTATCCGGACGCGCGAAGCGCTCCTCGTCGGTCATGGTCAAGCCCATCGGCACGGCCTGCGCCTTGAAGTCATTGACCCAGAGGTCGCCGTAGGAATCCGAATAGCCGATATAGCCGACGGTCTTGATGTTGTGCGCCTTCATGTGCTCGTAGAGCACCTTGCCCATGATCGGAATCGACTGCGGCAGGTCGACCGACCACTTCGCGCGGGCGTCGTTGATCGGGAACGGCGCGAGGCCGAGATGCGGGATGCCGGCCTCGTTGGCGACCGTCGACACCGCGATCGTCGTCGGCGTGATGCAGGAGCCCATGATGATGTCGGCCTTGGACTCCGTGACGAAGCGCCGGGTATTGGTGGTCGCAGCCGTCGGGTCGCCGCCGTCGTCGAGCACGATCAGCTTCAGCGGCACCCCGCCGATCTCCTTCGGCACGAAATCGAGCGCGTTGCGCTCGGGAATGCCGAGCGCCGCGGCGGGCCCCGTGGTCGAGATCGTGATGCCGATGGTGATTTCATTGGTCTGCGCCTGTGCGGGCGCGCCCGGCAGCGCGATGGCTGCTGCGAGCGCCGCGGCGGCGAGAGTGGCCTTCCTCATTCATTCCTCCCTGCAGTTAAGTTTTTTGGGTTTAAAACGGTCTTGCGGGCCAATTCAGCCCCTTCTTTAGAGCATGATCCGGAAAAGTGGAAACCGGTTTTCCGAGAGGATCATGCTCCGAAAGTCGTGTCATGAGGGGTGCGAGTCAGCCCTTCATGAAGCGGTCAATGATCTCCTGCGGAAACGGCGCCGATTTCAGCCTGGCGGGATCGTCCGGGTGGCGGCCGACCAGCACCCTGGTCTCGAACGCCTCGATCGCCAACGCCTCGCCCTTGAACACGCGGTGCACCACCTCGAAGCTCGAGCGCTTGATGCTCTCGATCCGGCTCTCGATGGTAATCCAGTCGCCATGGGTCGACGGGATGTGAAATTTCGCCCGCGTGTCGACCATGGGAATGCCGACCAGACCGTATTTGTGGACGAGGTCCTGCTTCGAATAGCCGGCGGCTTCGAACATGATCGAGGTCGAGTCGTCGAACATCGCGAAGTAGCGTGGGTAGTAGACGATGTTGGCGGGGTCGCAATCGCCCCACTGGATCTGCACGTCGCGCCGATTGACGAACATGGTTTACCCTCGATCGAGCATGAGCGATCCAGAAGGGCGTTCATGCTCTTCCGGATCATGCTTCAGCGCGGCGCCATCCGGAGCGCGGCATCGAGCCGCACCACTTCGCCGTTCAGATAGGGATTGTCGATCATGTGCAGCGCCAGCGAGGCGAACTCGTCGGCCTGGCCGAGCCGGCGCGGGAACGGGATCGCGGCGGCGAGCGAATCCTGCGCTTCCTGCGGCAGGCCGGCCAGCAAGGGCGTCATGAACAGGCCGGGCGCGATGGTCAGCACGCGGATGCCGAACTGCGCGAGCTCGCGCGCGATCGGCAGCGTCATCGCGACGATGCCGCCCTTCGAGGCCGAATAGGCCGCCTGCCCGATCTGGCCGTCATAGGCCGCGACCGAGGCTGTCGAGATCACGACGCCGCGCTCGCCGGTTGCGAGCGGCTCGAGCTTGGCCATGTCAGCGGTCGCAAGCCGCAGCATGTTGAACGAGCCGATCAGATTGACCTTGATCACCTTGTCGAAGTCGGCCAGCGCCATCGGCCCTTCGCGGCCGATCACGCGCTTTGCCACCCCGATGCCGGCGCAGTTCACCAGCACGCGCGCCGGGCCGTGCGCCTTGGCGGCGGCCGCGACGGCAGCTTCGGCCGCCGCAGCATCGGCGACGTCGCAGACCACCGGAATGCCGCCGATCTCGGCCGCGACGCTTTCGGCGAGCTTGGCGTTGAGGTCGCAGACCGCGACCCTGGCGCCCTGCGCGGCGAGACGGCGCGCGGTCGCAGCGCCCAATCCCGATGCGCCTCCGGTGACGATGGCGGCCTGGTCCTTCAACTGCATGGCTTTCTCCTGTTCGAGAACTAGACGAGTGTGATCACCGATGCCGGCGGCACCGGCGCATAGAGCGCTTCGATGATGTCCGTGCGATGCTCCAGCACGGCGCGCTGGTTGATCGAACCCTTGTCGGTGACCTCGCCGCGATCGATCGACAGCGGCGTGTCGAGCAGGAGCGCGCGCGCGATCCGGTTCGACGAGCCGGTGGCGCCGGCCAAGACACGCGCGAAGCGCTCGCGGAAAGCCGCTCGCACCAGCGGATCATTGGCCGCGGCCGCAATATCATTGCCGGCGAGCGCCGGATTGATCAGGCGGCAGCCATCGAGATCGAGGATCACGATTGCCGCAAGCTCGTCGCGGTTGAGCCCCGCGATCACGACGTCGCGCACCAGCGGCGCGCAGGTGCCGACGAAGCGCGCCCGCAACGGGCCGACGCTGACCCAGGTGCCGCTCGCCAGCTTGAAATCCTCGGCGATGCGGCCATCGAAATCGAAACCGGCATCGAGATCGCCAGCGTCGGCGGGCTTCAGCGCGTCGCCGAACTTGTAAAACCCTTCCTCGTCGAACGCCTTGGCGGTCAGCTCGGGCTGCCGCCAGTAGCCCGGCGTCACGTTCGGGCCCCTGGCGCGGACCTCGAGCTTGCCGTTGTTCGGAACGAGCTTCGCATCATTGCCGGACACCGGAAGCCCGACATGGCCGGAGCGGCTGGTATCGGGGCGCACCGACATGAAGAACGGCGAGGTCTCGGTGGCGCCGAGGCCGGTCAGGACAGGCACACGATAGCCCTTCTCCTGCACGGCGAGCGCATCGAGGCTGTTCCAGATGAACGGCGACAGCGCGGCGCCCGAGAAGAACATCGCATGCAGCCGGTCGAAGAATTTTGCCCGCAGACCGGCATCGTCGCGCAGATAGGGCAGCAGCGATTCATAGCCCTTGGGCACGTTGAAATAGACCGTCGGCGAAATCTCACGCAGGTTTCGCACGGTCTCCTCGATGCCGCCGGGCATCGGCTTGCCCTCGTCGAGATACATCGAGCCGCCGTTATAGAGCGTCAGCCCGACATTGTGATTGCCGCCGAAGGTGTGATTCCACGGCAACCAGTCGACGATGACCGGCGGCTCGTCCTTGAGGAACGCCAGCGTCTCGCGCAGCATCACCTGGTTGGCGCAGATCATGCGCTGGGTGTTGATGACGGCCTTGGGATTGCCGGTCGACCCCGACGTCAGCAGGAATTTCGCGATCGTGTCCGGACCGATTGCCGCATGGGTCGCATCGAGGCGCGGGTCTTCCGGCGTCGCCATGAGGCCGGCGAGGCGCGTCACGTCACGGCCGGGCACGGTGCCGCGGCTCGCGGCAATCTCGACATCGGGTTCGACATTGGCGCGCAGCGCGTCGGCGAATTTGTCGGCATCGTCGACGAAGATGAGGCCTGGCGTCAGAAGCTTGATGACGAAGCTGAGCTTGCCATAGTCGCGCGACACCAGCGAATAGGCCGGCGACACCGGGCAGAACGGAACGCCGGCATAGAGCGCGCCGAGTGCCATCAGGGCATGATCGATCGAATTGCCCGACAGAATCACGATCGGCCGCTCGGCCGACAATCCGCGCGCGATCAACGCGGAGGCGATGCGCCGCGCCGTCTCGAGCAATTGCACGTAGGTGATCTGCCGCCAGCCGCCACCGGCTGCACGTTCGGCCATGAACACGCGGTTCGGCTCGGCCTTCGCCCAGTGGTGCAGGCGATCGGTGAGGCGAACCGGAAAATCCGCGAGGCTGAGCTTCGGACGGAGATAGATCGTGCCGTCGGCGCGGCGCTCGACGCTGACGTCGGGATTGCCGAACGAGATCGGGCGCAGCGGATGCGCGGTGCTGGCGGTTGCAGACGGCGCGGCGCTCATGTCGGCTTCACCTTGGCGGTCTTGCGATCAAGAAACGCACGGATGCGTTTCTTGGCTTCCTTGTCGCTCTGCGCCACGGTCGCCATCAGCGATTCCATCAAGAGGCCGGTCTGCGGATTGGCCTCGGCGATCATCGGCAACGCCTGCAACACGGCGAAGTTGGTCAGCGGCGCGTTGGCGGCGACGCGCTCGGCAAGCTCCAGCGCTTTCGACAGCGCGCCGTCTGCCTCGGTGAGGTATTGCGAGAAGCCGTAGGCGGCGCCCTCGGTCGCCGAATAGACCCGGCCGGTCAGCATCATGTCCGCCATCCTGGGCACGCCGATCAGGCGCGGCAGCCGCACCGATCCGCCGCCGCCGACGAAGATGCCGCGCTGGCCCTCGGGCAGCGCGAAATAGGCCGACGGCTCGGCAACCCGGATATGCGCGGCGCAGGCCAGTTCCAGCCCGCCGCCGATCACGGCGCCCTTCAGCGCGGCGATGACCGGCACGCGGCAATACTGGATGCGGTCGAACACGCGGTGCCACATCTGGGAATGCACCAGGCCCTCGGTGGCGTCGCGCTCGGTCAGTTCGGAAAGGTCGAGGCCGGACGAGAAGTGATCGCCGATACCATGGATGACGACGGCGCCGACCGCATCCGGTATCGCGGAGAAGCAATCCCGCAGCGCCAGGATGATGCCGTCGTTCAGCGCGTTGCGCTTGGCGGGACGGTTCAGCCCGACCGTCAGCACCGCCCCTCGTGTCTCGATCCTGAGCAGCGAGGCGTCTCCCCCGCCGGCAGCGTTTCCCATGGCGTTATTGCTTCCTGTTCAGAATAGTTATGTTTTATAACTATCATCGCAGGAGTCAATACACGCGTGACGGCTTGACCCTCCCCTGGAGGGGGAGGGTCGGCTCACATGAAGCGTAGCGGAATGTGAGACGGGGTGGGGTGATCTCTCAACACGGGCAGCGCTTGAATGGAAAGACTGTCACCCCACCTCGGTTCGCATTGCGCTCCGCTTCATGCGAACCGATCCTCCCCCTCCAGGGGAGGATGGGAGCCCCTACAGCACCTGATGCACGTCGATCACGACGCGATCGACGTGGCGGGCGGCGGAGCCGACGAAGATGTGCTGCATCAGCCAGCGGTAGTTTTCGGCGCCGGTTTCGAATTTCGGCACGGTGCGGAAATAGATCAGCTTCGGGTCGACCGGCTCGCCGCGCTTCAGCTTCTGCAACAACTCGCCCGGCCCGAAGCGGATGCCCTTGTTCTCGACATAGACGACGGCGCCGTCGTCGGTCTCGAACGCATATTTCGCCTCCAGCTCGATCAGCTCATCGGGCCGGATGATCTGGAAGTCGGCGCCGAACGACAGCACCTTGCCGTTGACCTTCTCGCCCCTCACCTCGCCGCCGATGATCGGAATGATGCGGCGGACGCCGCTGCCGATGTCGCCGGCGGAGGTCACCTCGGCGATCCGGGCAGTGATGGTGAAGACGTATCTGGTCTCGAGCTCGGGTTTCATAGGCCTAACCAATCATGCGCTGCGGCAGCCAGGTCGCAAGCAGCGGGAACAGGATCAGGATCACCAGCCGGATCAGATCGGTGATGACGAACGGCAGCACGCCGACAAAGATCGTCGACATGTTGACGTCCTTGATGACGCTCTTGATCACGAACACGTTCATGCCGACCGGCGGATGGATCAGGCCGAGCTCGACCGTCATGACGATGATGATGCCGAACCAGATCGGATCGAAGCCGAGCGCGGTCACCACCGGAAACACGATCGGCACGGTGAGGATCACCATCGCCATCGCGTCCATCAGGCAGCCGAGCACCAGATACATCAGGAGGATCAGCGCCAGAACGCCATAGGGGCCGATGCCGAGCCCGGTGAGGAACTCGGTGACGTGCTGCGGCGTCTGGGTGATGGTGAGAAAATAGCCGAAGCAGAGCGCGCCGATCAGCACCGTGAACACGGCGGCCGCGGTGCGCGTCGCCTGCAGCAGCGATTGCAGGATGCCTTCCCTGGTCAGCTTGCCACGGAGGATACCGATGATGAAGGCGCCGACCGCGCCGACCGCCCCGGCTTCGGTCGGAACAAAGAAGCCGCCATAGAGCCCGCCGATCACGAACAGGAACAGCAGCAGCGGCGACCAGACGTCGCGCAGCGCAACGAAGCGCTCGTGCCACGACGCCTTCTTTCCCGCCGGCAGGAAGCCGGGCCGCGTCACGCCGATGATGCCGATCGTGATCATGTGCATCACGATCGCGAGCAGGCCCGGCACCACGCCCGCGATGAACAGCTTGCCGATGTCCTGCTGGGTGATGATGCCGTAGACCGCGAGCACGGTGGACGGCGGCAGCATCGCCCCGAGCGTGCCGCCGACCGCGATCACGCCGGCGGCGAATGACTGCGGATAGCCGAAGCGGCGCATCTCGGGATAGGCGACGGCGGAGAAGGTCGCGGCGGTCGCGACCGACGAGCCCGAGATCGCGGCAAAGCCGCCGCAGGCGGCGATCGTCGCAATGCCGAGCCCGCCCTTCCAGTGGCCGACGAAGGTGTTGGCGGCGCGGAACAGCTCGCGGCTGATGCCCGAGACGGACACAAAGGCGCCCATCAACAAGAACATCGGGATCACGCCGAAGGAATAATCCGTCACCGTGCGCATCGTGGTCTGGCCGACCAGCTTGAGCGCCGGTGCGAAGCCGGTGAGATAGCCGAAGCCGGTGATGCCGACGAGGCCCATCGCCATGCCGACGGGGACACGAAGCAGCATCAGCACGAACAGGCTGACAAAGCCGATGACGGCGACGGTCTCGGGACTGAGGTCGAGACTCATGGCCGTCTACTCCGCGGTCTTGATCTTGGCATCATGGATATCTTCCGGATGGAAGATCAGGCGGTAGGTGCGGATCGCGATCAGCAGCACCGCGGAGACATCGCCGATCCACGACACCAGGAAGAACGGCCAGACCGGAACGCCGAGATCCATGGTGACGATATGGCTGTTCCTGGTGTCGATCACCTTGTCGACCAGCGTGTAGGTCTGCACGCTCACCACGAACAGCAGCACCAGCGTCGCAAAGATGTCGATCCAGCGCTGGTAGCGCGGCGAGGCGTTGGCCCAGACCAGATCCACGGTGATGTGGGTGCCGCGATAGCTGGTCGCCGCGATGCCCCAGAAGATCAGGATGCCGAGCAGGAACTGGCCGAAATTGTAATAGTCGGGGATCGTCACCGCGAAGAATTTTCGCATGAACACCGCGGTGAAGGTGTTGAGCGCCACGACGCCGACGAAGAAGGCCGCGACCCATTCGATCGAATCGATGAAGCGATCCATGAAATTCTTGCGCGCCGGCTCGGGTGGGCCGGTGATCGCGCCGTCTGGGGAAACTTCGGAATTGGCAGCCATGGTTCGAGATCCCACCCCGCGTCATGGCCGGGCTCGTCCCGGCCATCCACGTCTTCGTTTCCGTTGAGAAGTAAGGCGTGGATGCCCGGGTCATCTGCGCGAAGACGCGCTTCGCGCTTTAGCCCGGGCATGACGACCTCATTTGCCTCGGCGGCTCGTCTAGATCCCCGCCTCGTACTTCTTCAGCGTGGCCTGCAGATCGGCGTCGATCTTTGCCGCATCGCCGCCCGCCTTCTTCACCGCCTCGGCCCAGCTGTCGCGCAGCGGCTTGACCGCCTTCTTCCACTCGGCGAGCTGATCCGATGTCAGCGGATAGACCTCGTGGCCTTCCAGCGCCTTCATCTTGGTGCGGCCGTTGGCTTCGAAATCGGTCCAGGGATCGGTGACCTTCGATGCCCATTCCGGCGTGCAGTGATCGTCGATCACCTTCTTCTGGGCAGCCGACATCGAATTATACTTGGCGAGGTTCATGTTGTAGGTGAACACCGTCGAATAAAGCGGCACGTCCATGTGGTACTTCACCACCTTGTCGATGCCGAACAGGAAGATCGAGCCCCAGGGGAAGGTGATCTCGTCGGCCACGCCGCGCTCGATCGCGTCGCGCGATTCCGGCGCGGAGGCCTGCACATTGGTGCCGCCGAACATCTTCACCATCTCGCCGATGGTACTCTGCGCGGGCCGCACCTTGACGCCGGAGAGGTCGCTCGGCAGCACGATCTTCTTCTTGCCATGCAGCGCGCCCGGATCGTGGATGAAGGCGAAGCACAGCTTGGTGTCCTTCATCTCGGTCGGCGCATATTTGTGGTACCACTCGTTCAGCGCCAGCGTGCCCTTCTTGCCGTCGGAAAAGGTGAACGGAAGCTGGCCGGCGGCCGCGATCGGGAAACGGCCGGGCTGATAGCCGGGATTGACATAGGTGACGTCGGCGATGCCGTCGCGCGCCATGTCGTAATGGTCGAACGCCTTGCCGAGCTGCTCGGACGGAAACACGGTGACCTTGATGGTGCCGCCCGATGCCTTCTCGATGTCGGCGGCCCAGGCCTGGGTCGCCGGCACCAGCGGATGCGCCGGCGGCACCCATAGCGACACTTTGAGATTGACGGTCTTGTCCTGCGCGACAGCAGGTCCTGCGGCCGGTACGATGGCGGCGGCCATCAACACCGCCAACACTGTTTTCCTCATCACGTCTCCTCCTCTCCAGGGCGGGCTTGGTGCCCGGTCTCATTACTTAACATGTTATCTAATTCGCGCGGATATTCAAGACGAAATCCGCCGGGCGGACGCCTCGTCGCACCCTCCGCCGGTCCCGCCCCGCCGCATCTTGCGCTGCGGTGAACGCGCGTCCCGCGCAAATCCGCCTTGCCAAAACCGTTATATGATATAGTTGCCTTGGCAAGTTGACGGCGCGGGCACCGGCCAAAAGCCTATCCGATCGGGAGGACAAGGTATTGCGGACAAAAGTAGCAATCATTGGCGCAGGTCCGGCCGGACTGTTGCTTGGGCAACTACTTCATACTTTCGGCGTAGACAACATCATTCTTGAGCGACAGACCCCGGACTATGTGCTGGGGCGGATTCGCGCCGGGCTGCTCGAGGAAGGCACCGTGTCGCTGCTCGAGAGCGTCGGCGCCGCGGCCCGGCTGCACCAGGAGGGCCTGGTCCACCACGGTCTCGAGCTGGCGTTCGGCGGCGCACGGCACCGCATCGACCTGCATGGCTCGACCGGCAAGACCGTGACCATCTACGGCCAGACCGAAGTCACGCTCGACCTGATGAATGCCCGCAAGGCTGCCGGCCTGACCTCGATCTACTCGGCCGCCGACGTCAAGCCGCTTGATTCCGACACCGAACATCCGCGCGTCAGCTACGTCAAGGACGGCGTCACCCGCGAAATCGCCTGCGATTTCATCGCCGGCTGCGACGGCTTCCACGGCATCAGCCGCGCCAGCGTGCCGGCTTCGGCGATCACCAGCTACGAGCGGGTGTATCCGTTCGGCTGGCTCGGCATCCTCTCGGAGACGCCGCCGGTCTCGCCGGAGCTGATCTACAACAACCATGAGCGCGGCTTTGCGCTGTGCACGATGCGCTCGTCGCACCGCAGCCGCTATTACGTGCAATGCCCGCTCGACGATCATGTCGACCAATGGTCGGACGAGCGGTTCTGGGACGAATTGAAGCGGCGGCTCGACCAGAAGGCCGCCGACGAGATCGTCACCGGCCCCTCGATCGAAAAGAGCATCGCGCCGCTGCGCAGCTTCGTCGCCGAACCGATGCGGTTCGGCCGCATGTTCCTGGCCGGCGACGCCTCGCACATCGTGCCGCCGACCGGCGCCAAGGGCCTCAACCTTGCCGCCAGCGACGTGCATTATCTGTCGCAGGCGCTGCGCGAATATTACCACGAGAAATCCTCCGCCGGCCTCGATGGCTATTCGGCGAAAGCACTGGCGCGGGTCTGGAAGGCGGTGCGCTTCTCCTGGTGGATGACCTCGATGCTGCACAAATTCCCCGACGAGGGCGAATTCGCCGCGCGCATCCAGATCGCCGAGCTCGACTATCTCGTCAGCTCGAAGGCGGCCTCGACCTCGCTGTCGGAGAATTATGTGGGGCTGCCGTTCTAGATAAGTCGCGAATGCTTTTGTAGAGCAGCATCCTCTTCGCAATGTCCGTCGTCATACCCCGCGCATGCGGGGTATCCAGTACGCCGCAGCTTCTCGATTCATGCGGTGCGGTCTCTGGAATACTGGATCGCCCGGTCCCGTCTACGCCAAGGCTTCGACGAGGCTCCGGATCCTTGGCGCGCCGAAGCTTTAGCGAAGGCGGCAAGCCGTGCGATGACAGCGGGAGATGTGGCGACAGGCCCGCGCTACATTCAAACATTCACGCAAATCCCGTTTAAAACTTTGTAGGCGGTGAAACCGTCATCGACATCGCGTTCAATGGCGTCAACCCAACGCCATATGCGAGCTTTCAGATGAGCACCGATACGCAAGTCGTCCCCGATAATCCCCAGGACGTCCCTCAAGGCTTCGAGCCGCTGTTCCGCAAGAGCCCGCTCACCGAGCCCTGGGAGCCGCTTTACCAGAAGAAGACCGAGCAGGCCGTCATCATCGGCCTGCGGCTGGCGAGGCCGCACACCAACGGCCGCGGCCTGATCCATGGCGGCCTGATCGCCGCGCTTGCCGACAACGCGATGGGCTATAGCTGCGGCCAGGCGACCGACTGGACCACCTCGTTCGTCACGATCTCGCTGGCGGTCGATTTCGTCGGCTCCGCCAATGTCGGACAATGGCTCGCGATCGAGAGCGACGTGATCAAGACCGGCAGCACGATCTGCTTCGCGCAGAGCCTGATCAAGGCCGACGGGGTGACGATCGCGCGCGCCAACGGCACCTTCCGCGTGGTGCCGAAGAAGCCGCCGGTGAGCTAAAGCATGATCCGGAAAAGTGCGGAGCGGTTTTCCGGAAAGATCATGCTCAAACAAGGAGCTAAAGCGCGATGACGATTCAACCTAATCACATCGCGCTTTAGTCGAAATACCAGTCGGTGATCTCGGTGACGAGATCGATGAAGGTCCGCACCTTGGCCGACAATAGCCGCGTCGTCGGATAGACGACGTGGATCGGCACCGCCGGCTGCTCGAACTCGGCGAGCACGATTTGGAGCCGCCGCGCCTTCAGCGATTCGGCAGCCTGATAGGCCATCACCCGCGTCAGTCCGCCGTCCTGCTCGGCATACTGGATGGCGGCATCCGAACTGTTGCTGGTGAAGCGCGGCGTAGGGGTAATGCGGATTTCGCGGCCATCCTCCATGAAGCGCCAATCCGGCGTCGCGGTCATGGCGCCGAACTGGATCGTGTCATGGGCGGTGAGGTCTGCCGGCCGCTTCGGCCGGCCGCGAAGCTTGAGATAGCCGGCCGACGCCACCACGATGCGGCGCATCCGGCCGACATGCCGCGCCACCAGCGTCGAGTCCGGCAGGTGCCCGATCCGGACCGCCAGGTCGACGCCGTCCTCGACCAGATTGATTCGTCGGTCCGACAGCCGCAGGTCGACGCCGACATCGGGATAGCGCTTCAGGTAGGCGCTCACGACCGGACTGACATGCAGCCTCCCGAAGCCGAACGGCGCCGAGATCACGAGGCGCCCCTCGGGGCGGGTGCGCTCGCTCTCCACCGCGTCCTCGGCTTCCTCGACGTCGGCGAGGATCCGGCGCGCCCGCTCCAGATAGCGCGAGCCGGCGTCGGTCAGCGTCACCTGCCGCGTGGTCCGCTGCAGCAGCCGCGCGCCGAGCCGCTCCTCCAGCGCCGCAATCAGCCGCGTGATGGCGGACGGCGACAGGCCGAGCTTGCGGGCGGCGGGGGCAAAACCCTCAAGGTCCGCCACCGCGACGAAGGCCTGCATGGCGTCGATCCGGTCCATGAGCACTATTGCATAATCGGCAACAGTGAAGTGTCAATGCACAAGATTGCTTACGATCTGGGAATGCCCATTTTAAACGGCGAGGACAACCGCTTAAGGCGCCCGTGACGGGAGGCTCCGATGTCAGATGGTCACAGCTATGCGAGCGACGTCGCATTCAGTCCGGCGGTGAAGGCGATCCAGACCCGCAAGGGTTCGCGCGCCACCTACGCGGAGGCCGAGGCACATGGCGGCTGGCGCAGCGAGATCGACGAGAACCTCGCCGGCTTCCTCGGCGAGGTGAACAGCTTCTATCTCGCGACCGCCTCGGCCGACGGCCAGCCCTACATCCAGCATCGCGGCGGGCCGAAGGGCTTTCTCAAGGTGCTCGACAAGCACACCATCGCGTTCGCCGATTACAGCGGCAACCGCCAGTTCATCACGCAGGGCAATCTGTCGGAGAACGCCAAGGCGTATATCTTCGTGATGGATTATGCGCACCGCCGCCGCGTCAAGCTGTGGGGCGAGGCGAAGGTGGTGGAGGACGATCCGGCGCTGACGCGCGCGCTGATGCCGCAGGGCTACCGGGCGCGGCCGGAGCAGGTGATCCTGTTCAAGGTCGCGGCGTGGGACACCAACTGCCCGCAGCATATTCCGCAGAAGTTCGACGCGGCCGATGTGGCGGCAGCGCTGGCCTCGCGCGACCAGCGCATCGCCGAGCTCGAGGCGGAGCTCGCCGCATTGAAGGGCCAGCCCGCTGCTGTGGCGCCGGCTTAAGCCGCTTGCTGTTGCAGCGGCGCCCAGCTGAATTCCGGATAATATTGCCGCATCATCCGGCCGACATAGGCGGCGAGATTGTCGAACTTCTCGGTGCGCTCGCGCAGCGGCGAATCGAAGAACGGGGTGAGGATTCCCGCCAGCGCGCCGAACGCGGTGGCATCGGTGCCGCACGGCGCATCGCCCATCAGATACGGCTTGTCGCCGAGCTGCACCGACAGTGCGAACAGCGAGCGGATCGCGAGATCGACGTCTTCGTCCGGTCCGTGACGGCCGAGCCCGCTCAGCAGGTAGTTCTCGGCAACGCGGAACTGGGCGTCCTCGCGCAGCTTGTCGCGCATATGGTCGGGCGCGCCGTCGAAGAAATGCGCGGGCCCCTTGGCGAAATTGGTGTCGTCGACCCAGCGCGCGCCGACCAGCGCCCAGTAGACGTGATGCTCGATCATGCGCTCGAAGGCCCAGGCCTGGGCGCGCGCCTGCAGGCTGAGCGGCGCGTCGAAATCGAAGCCGTATTTGCCCTCGATATGGGCGCGGATGAAGGTCGAATCGGCGATCGTCTCGCCGTCGTCGGCGATGAACGGCAGCTGCCCCTTGGGAGAGGCCGGCGGCATCGCCTTCTCCTTGCGATAGTCGAGCCCGGCCATCTTGAGCTGGACCTCGGTTTTGGTCACGAAGGGGCTGATTTCCGGCAAGCCGAAGCCCGTGCCAAAGCCAAAAAGCGTAATCATATGAAGCTCCCGATCGCCTGTGGTCGTGAATTGAAGCTAGCCGTCCCCTGCTGCCAGCATGGTGTCAGCAGTAGTGGCATTCACTGTCGAACGGGCCGACGGGTGCGAGGCGGCGAACCGCCTCGCGAACGCGCTTGACCAGCCGTGCCCGCCCGTAGGACCAAACCGTGCCGATCGACTGCGCGATCAGCGCGATCAGGGCCCAGCGCAGGTCGCCGGAGGTGGAGTAGACCGTGACCAGCTGTTCCAGCGCAAAGCCTTGCGCCTGCCGGAAACCGAGTTCGTCAAGATTCGTCATGGACAAATTCCCTTCACTTGAGGTGTTGTCCTGATATAGCCCCCACCTGCTGCCAACATGCTGTCAGCAGCAGCCGGACGGGACCCAGAAAAGTCTGCGCACCGAGAGGCGACGAGACCTGTCAAGACACTCGTCAAGACGGCTGCCAAAACAGCTACCGAGACACTCGACAAGACACGTGCCAAGAGAGCGATCGAGAGAGTTGCCATGAGACGCGCCGACCGGCTGTTTCAGATCATCCAGGTGCTCCGACGCACCCGTAAGCCTTTGACCGCCGATGCCATCGCCGCCGAGCTCGAGACATCGAAGCGGACGATCTATCGCGACATCGCCAGCCTGATCGAGCAGCGGGTGCCGATCCGCGGCGAGGCCGGCATGGGCTACATCCTGGAGAAGGGATTCGACCTGCCGCCCTTGATGCTGACACCCGACGAGATCGAGGCCTGCGTGCTCGGCGCGCAATGGGTGGTCGGCCACGCCGATCCGGCGCTGGCACGCGCGGCCGAGGACCTGATGGCCAAGATCGCCGAGACCGTGCCCGACCGGCTGCGGCCGTTCGTGCTGGAGCCGGCAAGCCGGGCCCGCTCGGCCTGGAACCGGGAGCCCGACCGCATCGACATGGTCAGGACCCGCAGCCAGATCCATGAGGGCAAGAAGATCACGCTGAACTATCGCGATGAGCATGGCCGCGATAGCGAGCGCACGATCTGGCCGATCGCGGTCGGCTATCACGAGGCGGTGCGGCTGCTCGCCGCCTGGTGCGAGCTGCGCAGGGATTTCCGCAGCTTCCGCACCGACCGCGTGGTCACGGCGGTCTATCACGACGAGAAATATCCGGAGCGGCGCGACCTGCTCAGGGCGCGCTGGCGGCGCAGCCTGGTCTGGGAAGCGCCGAGGGACACCTGATGGCCGACAACGCGATCGACGCAGCCGACGCAAGCCCCTGCCAATCCTGCGGTGCCTGCTGCAGCTATTCGGAGAACTGGCCGCGCTTCACCATCGAGGACGACGCGCAGCTCGATCTGATCCCACCGCAATTCGTCAATGCGCGACAATCAGGCATGCGCTGCGAGGGCGACCGCTGCTCGGCGCTAGCGGGCCGGGTCGGAGAAGCAACGCGCTGCGAAGTCTATGCGGTGCGGCCGGAAGTATGCCGGACCTGCCAGCCGGGCGACGCGGAATGCGCGATGGCGCGGCGCCGGCACGGGCTGCCGCTCATCGCGAGCGCGCAGCCGATCTAACGGACGTTACGCCGTGACCCTGTCGCTGACGTCCTCGTCGTCGAGCTCGTCATCGACGATCGGCGCGAAGGTCGTCAGCGGCTTGGTCGACAGCGTGATCGGCTTGCGACCGCCATGCGAAACGGTCGCGGCGCGGGCCGGCTCACGCGACAGCGCGTAGAGCGTCGAGCCGACACGGCCACCCGAATTCGCCAGCTCCCACTCGCTGCAGCTCGACGCGATCGCCACCGCGAGCGCGTGCAGATGGCTGCGGCGATAGCAGAACAGCGCGAGCCTCGCCCTGACATCGGGCGCGACATTGGCAACCAGCAACGAGAGCCCGTTCGGATTGGCGCGATACATCTGGCCGAGCAGGTCGTCGGCCACCGGGCAGGCATCGTTCTCGAAGGCGTCGCGGCTTGAAAACATTTGCAAATCCCCCTCGATCGGGAAGATGCCGCGTAATCCTCTAACGAAAGGTTAACCACGGCCTCCGGTCGCTTCCGGAGGGTCTTGCCCGTTGCGCGCGAATCACATCCGCCCGCGCCGCGGCGGCTGGATTCGTGGTTCAGGACGGGAGGAAAGGCGCGCGCGAGCCGCTCAGTTCGCGGCCATGTAGATCGACAGCGCGAAGCCGGTGAGGTGGTGCAGCGCCTGGTCGACCCCGATCAGGGTCCAGAACCAGGGATGGCCGGATTCCAGCGTCACGCCGAAATGCGAGGCGCAGATGCCCTTGGCCCGATCGACGATGATGTGGATCACGAAGTCGATGAAGGCGACGTACCAGAACCGCGGCGCCACCACCAGGATCAGCGCCAGCGCGACCGCGAGATGGACCAGGCAGTGCGCCAGCAGCGGCAGCGCCCAGCCGGTTTTCTGGTCCTTGCCGATCGCCATCCAGGCGTTCTGCAGCATGAAGTCGGCGATGATGTGCTTTGCGGTGAGAAGCAACATCCATCCCACCAGGGCACCAACCGACACCGACGATGACATGGAGGGAAACAACAAGCTGACGCCCTTTTACTTCGATGAATGTGATTGCAAGAAATCCGGGTCAGGCCGTCAGCACAATTCCGCAAACCGAAGCGTGTCTCATTTATGACATCTCCGGCGCCAGAATGCACCTGCGCCTCCTCGAAAATCACATCTCGGTCCGACCGTCGATAGTGGCAATGGTCATGTGGCATCGCGGCGCAGGCCGGCCGAGATTAAGGTTACGGCCGGCGGCCGGTTTGCATTCCCCCCGGGGAGGTATATCGTCGGCAACATAGGAAATTTTCTTTCTTTTATAGCCATTTACGGATTCACCGGGCAGCGCCGCGCCGATCGGGTTGCGGCAACGGGCCGTCCCGGACGGGTGATGAGCCAGGTAATCAGCCATGAGTGCCGAAGCCCCCTCGCCTGCGCCGATGCCGCCGCGCCCACCGGTCGCCAAACCGGTCGTCAAGACCAACCGCGCGCAGATCATCGTCTTCACCCTGCTGACGCTGCTCCTGAGCGCGATCACCGTGATCGGCGGCCGGCTCTGGCTGCGCAATTCCGAAACGCTGGTGTTCGCGGTCGGCGATGCCAAGGGCCCGGAGGCGAAATTCGCCGCCAAGCTCGCCATCGTGCTGAAGAACAATTCGTCGCGGCTGCGGCTGAAGATCGCGCCGAACCCCGACAACGCCAAGGCGCTGGCGCAATTCGATCGCCGCGACGCCTCGCTTGCCATCCTGCGCACTGACGCAAGGGTGCCGCCGCGTGCCCGCGCCATCGCGATCCTCGAGCATGACGTGGTGCTGGTGCTCAGCCCCGGCGGCAAGAAGATCAAATCTCTGAGCGAGCTCAAGAAGAAGCGGATCGCGGTCGTCGGCGACGGCGAAAACAGCGTCAATTTCGTCCGCAGCGCGCTCGAGATTGCCGACAGCCCCGACGCGGCGCAGCGGGTACAGCAGGCGCCGCCGAACACACCTTTCGACAAGCTGTTCGCCTCCGGCTTTGCCGCTGTGATCGCGATCGAGCATGCCTCGAAGATCGTGAAGGACAAGACCTACGAGCAATATGCCAAGCGCGCCGGCGGCTTCACGCTGAATGCGATCGACGCGGCCAAGGCGCTGGCGCGCAAATACCCGGCGATTTCGGAGGAGACGGTCTCGACCGGCATGCTGTCGTCCTCGCCGGCGATCCCCGATGACGAGGTCGATACCATCGGGCTGGAATGGCTGCTGGTCGCGCAATCCTCGATGTCCACGACGACAGCCGCCGAGCTCGCGCGCATCATCTACGAGAACAAGGCGGAACTTGCGCTCGACGACGGCTTCGCCTCCAAGATCGAGCCGGCGGCGACCGACAAGGACGCCTTCATCGTCGCCCATCAGGGCGCCGCCGAATACATCAACGACGATACCAAGTCGTTCATGGATCGCTACAGCGACCTGATGTATCTCGGTGCCGCCGCGCTCAGCATCATCGGCTCGATCTTCGCCGCGATCTACACCAAGATCACCCGCGTCGCACCGGAGAAGGCCAGCGAGCTGGCGGGCAGGATCCTCGACATCGGCGAGCGCGTCGAGCACGCCACCTGCGCCGAGCATCTCGACGAATTGCAGGACGAGCTCGAGGCGATCCTGCGCGGCGCGGTGACCGGCCTGCGCGACGGCACCGTTTCCGGCGACGGAATGGACACGTTCAAGCTCGGCTACGAATTGGTCCGCGACGAGATCGCACTGCGCCGCGATCACCTCAAGCGCCACCCTGCGACGCCGGACGAGAACCTCGTGGTGGTGAAGGCGGCCAACGGGTGAAACCAAGCCGTTGGTCACGCCACAGATACAACTGTCGTCCCTGCGGTCGCGCCACATGCACCACTGTCGTCCTGGCGAATGCCAGGACCCATTACCACCGCTTTCGCTGATGAACGGGATCGCGACCCCAGCATCGCGCAACAATTGGGACTTGAGGTAATGGGTCCTGGCTTTCGCCAGGACGACATCGCGTATTTTGAACGGCCGGGTGAACCATACATCCGCGCTCTCGCGACATGCAGCGGAGCGCGCTTCTCACCCGACCGCCGCGTCCGTCGGCGTCGCAGCGGCGTCGAGCTGCCGTCCCTCGTGATCCATATGCAGGTAGTTCGGGTTGAACAGGCCGGCCTGCATCAGCCGCTCGAGATTGGGGACGACCAGGGTCTTTCCCTTGAGTACGATCAGGCCGCCGGCGCGCAATTCCTGCAGCGTTCGGTTGACGTGAACCTTGGAGAGCCCGGTGGCATCGGCGAGATCGCCCTGGGTCAGCGGGAAATCACAGCTGTCGCCCTGGGTCAGGCCTGCAGCACGTAGCCGGAGCCAGATCTCGCACAGCAGATGGGCCATCCGCTCCAGCGCCGTTCGCTGGCCGAGGCTCATGGTCCATTCGCGCTGGATCGCCGCGTTGACCAGGGTTTCCCACCAGAACGCGGTCACGATGCGCGGATGTCCGGCCGCGACCTTGTCGAAGAATTCGCGGGAGAGGTCGGCGATCGACACTGCCGTGACGGTACCGATCGAATGATCCATCTCGCGCAGGATGAAGACGTTCACGTCGCAAATGTCGCCGGGCAGAAAGAAGGCCACGATCTGACGCCGACCGTCCTCGAGCTGCTTATAGCGATAGGCCCAGCCGGACAGGATCAGATGGACGTCCTTCGGCTTCTCGCCCTCGCGGACGATGTCGACCCGCGGACCAAAATGGCGGACGCGCTCGGTAGACGCGCGATTGAGAAGGACCTGGTCTACCGGCGAAAGCCGTGCAAACTGCTCCAATTTCCGGATTAGCGACGCCAACGATTGGTCTCCCGCATGTTTAATCGGGCAACTGCAGGACCGACTTCAATTACGTATGTTACCTTGCACAGCTATTGACGTATGTTCACTAGTGTACAGACGTCCCAAGGATGCGACGGTTACATCCCGAGCATCACGCACACCTCGGCTCCCGGTGGGTACCACCGGTGAAATACGGGTCCCCCGGCTCGGGGGGGACGTCTAAGGGACGTTCAGACGAACGGCACGCCGTAGTAGTCGTTCACCGCGCGCGTGGTGCCGATATCGGACCAATTCCACTCGCGCTCGCTGCCGTATTTCGGCGCGCCGCGCAGCTGGCTCTCGGTGACGCCGGTGACATAGCCGCCCAGCCTCGTGTCGTATTTGAGCGACTGCCAGGGCAGCGGATAATGGTCGTTGCCGAGACCGAGAATGCCGCCGAAGCCGAGCACGGCGTAAGACACCCGCCCGCTCTTCTTGTCGATCATCACCCGTTCGATCGAGCCGATCTTGCGCTCGTCGGAGCCATAGACCGCGGTGCCCTCGACCTTGTCGCTGCCGATCAGGTTTCCGACCTCCTTCTCGTCCATCGCCATGTCAGTTCTCCATTGATCCCTCGACGCCAACGGTCGGCCCGGGTCATCGTTCCTGCCGCATTGCCGCGATTGCTGCAGAGCGGAACGTCGTTCAGCCCGTTGGAGGATCGCCGCGGTCGTCCGATGTCATGCCGGATCCCGGCGTCTTGTCGGCATCGTTCAATTTCGGATCACGCGTCGCTTCGCGCGCATTCGACTTTCGCGGGTCGGTCTTATGCGCGGCCTGCGCGCGCTGCTTGTCGGCCGGCTGCTCCTGCCCCTTGTTGTCTTTCACGATGCCCTGATTGGAATGTGCCACTGCTTATGTCCTTCTTGTTGCCTTGGCTGCTTTGCCTGAAGACATGCGGGCCCCGGCGATCAAATTCGCCGAGGCCCGTCACCGGAGTGGTCCACCGCCTTTCGGGGAGCAAAGCAGCGAACGCACGGGTGTTACGCGGAGCGCCGAAGATCGTTCCTGCGATCTTCGCGATCCCAGGTCGCGATCTCAGGTCGCGATTTTGGGTCGCCAATTTCCGGCGCGCGTTTTTTTTCAATTCGACCGATGTCATGGGTTAACGACGGCATCCGGGGAACAAGCCTAGTATTGCTGGTTCCAGCTCGGAGACGGCATGATCAAGAAGAAGCGCAACAGGTCGCGGCCTCCCGGATCGTTCGAAAACCGCTTGCAAAAATTCGCCGAAGATTCGCGCATTGCGGCACGCAAGCTGCCGCCGGGACGGGAACGCGAAATGCTGATGAAGAAGGCCAGACAGACCGAGACTGTGATGGAAGTCAGCGAATGGCTGACGTTCCGCAAGTAGCCGCGAGTCGCAAAGGAGAGCTGCGATGATCGAGGAACGGTTTGACTCACGCACGCTCTTCGCCATGAACGTTGCGCTCGATCGCGTTTGCGCAGACGCACCGCACGGCGAGGAACATGACACCCGCCGCCGTGTTGCCCGATACATCATCAAATGCGCCAAGAGCGGCAGGACGACGCTTTCCGAGCTGACCGAAGCCGGACGGCAGGCGTTGGCCAAGGCCACCGCCGCGGCGTGAAAACCGGCGTAAGTGCCTGTTGCCCTCGGCCCTCAGCAGAGGCAGCTACGCATGCGCATTGCAATCAGCATCGGCCTGCTGGCCTTTTTGGCCGCCGTCGGCGCCTACGCCTATGAAGGCCTGACCGTGGATGCTCCGGTGCCGACCTACGGCATCGTGGTGTTTACGATCGGCATTGCGCTTCTGGCCGCGGTCTGCATCGGCCTGATGGGCCTGTTGTTTTATTCCAGCCGTCGCGGCTACGACGAGCCGCCGCACATCAAGCGGTAGATGGCTTCGGCAGATTCCCGCGGCATTGCGAGCGAAGCGAAGCAATCCACAGCGCCGCAAGCGGGGAACTGGATTGCTTCGTCGCTTCGCTCCTCGCAATGACGGCGAAGGTTCTTACGACACCGCCGGCGCCCGGGCGCGGATCTCCGCGATCTTGCGCTTCAGCGCTGCCTGCCGCGGATCGGGCATGGTGGCAGCGCGCGCTTCCGCAATGGCGCCGGCAAGGTCGGGGAGCACGAGCACGCCGTCGAAGGTCGGCTTGGCGAGCCCGTCGATGATCACGTGCCAGTCCGCGATGCCCTGGCGGTAGGGATCGCCGTAACCCTGGATCATGGTCGCGGTCTGCACGACCGCCGGGGCGGCGCTCGGCTGCTTGGTCAGGCTGCGGTCGATCATGTGCAGCCAGCGCTCGACCCAGACGCGCTCCCTGGCATAGCGTCCCGAGAACAGCCGCCAGCGCTTCAGGCCCGCCTCGATCCTGAGCCGGCGAACGCTGAAGCGGTTGTTGGCGCTGAAGCGAATCGAGACCCGGCGACGCCGCCAGCCGAACTGATCCAGCACGCCGAGCACCGGATCGGCGACCACGGCCGGCAGGGCGTCGATCAACTCGTCCAGGCGAAACTTCTTGACGTCGTCGGCCGAGCGCGCCGCAAGGCCGCCCACCGCATTGACTTCGCCAAGCTTGAGCTGCGCGATGCGGATCGCGTCCTCATAGGCCATGCGCTCCGCCATCAGGCGGGCGATCTCGGCAAGCAAGGCGTCGTCGACGCCGCGGCGGCCGACGAAGCGCTTGAGCCGGTCGATATAGAGCTGGGCGTAGCTCGTGCTCTGATAGGCGATCAACAGATCGATGGCCTTGGTGACGGCCGGCCCGAGATGGTCCGGGCAGGCGTCGGGCAGCACCGGCGGCCCCTCGTCCTCATCGCCGATGATATCGGCAAAGAGGTAACGGAGCGAAGCCAGGAGACCGTCGTCATCCGCCACTGCGGCGCCTCCAGAACTCGTCACGGGGCTCATGCAGGTTTGGGCTCCGCGACCTGTGGGGTGGCGTGCTGCGCGAGCTGCTGCTCGAGCGTCGAGATATTCTGGAACAGGCGGGCGCTGGCGAGGCGCAGGAAGTAGAAGCCGAACGCCGGGTTCTGGACGTAGAGCTGCTCGACCTGGTCATAGGTCACCGACAGCACCATGCCGGTCTCGACGCACTCCAGCGTCTGGGTTCGCGTGTTCGACGGCGACAGCATGCCGAACTCGCCGACGAGGGCGCCGACCGGCAGCTCGATGCCGGATTCGACCAGGCGGAAGCGGCCGCTGACAATGTAGAACATGCTGTCGGCCTTCTCGTCCTTGTAGAACAGGACTTCGCCCGCGGTGCATTTGCGTTCCGTCGTGAACGGCTTCAGCCATTCCATCGACAGATCGCTGTTGACCGATTTCTTCACGTTGCGGACCAGTTGCAGCATCTGGTGCAGCCGATAGGTATTCACCGGCAACAGCACGGCATGCAGGATCAGCGTCGCGTAATTGTGGGTCGGGACGGCGGTCGCGATCAGGATGATGTTGGTCAGGATGGCGAAGACGCGCAACGGGATCATGGTCCGCATCGACAGCGTGGCAACCACGAAGATCGATGCGAAGAAACTGCCGGCGGCGCCGGCGTGCTCCGCGAGATGTGAGGTATCCATCGGAAACCAACCAATTTCTCAAGAAGTGAATAAGATCGCCTTATTAGTCGCTTCATTCCGGCCAAGGTCGCATCGGCGAACCAGCATCCCTGATATACGGGGAAAAAGCGACGTTTTGTCCGATTTCTCACATTCGCGGGCGCAAAATCGGGCCAACATGGTTAGGCCTTTCGTCCAACTGATGGGTCTTCCGCCGCGAGCATCCCGCCATGGCCTGCGCGTTGACGGCCTCAACCCGGAGAGGCACGTTGTGACATCGGCTCTGCCGTTCGCAGGGCCTCAATTCCAGCAATTCATCGACAGGCAAGCTCCGTTCCGATGTCCAAGCGGCTCGTCCTTCCGGCCTTGACGCGCTTCGTTTCCGCCACCGCCGGCCGCAACATGACCACGGCGGCCTATGTCGCCGTCGCGGCCGGTGTCGCCATGATGACGCTGCTGACGGTCGCGCCGGCCCATGACGCGGCGCCGCGCTGGGTGGATGCGCTGCTATGGGCCTGCCTTGCCTATTTCGTATTCGAATGGCTGGTGCGGCTGCGCCACATGGGGCGGCAGGGCAAATTCTGGTTCTACGCGCTGTCCAGCGCCGGCGTGGTCGACGCGATCGGCGCGCTGGCCGTGCCGGTGGCCTTGCTGTCCGGCGTCGAGCCGAAAACCGCCTGGCTGCTCGGCGTGCTCTGGGTGCTCAAGGTGGTGCCGGGCATTCCCGGCCTGCGCCAGCTCCGGCGCGTGCTGGTCGTGGAATCCGGGCCGCTGCTCAGCGTGCTCGTGATCTTCCTGATGGTGGTGTTCCTGGCCTCCGTTGCGGAATATTTCCTGGAGCGGGACGTCCAGCCGCAGACCTTCGGCAGCGTGCCGGCGGCGCTGTGGTGGGCGGTGGTGACGCTGACCACGACCGGCTACGGCGACGTGGTGCCGATCACCCCGCTCGGCCGCGTGGTCGCCGCCATGGTGATGATCTCGGGCCTCGGCGTGTTCGGGCTGTGGACCGGTATCCTGGCGACCGGCTTTGCCGCCGAAACCCGCCGCGACAATTTCTTGCGAACCTGGGAGACCGTCAGCAAGGTGCCGTTCTTCGCGCACCTCGGCCCGGCCGCGATCGCCGACGTCACCCAAATGCTGCGGACCATGGACCTGCCGCCGCGCACCATGATCATCCGCAAGGACACCAATGGCGACTGCATGTATTTCGTCGCCGCCGGCGAGGTCGAGGTCGACCTGCCCGGGCGCAAGGTGAAGCTTGGCGAAGGCGAGTTCTTCGGCGAGATGGCATTGCTCGGCAACGCCAAGCGCGGCGCCAGCGTCTCGACCAGCAAGGTGACCAGGCTGTTGGTGCTTGACCTGGTCGATTTCCGCCTGTTGATGGCAAGGCATCCCGATCTCGCCGAGACCATCGACGCCGAGGCCAAGCGGCGCGAACGTGAGAATCAATAATGATGGAGACCAAGATGGCTGACGCGGCCGACACCGCCAGCGGACCCGTGCTCGAAATCGCGGGCGCGCGCGCAACGATCCGTCTCAACCGGCCGAAGCATCTCAACCGCCTGCAGGCCGAGGATCTCGGCGAGCTGCTGGCATTGTTCGACCGGATCGAGGCCGATCCC
The DNA here is from genome assembly GCF_023278185.1 of Bradyrhizobium elkanii USDA 76. Taxonomy (NCBI): domain Bacteria; kingdom Pseudomonadati; phylum Pseudomonadota; class Alphaproteobacteria; order Hyphomicrobiales; family Nitrobacteraceae; genus Bradyrhizobium; species Bradyrhizobium elkanii. The sequence continues at coordinate 681,640 of NZ_CP066356.1, read as the reverse complement.
GCGATCCGCGTGCTGGTGCTGACCGGAACCGGCCGCGCGTTCTCCGCCGGCTACGACCTCAACTCCGTCGCCGAGCGCGCGGTGAGCGCGAGCGAGCAGCAGAGCGCGGGCTCGGCGTTCGAGGTCGTGGTCAACCGGCTCGAGGATCTCAGCGTGCCGACAATCTGCCGGCTCAATGGCGGGGTCTATGGCGGCTCGACCGACCTCGCGCTCGCCTGCGACTTCCGCATCGGCGTCGATACCGCGGAGATGTTCATGCCGGCGGCGCGGCTCGGGCTGCACTATTACAAGAGCGGCATCCAGCGCTACGTTACCCGGCTCGGCGTTGACAACGCCAAGATGCTGTTCCTGACCGCTCAGAAGATATCGGCGCCCGAGATGCTGCGGATCGGCTACCTCACCGCGATGGTATCGCTCGACCTGCTCGACGAGGAGGTCGACAAGCTCGCGACGATCCTGGCCGGCAATGCGCCAAAGGCAATGGCCGGCATGAAGCGCGCGGTCAACGAATTCGCCCGCGGCGCGCTGGATGAAGCCGCCGCCGACGCCCGTCACCGCGACAGCATGCGCGGCGACGAGATCAAGGAAGGCATCAAGGCCTTCGCCGAGAAGCGTGCGCCGAGGTTTTAGCTCGGCGGCCCGCCTCCTTTATCCCGTCACCCTGAGGAGCCGCGTAGCGGCGTCTCGAAGGGTCGACGGCCCGGCTGGTGGCCGATTCATCCTTCGAGGCTCGCTCCGCTCGCACCTCCAGCGACAAAGTCGAAGCCTTTGCGCGGGGATGACGGGTCTAATGGTGCGCTCAGCCTTTGAGACGTCATTGCGAGCGAAGCGAAGCAATCCATTTCAGCGCGAACGCGGTGGCATGGATTGCTCGTCGCTATCGCTCCTCGCAGTGACGGCCGTATCAGCCTCCCCTCACGCCCGCTTGTTCCGCATCGCGCGGACTTGCGCGATGTCGGGGTCTGCGGCAAGTGCCTGGTAGCGCTTGCTGTCGACGGCGTAGAGCGCGATGCGGCCCTCGGCGTCGGCATGGACACCCCAGCCGAACCGCTTGCCGAGCGGCGAGGCGCGCATGCAAGCCTGGCCGCGCGAGAAGAAAGTCTCGCGGACGAGGCTGCGCGCCTTCTTCGCCGCTTTCGCATCGAGCGCGCGGCCGGCCGCCGACGTCGCGAACACGACGTCGTCGGAGGTGTACTTGTATGGCGCGCCCGCGATCATCTGGTATTGCAGCACGGCAACCGTCGGCTGGCCGCCGCGCGGCTGCGGCTCCTCGCCGCGCTGCGCCGGACAATCCTCGGCAACGCGGATCAGGGTGTTGAAGCAGTTGGTGCTGTGCAGGACTTTCGCCATCGGCCCGATCCGTATCACACTCCGGCGGCCGCCGCATGCTGCGCCGCCATCTCGTCGTCGGCCTTCGATATCCGCTGGAAGGCCGGGCGCGCGGCGATGCGTTCGGCATAGCGGACGAACACGTCCCTTTTCGGCACGATGCCGAACATCATGGTCCAAGAGAGCGCGATGCCCCAGAGGATGTCCGCCGCCGTGAACTGTTCGCCGAGCAGATAGGGCCCCTTAGCCAGCTGCGCCTCCAGCGCGCCCAGCATGGTGTCGTAATCGGCATAGGGCGACTGCGTGATCGGCGCGGGCTCGCGCTTCATGAAATGGTCGATCACGGCCGGCTCGAACGAGGAGCCGTAATAGGCGATCCAGCGCAGATACGGGCCGCGGCACGGGTCGTTCAGCGCCGGCGTCAGGCCGGCCTGCGGAAACAGATCGGCGAGATAGATGAAGATCGCGACCTGTTCGGTCACCAGCGCGTCGCCAAGGCGGATCGCCGGCACCTTGCCGAGCGGATTGATGGCGAGATAGGCCTCCTTGCGCTGCTCGCCCGCCTTCATGTTGAGAACGTGCAGATCATAGGGCGCGCCGAGCTCCTCCAGCAGCACGCGGGTGCCGGTGGCGCGGCTCTGCGGCGAATAATACAGCGTGACGCGGTCGGTGGTGGTCATGGGCGGGTCTCCTTGCGCCGTCAGGGCGTGGTCTCGTTATGTCCGCCTATACCTGACATCTTGTGTCAGGTATGATTTGGCCATGCGCGCGAGCCGGCTGTTTTCCATCCTCACCACCCTGCAGGCGCGGGGGCAGGTCACCGCGCCTGAGCTGGCGGAAGCCTGCGAGGTTTCGGTGCGCACGATTTATCGTGACATCGACGCGCTCGCCGCAGCCGGCGTTCCCGTCTATGCCGACCGCGGCGCCGAGGGCGGCTATCGCCTGCTCGACGGCTATCGCGTGCGGCTCAACGGCCTGTCGCAGGGCGAAGCCGAGGCGCTGTTCATGGCCGGTCTCCCGGGGCCCGCCGCCGCGCTTGGCCTCGATGCCGCGATGGTGGCGGCGCAAACCAAACTGATGGCGGCGCTGCCGGAGAACCTGCGGCCCAACGCAAGAGGGATGCAGCAGCGCTTCCATCTCGACGCACCCGGCTGGTTCGGCGAGACCGAGGAGCCGGAGCATCTGCGCGCCATCGCCGGCGCCGTGCTGCGCGAGACCATGCTCGAGATCCGCTACCAGAGCTGGAAAGCCGAGAAGCGGCGGCGCGTGGCGCCGCTCGGCCTCGTGCTGAAGGGCGGCAGCTGGTACCTCGCCGGCCTCGTCGACGGCAATGTGCGCACCTATCGCGTCGCACGCGTGCTGGACTGCGTGACGCTGGAGACGCCGTTCGCGCGGCCCGCGGAGTTCGACCTCGCCGCCTATTGGCGCGCCTCGATCGAGCGGCTGGAGGCCGAGCTGCATCCGAACGAGGCCACGGTGCGGCTGTCGCCGCTCGGGCTGAAACTGTTCGATGCGCTGGCCCACCCTTACGTGAAGGCGCGGATGCGGCTCACTGATGGCACTGACGCCGACGGCTGGCGGCTCGCCACCATGCCGGTCGGCAAGACGGTGTGGCACGCGGCGACCGAATTGCTGCGGCTCGGGGCCGAGGCCGAGGTGGTCGCGCCGTTAGAGTTGCGCGAGAAGATGGCCGAGCTGACGAGCGCGATGGCCGCGCGCTATGCCGACGCGCCGGCCCGCCGCGCGGTGGCGGGACGCTGAAGCGTAATGAGATTGGGTTGAATGGAGCCGCAGGAGCAGTGCGCTCCCTCGCCCCGTTCTTACGGGGAGAGGGTTGAGGTGAGGGGCTGTCTCCGCGCATACGGTGATAGCTGCGCTTGCTGAGACTCCCCCTCACCCGGAACGCATCTAACGATGCGTTCCGACCTCTCCCCGCGCGCGGGGCGAGGTGGAGCAGAGTCTGCGGTTCGCTGCTTGCTAGTAGCGGCTGTCGGAGCTGATCACGAAGCGGTCGAAAAAATTGACCGGCAGGATCTCGAACCGCTCCAGCGTCAGCGTAATCCCGGTCACGAAGTCGACGCCCTTGATCGTGCCCTCAAGATCGATCCGGCGGCCGCGGCGCAGGCCGCGGGTTTCCGGATGTTCCTCGATGTCGATATAGGCATAGATCGGATTGTCGAGCCGCGAATGGCGATGCCAGCCGCGCTGCAGGAAGCTGAATTGCAGCACCGAGGCCGCGCCCCAATCGATCGCGTCGAAGAAGCGGGTCTTCCAGGCAACGGGCCGTCCCAGATAATGCGCGGCGATGAACGCGTCGCGCTCGAGTGCAGGCAGACGGTGCAGCTGCCAGCTGATCTCAGCCGGCGTCAGGGAGGCGTTATTCGCCATTTTTGTTCTTGTCGTTTCTTCGTAGCTTTTCTTGTCCTCGGCGGGGGGTGAACCGACCTTCCCGCCTTGAGGAAATTATACATCGACGAATGTGACAGTGTCTTCCACGGTCGCACGCGACGTGCGGTAGCTGTTCACCTTTTGCGCGTGATCGGCATAGCCGAACGAGATACCGCAGACAACCCGGCGATCGTCGGCCAGGTTGAAATGACGGCGGATCAGCCCGGAATGGCGCGCGATCGCCGCCTGCGGGATGGTGCCGAGCCCGAGCGCCTGCGCCGCCAGCATGAAATTCGAGACATAGCCGCCGCAGTCGATCGCACCATAGATGCCGAGCGGCTCATTGGTGTGGATCACGGCAATGTGCGGCGCGCCGAAGAAATTGTAGTTCTCCAGCGCCTGTTTTGCGTAGGCTGCCTTGTCGCCGCGCGCGATGCCGAGCGTGTTGTAGAGCTGGAAGCCGCTTTCGCGGCGGCGCTCCAGGTAGACCCCGACATATTCGCGCGGCGGCGTGAAGTCGTAATCCTCGGCGAGGCCGCGCGAGGCCTCGGCATAGATCGCCTTGCGAAACCGCTCCTTGGCCTCGCCGGAGACGATGAGCACCTGCCAGGGCTGGCTGTTGCACCAGGACGCGGTGCGCTGCGCCGTCGACAGAATGTGCTCGATGACTTCGCGCGGCACCTCGCGCGGCTGGAACGCGCGCACCGAGTAGCGCTCGTTGAGCAATTCCTCGAGCGCGCCGATGCGGTCCTCGGTCGCGTAGCGCGGGTTCGGTGTCTTCGCGTCCATGATATATCCTCCTTTTTCGTCATTCCGGGGCACGCGAAGCGTGAACCCGGAATCTCGAGATTCCGGGTTCGATGCTTCGCATCGCCCCGGAATGACGACTAACCACCCCGCCCCTTGGTCGGGATCTTGTTGTAGGGCACATCCTTGTCGACGCGAATGTCGCCGGGCAGGCCCAGCACGCGCTCGGCGATGATGTTGCGCAGGATCTCGTCGGTGCCGCCGGCGATGCGCATCGAGGGCGACGACAGCAGCATCTGCTGGAACTGGCCGTTGGCCTGCTCCTCGTCGGTGCCGGTGAGGCTGCCTGCCGCGCCTTCCAGGTCCATCGCATAGGTCGCGATATCCTGCAGCATCAGGCCGGAGACGAGCTTGCCGATGGAGTTTTCCGGCCCCGGTCGCTCGCCCTTCGACAGCGCCGAGATGGCGCGGTAGCTGGTGTATTTCAGCCCGCTCGCCTTCACCGCCCAGTTCGCAAGTCTGGAGCGCACCGCCGGATCGTCGATCGCAAGACCTTCCTCCAGCATCAAATTGGAGCAGAACTCGAACATCTCGGGCACGCCGGTGGCGAGCCGCGCGCCGATCGACATGCGCTCGTTCATCAGCGTGGTCAGCGACACGCTCCAGCCCTCGCCGACCGCCCCTAACCGCTGGCTGTCCGGGATTACGACGTCGGTGAAATAGACCTCGTTGAACTCCTGCATGCCGTTGGCCTGCTTGATCGGCCGCACCTCGACGCCGGGGCTCTTCATGTCGAGGAAGAACATCGTGAGGCCCTTATGCTTCGGGACATTCGGATCGGTGCGCGCGATCAACAGGCCGTAGTCGGAGTAATGCGCGCCGGACGTCCAGATCTTCTGGCCGTTGACGACCCAATTGTCGCCCTTCTTCTCGGCGCGGGTGCGCAGCCCCGCGACGTCGGAGCCGGCCGACGGCTCGGAGAACAGCTGGCACCAGATCTCCTCGCCGGAGGCGAGTTTCGGCAGATAGCGGCGCTTGGCCTCTTCGCTGCCCCAGGCCATCACCGTCGGGCCGCACATGCCCTCGCCGATCTGGAACGGCTGGGTCAATTTGCCGTAGACGCCCTCTTCCTGCTGCCAGATCACGCGCTCGATCGGGGTGGCGCCGCGGCCGCCATATTCCTTCGGCCAGTGCAGGCAGGCCCAGCCGCCCTCCGCCTTCTTCTTCTGCCAAGCCTTGCCGACCTCGACCATGTCGTGCCTGGCAAGCCGGATGCGGCCGAGCGAGGACTTCGAGAGCTCCTCTTCGAACTCCTTCGGCGCGTTGGCCGCGATCCACTTGCGGGCGATGGCGCGGAACTCGGCTTCCCGCGGGGTGTCATCGAAATTCATGGCGAACCTCTTTTACGATCCTAGTGTCACTGTTTCCCCTCATGGTGAGGAGGCGCTTGCGCCGTCTCGAACCATGCGGCCCGACTGGGGCCTCATCCTTCGAGACGCCGCTGCGCGGCTCCTCAGGATGAGGTCATGAAGCTCTTCCCTTGGTCGGGATCTTGTTGAAGGGAACGTCCTTGTCGACCCTGATGTCGCCGGGCAGGCCCAGCACGCGTTCGGCGATGATGTTGCGCATGATCTCGTCGGTGCCGCCCTCGACGCGGGTGCCCGGCGCGCGCAGCAGCATCGCCTGGAATTTGCCGGCGACCTCGGCATCTTCAATCCCGTTCAGCGCGCCGGCCGCGCCCTGCAGATCGAGCGCATAGGTCGCGACGTCCTGGATCATCGAACCGGCGACCAGCTTGCCGATCGAATTCTCCGGTCCGGGACGCTCGCCCTTCGACAGCGCCGAGATCGCGCGCATGCTGGTGTATTTCAGCCCGCTCGCCTTCACCGCCCAGTTCGCGAGCTTGGAGCGCACCGCGCGGTTCTCGATCGCGGGGCCATCCTCCAGCATCAGGCTGCTGCAATAGTCGAACAGCTCGGGGAAGCCGGTGGCGACGCCGGCGCCGATCGACATGCGCTCGTTCATCAGCGTGGTCAGCGACACGTTCCAGCCGTCATTGACATTGCCGAGCCGCTGCGCGTCCGGAATGCGCACGTCGGTGAAATAGACTTCGTTGAAGTCCGACGCCCCGCTCGCCTGCTTGATCGGCCTGACCTCGACGCCCGGGCTCTTCATGTCCAGGAAGAACATGGTGAGGCCCTTGTGCTTGGGCACGGTCGGATCGGTGCGGGTGAGCAGGATGCCGTAGTCGGAATAATGCGCGCCCGAGGTCCAGATCTTCTGTCCGTTGATCACCCATTCGTCGCCGTGCTTCTCGGCGCGGGTGCGCAGGCCGGCGACGTCGGAGCCGCCGGCCGGCTCGGAGAACAGCTGGCACCAGATCTTCTCGCCGGAGGCGAGCGGCGGCAGATATTTGCGCTTCTGCTCCTCGCCGGCGAACGCCATCATGGTCGGGCCGCACATGCCGTGGCCGATGATGAACATCGAGCTGAGGCGGCCGAACGGGCCCTCCTCCTGCTGCCAGATCACGCGTTCGATCGGCGATGCGCCGCGGCCGCCATACTCCTTCGGCCAGTGCAGGCAGGCCCAGCCGGCGTCCGCCTTTTTCTTCTGCCAGGCCTTGGCGACCTCGAGGATGTTTGCGCCCTTGAGCGCAACGCGGCCGAGCGAGGCCTTGCGGAGCTCGTCCTCATATTGCTTGGGCGCATTGGCCGCGATCCAGGCTTTCGCCTCGGCGCGGAATGCGGCCTCCTGCGGGGTGTCGTCGAAATTCATGACGGTCCCTCGCTTACGCCGCGTTCTTCTTGCGCATGCGATCGATCAGCGCGTCTTCCCAATAGGACAGGCTGCCGAGACCGAGCGCCACCGCATTGGCGCGGCGGTAGTACATGTGGCAGTCGAACTCCCAGGTGAAGCCCATGCCGCCATGGACCTGGATATTGTTCTTGGCGCAGTGCTGGAACGCCTGCGTCGCGCTGATGCGCGCGGCGGCGGCGGCTTCCGGCAATTCGCCGGCATTGGTCGAGAGCGCCCAGGCCCCGTAATAGCAGTTCGAGCGCGCCAAGGTCGCCGACACATACATGTCGGCCAGCATGTGCTTGACCGCCTGGAACGAGCCGATCGGACGGCCGAACGCGATACGGTCGAGCGCATAGTCGCGGCCCATCTCCAGCGCGCGGTCGGCGCCGCCGACCTGCTCGAACGCCGTCAACACGGCCGCGCGATCGAGCACCTGGGTGATCACGCTCCAGCCCTCGCTGGTAGCGCCGAGCGGCTCGGCCTTCGCATCCTTGAAGGTGAACTCGGCCTGGCCGCGGGTCAGGTCGATGTTGGTGAGCGACTTGACCTCGACGCCGCCGGCCTTGAGATCGACGATGAACAGCGAGATATCGGACTCGCGTCCGCTCGAGCCGGTGCGCGCGGCGACAACGGCGAAATCGGCGATCGCGCCATCCGGCACCGGCTTCTTGACGCCGTTGAGCACGCCGCCATTGGCCGTGAGCTTGATCGCCTTCGGCGACGGGTTGCCCTTGCCCTCGAACAGCGCCAGCGTGCCGATGGCTTCGCCCGCGGCGATCTTCGGCAGCCACTTCTGCTTCTGCGCGTCACTGCCTGCGATCAGGATCGCTTCGGCGGCGAGATAGACCGTGGAGGAGAACGGCACCGGCGCCAGCGCGCGGCCCATTTCCTCCGCGATCACGCAGAGCTCGAGATGGCCAGCGCCCGCACCGCCGAACTGTTCCGGGATCGCGACGCCGAGGAAGCCCATCTCGGCGAGGCCCTTCCACAACGCATTGTCGTAAGGCGCCTTGCCGTCGAGCACCTCGCGCACGGCTTTCGGCGGGCACTGTTCGCTGAGGAATTTCCGCGCCTCATCGCGCATCTGCTTCTGTTCGTCGGAGAAATCGAAATTCATGGCGCTTACCCGCGTTGCTGTTGTTGTTCACAGGATGGGTGGAGCGAAGCGATACCCATCGAATGCCTGGTTGGAGATGATGGGTTTCGCTGCGCTTGACCCATCCTACGGTCAGTTCAAGATGATCACGTCGTCGCCGGGCTCGCCGGCATACAGCTTCTCGACCAGTGCGGCGCGGCGTTCGAGGCCGGCGCGCTGGTTGATGTAGCCCTTGTCGGTGAGTTCGTTGCCATCGATCGACGGCGGCTCGACCATCAGCATCGCACGCGCAATGCGCATGCTGCTGCCGGTGGTGGACGCGTTGTGCGCCTGCAAGCCCTTCTTCAGGCACGCGACCACCTCGGGATGCCGGATCACGTCCTCATAGCTTGCATCGGCGTTGCCGACGAGCTGGCGGCAGGCATGCAGGTTCGGCCAGCACAACAGGCCGATGAACTCACGGTCCTGCCCCGCAACCAGCGCGTCATGTACGACCGGCGTCGCGGCCGCGATCGCATCGGTGCGCAGCGAGCCGACATGGACGAAGGTGCCGGTGGTCAGCTTGAAATCCTCCACCACGCGGCCGGCAAAGATGATGCCCTGCAGCGGGTCTTCGGGGTTCACGAACACGCCGGCATCGCCAATGCAGTAGAAGCCCTCCTCGTCGAACATCTTCGCCGTCAGGTCCGGCTGGCCGAAATAGCCGGGCGTGACGTTGACGCCGCGCAGCCGCAATTCGTATTTCGAGCCGCACGGCACCATCTTCAGCTCGACGCCGGGGAACGGCAGGCCGATCAGGCCGACGCGCTCGGTGTCCCAATAGGTGCCGGTCGAGGTCGGCGCGGTCTCGGTCGAGCCCCAGCCGGTGTAGAACACGATGCGCTCGCCCGTGGTCTTCACCGCCAGCGCCTGCATCCGGTCATAGAGATCGTCGGGCAGCCGCGCACCGCCATAGGCCATGATCGAGAGGTTCCTGAAGAAGCTCCGGCACAGCGCCGCGTCCTTCTCCATCGCGGCGGCGAGCGCGGCGTAGCCGGCCGGCACGTTGGCGTAATAGGTCGGCGACACCTCGCGCAGGTTCCTGATGGTCTCCTCGAGCTGGCCCGGCATCGGCCGGCCGTCGTCGATATAGAGCGTGCCGCCATCGACCAGCACCGGATTGAACGCGGCGTTGCCGCCCATGGTGTGATTCCACGGCATCCAGTCGAGCACGGTCGGGATCGGGCCCTCCGTTTCACGCGGGCGCACCTGCATCATCATCGCCGCGTTGGCGCACATCATCTCCTGGGTGTTGATGACGGCCTTGGGCATGCCGGTCGAGCCCGAGGTGAACAGCAGCTTGCCGACGGTCCGGGGCGTGATCTTCGCGATCGACTCGCCGACCGCAGCCGTCACCGGCGTTGCCGCGAGGTCGGCAAAGGCCATGCTCTTGATCCCCTCGCAGGGACGCAGGACGTGGACGACCGTGATGCCGGTGAGGTCGATCGCCTTCAGCGCCTTCTCGAAGGTCGGGCCGTCCTGCACCATCACGACGGCGGGCTTGATCAGGTTGAAGAGGTATTTGAGCTTGAGATGATCCTGGCTCATCAGCGAATAGGCCGGCGACACCGGCGCGGCCGGCAGCCTCGCCTGCATCGCGGCCTGCGTCATCAGCGCGTGCTCGATCGAATTGCCCGAGAGGATCGCGACCGGCCGGCCGTCGCCAACGCCGAGATCGAGCAGGCCTTGCGTCAGCGCATCGACGGTGCGCTTGGCTTCACCATAGGAGACCTTGCGCCACTGCCGGTCGGGACCGCCGCGCTGCGCGAGCCAGATGCGCTCCGGCGCCCGCGCCGCCCATTTGGCGAGATAGGCCGGGATATGCATCTCGTAGGCCTGGAGCGGAATCCGCGACTTCAGGACGACGGTGCCGTCACCGCGCCGCTCGACCGCGATGTCACGTGCGAGCCAATCCACCTTGCGAAAGGCAGGTTTCGTCAGCATCGCCGCGCCTCCATCCATTTTGCGTCTCCCGGAATTCTTGTCCCTTAGAGGATCTGTTCTCAGCGCCTGATATAGACAGGCTTTCGTTTCTCGAGAAAGGCCCTGATGCCTTCCTGGAAATCCTCGGAGCGGCTGCACAGCACCTGATTGCGATCCTCCATCGCAATCACGGCCTCGATCGAGCCGGCATCGACGCTCATGTTGATGCATTCCTTCGACAGGCGGAGACCGACCGGCGAGGCCATCATCATCGCCTCGACATAAGCATTGGCCGCAGCATCGAGATCGGCGGCGGCCTCGACCACCTCGGACACCATGCCGACCGCAAGCGCGCGGTCGGCATGGATGAAGCGTCCGGTGAGGATCAGTTCGGAAGCAACCGACACGCCGACGAGGCGCGGCAGGAAATAGCTGGTGCCGATGTCGCAGCCGCCGAGACCGAGCTTGATGAAAGCGCAATTCATCCGCGCGTTCTTCGCCGCGATGCGGATGTCGGCGGCAAGCGCCAGCGCGAAGCCGCCGCCGGCGGCCGCGCCCTGCACCAGCGCGATGATCGGCTGCGGCGCGCGCCGCATCAGCATCACGATGTCGGCAATGCGGCGCTGCGAGTCCAGCGCCTCCGTGACACCGGGCGGCTCGGCCTGCCCGCCGCGGCGGGCCATCGCGTGCTTGAGGTCGAGCCCGGCGCAGAAATTCGCACCGGCGCCCTTCAGCACCACGACGCGGGTGTCGCGATTGCGCTGCAAGCCCTGGAAGTAGACGTTGAGCGCATCGATCAGCGAAGGATCGAGCGCGTTGAGGCTCTCGGGGCGATTGAGCGTGACCCAATCGACCCCGTCGTGATGTTCGATCAGCAGCGGTTGAGACACGCGTTACTCCTGCATTTGCGGATGCGGTGCCTGTTATTGCGCCCTCTCCCCTTGCGGGAGAGGGCAAGCGCGGCGGTGCCACGTCCTCGCTTCGGAGAGGGGTGGCCTCGGAGAGAACCCCTCTCCCGGCAGCCTTCGCTGCCGCCCTCCCCCGCAAGGGGGGAGGGTAAGCAGGCGGAATTCGCCGCTACCGCGGGGCCATACGGATGGCGCCGTCGAGGCGGATGGTTTCGCCGTTGAGCATCGGGTTCTCGACGATGTGGACGGCGAGGTTGCCGTACTCCGAGGCATCGCCGAGGCGGGCCGGATGCGGCACCTGGGCGCCGAGGCTCTTGCGCGCTTCCTCGTTGAGACCCATCAGCAGCGGCGTCAGGAACAGGCCGGGCGCGATGGTGTTGACGCGGATCTTCAGGCTGGCGAGGTCGCGCGCCGCCGGCAGCGTGAGGCCGACGACGCCGCCCTTCGAGGCCGAATAGGCGATCTGGCCGATCTGGCCTTCATAGGCCGCGACCGACGCGGTGTTGATCGCGACGCCGCGCTCCTCGCCGATCGGGGCCTCGGTCGCCAGCCGCTCGGCGAACAGGCGCAGCACGTTGAAGGTGCCGATCAAATTGACGTTGATGATGCGGACGAACTTGGCAAGCGGATAGACGCCGTCCTTGCCGACGATGCGCTGCGAACCGCCGATGCCGGCGCAGTTCATCAGCACGCGCGCGATGCCGTGCGCGGCCTCGGCCTTGGCGATCGCTGCCTTGATCGCATCCTCGTCGGTGACGTCGGCATGCAGGGCAACGCCCTTCACCTCGGCGGCGACCTTCTCGGCGTTTTCCTTGTTCTGGTCGATCACGCCGATCTTGGCGCCCTTCGCGGCCATGGCGCGCGCGGTTGCGGCACCAAGGCCGGAGCCACCGCCGGTGATGAGAACGGCAACGTCTTTCAACTGCATGGATACAACCTTTCCTTGGGCGTTTCTTCTCTAGACTTCGAACTTGTTATCCGGCGGCAACCGCTGCCGTTTCCTTGTCGGGATTGAGCACGCCGCCGAAGATCAAGGCTTCCATATGCTTGATGTACTCGCGGCAGACCTCGTCGGTGACCGGACCGACGCCGACCGCGCGCGACATCGCGTGGCGGCCGAAGAACAGGTGATCGCAGGCGCCGATCAGGCTGGTGTAGAACAGCACCGGATCGATCTTGCGGAATTCGCCGGCCTTGATGCCTTCGGCGAGCAGCCGGCGGTGAAAATCCAACAGCGGCGCGACGAAGAATTTCGACACCTCGTTCGCGGCGGCCGGCGAGCTTTCGTGCAGCAGATAATGGATCAGCCGGTTCATATAGGGGAACTGGTGATAGGCGCGGATGATGCCGCCGATATGCAGCCGCAACTTCGCGGACGGTGTGATCGGCTGGCTGATGAGATATTCGAGCTGCGATATCTCGGTGGCGGCGTCACGCGCCAGCAGCGCGAGCAGCAGCCCGTCCTTGTTGCCGAAATGATATTTCACCAGCGCGGCGTTGACGCCCGACTTCTGCGCGATGTCGGACAGCGACACCTCGATCGAGGCGCGCTCGATCATCAGCTCGCTGGCTGCGACCAATAGCTTGTCGGCGGTGGCATTTTTGCCGGCCGGAAGTTTCGTCGGTACGCTGGTATTCAACTGCGCTCTGGTCCCGCTCAGTGTCAGGGTTCGACGGTAAATCGAGGCCGCACATAAGCCCATGGCGGGGCCGCACTCAAGAGTTAATTGATTGATTGACTAAATGCTGAGCCGCCCCTTAAATCCGGCCCAACTTTCAGACCACCCAATCCGGAAACATCAGGGAGATCAGACATGGCCGAGGCATATATCGTCGCCGCCGCTCGCACCGCGGGCGGCCGCAAGGGAGGGCGTCTCGCCGGCTGGCATCCGGCCGATCTGGCCGCGACCGTGCTCGATGCGCTGGTCGAGCGCACCGGTGCCGACCCCGCGCAGGTCGAGGACGTGATCATGGGCTGCGTGATGCAGACCGGCGAGCAGTCCACCAACATCGCGCGCAACGCGGTGATGGCCTCCAAGCTGCCGGAGAGCGTGCCGGCCACCTCGATCGACCGCCAGTGCGGCTCCTCGCAGCAGGCGCTGCACTTCGCGGCGCAGGCCGTGATGTCTGGCACGATGGACTGCGTGATCGCCGCCGGCGTGGAATCGATGACCCGCGTGCCGATGGGCCTCGCCTCCTCGCTGCCCGCCAAGAACGGCTTCGGCCACTACAAGAGCCCGGGCATCGAGGCGAAGTATCCCAACATCGTCTTCAGCCAGTTCACCGGCGCGGAGATGATGGCCGAGAAGTACGGCCTGTCCAAGGATGAGCTCGACGAATACTCCTATAACAGCCATCAGCGCGCGATCGCGGCAACGCAAGCCGGCCATTTCAAGGACGAGATCGTGCCGGTCAAGATCACCCGCGCCGACGGCTCGACCGACACCCACCACATCGACGAAGGCATCCGCTTCGACGCCAGCCTCGAGGGCATCAAGGGCGTCAAGCTGATCGCCGAGAACGGCAAGCTCACCGCGGCGAGCGCCAGCCAGATCTGCGACGGCGCCTCCGGCGTCATGGTCGTCAACGAGAAGGGCCTGAAGGCGCTCGGCGTCAAGCCGATGGCGCGCATCCATCACCTCACGATGATGGGCGGCGACCCCGTGATCATGCTGGAAGCGCCGCTGCCGGCAACCCAGCGCGCGCTGCAGAAGGCCGGCATGAAGATCGACGACATCGATCTGTTCGAGGTCAACGAGGCCTTCGCCTCGGTGCCGACCGCGTGGCTGAAGACCACCGGCGCCGATCCGGCCCGGCTCAACGTCAATGGCGGCGCGATCGCGCTCGGCCATCCGCTCGGCGGCAGCGGCACCAAGCTGATGACGACGCTGCTGCATGCCCTCAAGCAGCGCAACAAACGCTACGGCCTGCAGACCATGTGCGAAGGCGGCGGCATGGCGAATGTGACGATTGTCGAGCGGCTGTAACGTCGCGAGAAACGAGGCACGCAGCCTCCACATAATAGGTGTCGTCCCTGCGAAAGCACTAGGGCATGCACATATCTCTGAGGCTCCATCCTGCTGCGACGGCCAGGAAGTATTCGAGGCCATTTTTGAAGGTGATGGGGCCTGGAGGTTTAGACGACGGGTAGCCGTCCCAACCGCCAAGGCGGCCGATGATCCAGGCTGCCCAGGTGAGGCTGTCGGGCGGATGTGGGTTTTTCAGTCGCTTGCTCCTGGCCTCGAGTTGCCGGTTGAGGGCGGCAAGCGCGTTGATCTCGTTGTCGTTGAAGGCAACGCGAATGGGCTGCTGACCGCCATCGCGCGCTTGCAGAAGCTGGATGGTGATGACGGCTGCCTTGGCGGCGATAGCGACCAGTTTGAGGAGACGATCGGCGGTTCCGATCTGGCTGTCTTCGAGCTTGAGGCCCTGCGTCTTCAGGACGCGGAAGAACTGCTCGATGATCCAGCGCTGCTTGTACCATTCGACGATACGCCAGGCGTCGTCGACGGTGGCGATCTCGTGAGAGGTGATCAGACGCCAGTGCAGCGGCTCTGCGCCGGGCCCGGCATTGATCTCGCACACGTCGACCACCGCCAGCGGCAAGCTTTTCGGCAAATGGCGCAGGAACTTGCTCTGCGGGCGGGCAAGCTCGATTGCGCCAAAGCGGAGTTCGAGATGGGCCTGACGTGCCGGTCGCGCCGCGCGCGCAGGCAGTTGGATCGCCCTCCGATCCACCACAGGCATGGCGTCGGTGGCCTCATACAGGCCGGTGCGGTCGGCAAGCTTGCGATCATGCATGCTGCGCGCGATGACATGGAAGTGCTGCTCGGCCGAGCTGGCATAAAGGGCAAAGATATCGCTCTCGCGATCACCGAGGACCGTCACCGTTCCGGCAGCGGTGAGCAGCGGCTTGGCCGCAATGGCGGTGGATATCCAGCGTTGCGATTCCTTGTCAGACAAGTCACGTGCGTCATGCGTCGTGGTGCGACGCCCCTGGCGCGTCCATACCTGCCCACTCAAAAGTCCAAGACAGCTGCCATCGTCGGCATCCACGGCCAGCAGCGGATGCAGCAGCACGCCGTGGTTATTGCCCTTGCCGATTTCGCCGAGCCCGCGCCGGCGTTGCGGCGTGGTGTTGAAGTGGATCTCGCTGGTGTCCTGGATCGCCAGCACATGGCGGCCCTCTACCGCGGCAACCGTGCTGTCGCCCCAGCTTTCGATGATCCGCTCCGCCGTCACCTTGTCGTGGCCGAGAAAGCGGTTGAACCGCACCTCCAGCGCACGATCACCCCTGGAAAGCCGCCGCAGGCAGACCGTCTTGCCCGCAACCATGCGTTCGACGAGCGCCGCCCCCCTTTATCGAGACGACGATCCCCGAACCGTCCTAACGTCCAGTCAATTCGTAACAACACCCGACACCCCCGTCCAACCTGGAGCGTCGCAATAGAAATCACACGGATCGCCGATTCTGGAATCCCCTGTCTCCATCCCGAGTCAATCCGCCGCACCAAATATGTGCATGCCCTAGTGCGAAAGCAGGGACCCATAACCACAAATGCCCGTGGTTAGGCGCGGCTGGGGCCACAACTCAGTCCAACAAGAAAAATTGGTGGTTGATGGTGTGGACGGCCCCCTACGGCATCAGTGTGCCAGAATGAGGTTGTCTAGATCTCATACATGGGAGCCGTCCGTGAACCAGATTATCCGCATTGGGATTGATACGTCGAAGTATATTTTTGTGCTGCATGGGGTTGATGCGGCGGAGCAGGTGGTGCTGCGCAAGAAGCTGTCGCGCAAACAGGTGCTGGAGTTCTTCGCCAAATTGCCGCCGACCGTGATCGGGATGGAGGCCTGCGGGGCTTCGCAACATTGGGCGCGGGAGCTTTCCAAGCTCGGTCACGAAGTGAAGCTGATGGCACCGCAATTGGTTAAACCCTACGTGATGCGGAACAAGAATGACGGGCGGGATGCAGAAGGTCTGTGTGAAGCGATGAGCCGGCGGAGCATGCGCTTCGTGCCGGTGAAGACGGCCGAGCAGCAGGCTGCGCTGATGCTGATGGGCGTCCGCGACGGATTGATCGTCCGGCGCACCCAGCTGACCAATACGATCCGCGGCCATGCGGCGGAGTATGGCCTGATCGCACCCAAAGGACTGGACGCGATCGAGCCACTGCTGGCGCGGATTGCGCAGGACGAGACGCTTCCCGCCCTGGCACGCGAGCTGTTTGTGGTGCTGGGCCGGGAGCGCGCCAGGCTCGAGGGTGAGTTGAAGGCGGTTGAGGCCAAGCTGATGGCCTGGCACCGCGGCGATGCCACGGGCCGGCGCCTGGCTGAGATCCCCTCGGTCGGTCCGATCGTTGCAACCGCGCTGGTGATGAAGACACCTGATCCGCACGCGTTCCGTTCTGGTCGTCATTTTGCGGCCTGGCTGGGATTGACACCCAAGGACCACTCTACCGCCGGCAGGACCAGGCTTGGCAAGATCACGCGGGCGGGCGATGAGGACCTGCGCCGTCTGCTGGTCATCGGGGCCACGGCGGTGATCCAGCAGGCCAGGCGCGGACGCGGTCATCACTCGCGCTGGCTGCTGGCCCTGATCCAGCGCAAGCCGCCGAAGCTTGCGGCCGTGGCGCTTGCCAACAAAGTAGCCCGTATCGCCTGGAAGTTGATGGCGACGGGCGAGAGTTACGAGGCGGCACGGATCAAGCCCATGACAGCCGCCGCCTAATCGATTGGCCGGCCGGCGGGCTCGCTCGCCGGTCGACCCGGAGCTGCAGGAGCAGATGGAGCGATCGATCGAGCAACGATGCGAGACAATCCGTGGGACCCATCGGCCGTCAACAGGTCGCCTGGTTGTTTGGAACTCGCATCGCGCAACCCATCTTGGCCAGCGATCGACCGATCGCACTCAACAGGCCGGACATATGGATGCAAGCGATCCGATCTCACCAAAAAGCTCTTGTGCCACGGGGGCCGTCCACATATGGGTCCCGGCCTTCGCCGGGACGACCACTTTTGATGCCTTGAGGAAACACAATGACCCATCCGTCGATCCACGCGCGCACCCATCCGAACAAGATCGCCTATCAGATGGCGGGCAGCGGCAAGGCCATCACCTATCGCGAGCTCGACGAGCTTTCGAACCAGGGCGCCCATCTGTTCCGCTCGCTCGGCCTGAAGGCCGGCGACCACATCGCGCTGCTGATGGAAAACCGGCTCGCCTTCATGGAGATCTGCTGGGCCGCGCAGCGCTCGGGTCTCTATTACACCGCGATCAGCCGCTACCTGACGGAAGAGGAGATCGCCTACATCATCAAGGATTGCGGCGCGAAGGTGTTCATCACCACGCCGCAATGCGCCGACAAGGTGAAGGGCCTGATCAAGGGCGAACCAGGCGAGCCGCTGTTCTACATGATGGACGAGCCCGCACCGGGCTTCCGCTCCTATGACAAGGAGGCCGGCGCGCAGCCGACCACGCCGGTTGCCCACGAAGTTGCGGGCTACGACATGCTGTACTCTTCCGGCACCACCGGCCGGCCCAAAGGCATCAAGAGGGAGTTCGAAGGCAACCGGATCGACGTGCCGAACCCGTTCCTGCGGATCCTCACCGCCGACATGTGCGGCATGAATGCGGACAGCATCTATCTGTCGCCGGCGCCGCTCTATCACGCGGCCCCGCTGCGCTTCAACATGATGGCGATCGTGCTCGGGGGCACCTCCGTCATCATGGAGCATTTCGACGCCGAGGAATTTCTGAAGCAGGTCGAGAAGCACAAGGTGACGCAGTCGCAGCTGGTGCCGACCATGTTCGTGCGCATGCTGAAGCTGCCCGACGAAGTGCGCGCCCGCTACAAGGTCTCGTCGCTGAAGGGCGCGATCCACGCCGCGGCGCCCTGCCCGGTCGACGTCAAGGCCAAGATGATCGAATGGTGGGGACCGATCCTGATCGAGTATTACGCCGGCTCCGAAGGCAACGGCGTCACCGTCTCGACCTCGCAGCAATGGCTGACCCACCGCGGCACGGTCGGCCGCGCCGTGGTCGGCAAGGTCAAGATCCTCGACGAGAACGACGAGGAGGCGCCGACCGGGCAGATCGGCCAAGTCTATTTCGCCGACGCCCCGGCGTTCTCCTATCACAACGATCCGGAGAAGACGAAGAGGGCCTATAACGCCAAGGGCTGGTCGACGCTCGGCGATGTCGGCTACCTCGACGAAGAGGGCTTCCTCTATCTCACCGACCGCAAGAGCTACATGATCATCTCCGGCGGCGTGAACATCTATCCGCAGGAGACCGAGGACGTGCTGATCACGCATCCCGCGGTCTCCGACGTCGCGGTGTTCGGCGTGCCGAACGAGGAGATGGGCGAAGAGGTCAAGGCCGTGGTGCAGCCGCACGACATCGCCAGGGCCGGCAAGGAGCTCGAGGCCGAGCTGATCGCCTTCTGCCGGCAGCATCTGTCGCCGATCAAATGCCCGAAGAGCATCGACTTCGAGCAAGATCTGCCGCGCACGCCGACCGGCAAACTGGTGAAGCGCCATCTGCGCGACCGCTATTGGCCGAAGGCGCCTGCCAGGGCGTGACCGCGGTTCGCCCCTCCCCGGAGGGGCCGCCGCCGCGCGCGGCCAAAATATCGAAAACAACCCCATGCAAAGGAGCTGGCCGCTGGCGGCGTTCGACAAGGCAGCTTGACACGTCGGGCAACTAAGGGATAGATTTCCAATATTCAGAAATGGCGCAAACGAGCCGCACCCGCCCTCCAGGGGAGAATGAAGAGCGCATGCGGGACGCCGCTTGCGCCCAGCCCACCGACCTACAACTCCTCCGCCGGCTCGCAGGCAGCCGACGCCGCGGCGCGCAGGTGCAGCTGCCCGTGCTTGCCTGATGCCGTAGTGGTCCACTGCGCATCGATCTGCTGAAAATCCTCCGACAGCTTGCCGCGGTGGCTGCCGCCGGTTTCGAACGCCCCGTTGCCATCGGGCGATCGTTCGAAGATCTCGATCTCGAGATCGGACAGCCGGATGAACATCTGCACGCCGATCTTGGTCACGTGGCGACCGACCTCATATGAACCGCAGCCCCGCGCTTCCGCATTCTGCTCGTTCAGGGCCTGCACTTTGTCGAAGGTAATGACGACGTTCTGCACCGCGTTGTCGCCGTCCCACAGGAATTCGCCGACATAGGCGCGCGGCAGTTTCTCGGTGAACTGCTTGATGTCGGCGGCCCGCACCGCCGACATCAGCACCAGACTTGCCGCCACGATCGTCACGCCGAGACGCGACATCCAGCCGGGCAGCTCTGCAATCCTCGCGTGGCGCATGCGGTATGCATCCCGTGGCCAAAGTTGCTATCGTCAATCAATGGCCGCCAGCATACAGCCAAATGGTTCTGCGGCGATGCCCAACAGGTGATCTGCACAATGGAAGCCCTCCCCGACGTCCCGCTCCCCTCCACCATCCGCTCGCGTTATGTCGACGGGATCAACGGCCTGCGCATGCATGTGCTGGAAGCGGGCTTTGAAACAGCCGGCCGGCCCTGCCTGTTGCTGCTGCACGGTTTTCCGGAGCTGGCGTTTTCCTGGCGCAAGGTGATGCCGAAGCTCGCCGCTGCCGGCTATCACGTCATCGCGCCGGACCAGCGCGGCTATGGCCGCACCACCGGCTGGAGTGCGGAGTATAACGGTGATCTCGCGTCGTTCCGCCTGCCCAATCTGGTGCGCGATGCGCTCGGGCTGGTCGCAGCGTTCGGCAACAAGCACGTCGATGCGGTGATCGGACACGATTTCGGCTCGTCGGTTGCGGCGTGGTGCGCGCTGATCCGGCCCGACGTGTTCCGCGCGGTCGTGATGATGAGCGCGCCGTTTTCGGGTCCGCCGTCGCTGCCGTTCAACATCGCGAGCGCGCCGGCAAAGCCCGCGAGCGAAGACCCCGTGCATCGCGCGCTCGCCACGCTGCCGCGGCCGCGCAAGCATTACCAATGGTACTATTCGACGCGCCCGGCCAATGACGACATGCATCGCGCGCCGCAGGGCGTGCACGACTTCCTGCGCGCCTATTACCACCACAAAAGCGCGGACTGGAAAGACAACAAGCCGTATCCGCTACAATCCTGGTCGGCGGGCGAATTGGCAAAACTGCCGACCTATTACGTGATGGATCTCGCCAAGGACATGGCCGCTACCGTCGCCGAGGAGATGCCGTCACGCGAGGCGATCGCCGCCAACACATGGCTGCCCGATAGCGAGCTCGCCTATTACAGCGCCGAATACCAGCGCACGGGATTCCAGGGCGGGCTGCAATGGTATCGCTGCGGCACCTCGGGCGCGTTCACCCCGGAACTACAGACCTGGAGCGGCCGCACGATCGACCAGCCGTCCGCCTTCATCTCGGGCAAGCAGGATTGGGGCACCTATCAGCGACCCGGTGTGTTCGAGGCGATGCAGACCAAAGCCTGCACCAACATGATCGGCTGCCATCTAGTCGACGGCGCCGGCCATTGGGTGCAGCAGGAGCAGCCGGATGAGGTGAGCCGGCTGCTGCTCACATTCCTGCGAGAGGCCGGCGCGCAGCGCTAGAGCTTTTCCCGTTCCGATGGAATCGGAACGGGGCTCTAGATTCTTGTTTTGACGCGTTTTCTTCACGCGAACCGGTACTTCGCTCGAAAACGCTCTAGACGCCCGTTCGGCCGTCGCGTCGCATCCCGTTGATCTCAGTCGTTTTCTTCGCTCAACCCGCGCGGCTTGCCGGTGCTGCGGCAGCGAATCCCGGCCAATCCGGATTTGACCCAGCGCCGATGCAACTCTATATTTTAGAACTATTCTAATTCTAAACTCAGTGAGCAAGGCGTTGCCGTGAAGAACTTTGCCGATCTGACCGAGCGCGAGGTGCTGGCGGTCGCGATCGCCTCCGAGGAGGAGGACAGCCGCATCTACATGACGTTCGCGGAAGATCTCGCCGGGCGCTATCCCGACACCGCCAAGATTTTCGAGGAGATGGCCGAGGAGGAGCGCGGCCATCGCCACCGGCTGCTCGAAACCTACGAGCAACGCTTCGGGGCGCATCTGCCGCCGATCCGGCGCGAGGACGTCAAAGGCTTCCTGCGCCGGCGGCCGATCTGGCTCACCAAGAACCTGCCGCTCGACACCATCCGCAAGGAAGTCGAGACCATGGAGCTGGAGGCCGAGCGCTTCTATTCCAAAGCCGCCGAGAAGGCCGAGGATGTCGGCGTGCGACGGCTGCTCGGCGACCTCGCCGAGGAGGAGAAGGGCCACGAGAAGCTCGCGGTGAAGCTGACCGGCGAGATCCTCAAGCCCGACGTGCGCGCCGAGGAAGACCGCACCCGGCGGCGGATGTTCGTGCTGCAATATGTGCAGCCTGGCCTCGCCGGATTGATGGACGGCTCGGTCTCGACCCTGGCGCCGCTGTTCGCCGCCGCCTTCGCCACGCATCACAACTGGCAAACCTTCCTGGTCGGGCTTGCCGCCTCGATCGGCGCCGGCATCAGCATGGGCTTTGCCGAGGCGCTGTCCGACGACGGCTCGCTGACCGGCCGCGGCTCACCTTGGCTGCGCGGCCTGACCTGCGGCTTGATGACGACGCTCGGCGGGCTCGGCCACACCATTCCCTATCTGGTGCCCGACGCCTGGCCGAACGCATTCTGGATCGCGACCGCGATCGCCGGGATCGTGGTGTTCTTCGAATTGTGGGCGATCGCCTTCATCCGCGCGCGCTACATGGACACGCCGTTCCTGCAGGCGGTGTTCCAGATCGTGCTCGGCGGCGCGATCGTGCTCGCGGTCGGCATCCTGATCGGCGCGGCGTAGCCGCTTGAGGCAAAGATGCGACCGCACCGGCACCTCGCCAGCATAGTGCTTCTTGCAGCGCCGCCGCTGCTCGGCTGGAGCGGACGCGCGCATGCGACCGACGAGATCCAGGTCTACAATGCCGGCATCGCGGAGGTCGGCCAGTTCACCATCCAGCAGCATCTCAACTATGTCGGGATCGGCCAGAAGGATCCGCCCTTCCCCGGTGGCTTCGCCTCCAACCACAGCCTCAACGGCACGCCGGAGTTTGCCTATGGCATGACGGACTGGTGGGAACTCGGACTCTATCTGCCGTTTGCCGTGCAGGACCGGCAGTTCCTGTCCGACGGCTTCAAGCTGCGCACGCTGTTCGTGTCGCCCAACGCAGACAAGCGCAACCTGTTCTACGGCATCAATTTCGAGTTCAGCTACGAAACGCCGAAATTTGCGCAGACCCGGTTCGGCATGGAGATCCGCCCGATCATCGGCATGCGCAACGCGGATTACGAGTTCATCGTCAATCCGATCGTCGACATCGGCTTCGGCAAACATGGCGAGGCGGATTTCGCGCCGGCCGCGCGCGTCGCTCGCAAGCTGAAGGACGATCTGTTCGTGGGATTGGAGTATTACGCCGACTTTGGCGAGATCGGCGCCTTCAGTCCGCTCGCCGAGCAGCAACACACGCTGTTCGCGGTGACCGACTTCAAGCTCGGCGAGTTCGACGTCAATTTCGGCGTCGGTTACGGCCTCACGCCGGCGTCGGACCGTCTCGTCGTCAAGACGATCATCGGATATGCCTTCCCGGTACCGGGCGCCAAGGGAACGGAGCGGGCAAGCGCGAACGGCGCCATCAATCCGCTGGCGCATCTGGTCCGCACGCAGCACGCCGTTCTAGATTGAGCCGACGACCTCAATGCGGATTGAAAGTCCATGACCGACCGTCTGCACTACGGCGCAACCGCCAAGCTGCTGCATTGGGTGATCGTCGTCCTGCTCGCCGTGCAATACCCGATCGGCTGGCTGATGCCGGACATTCATCGCGGCCAGTCTCCGGGTGCCGCGATGACGTTCCATATCTCGTTCGGCATCGTCATCCTTGGTCTCATTGTGCTGCGGTTTGTCTGGCGATTGACGCACCCGGTTGCGCCGGAAAGCTCGCTCCCGCCGTGGCAGCGGCGGAGCTCGGAAGCCGTGCACTGGATGCTCTATGTCCTCGTGCTGGCGACGACGGTCAGCGGCTGGCTGTTTGCATCGTTTCGCGGCTGGAGCGTCTCGTTCTTCTACATGATGCCGCTGCCCATGCTGGCCTCCGACAATGCCGCGGCAGGCAAGGCGATCGATGGCCTGCATCAGGCCGCGGAATGGTCGCTGCTGGTGCTGATCGGCCTCCACGTCACGACAGCGCTGGTCCATCTGCTGATCTACCGTGATCGCATCATGCAGCGCATGCTTCCGAGCTAGGCGTCAGCGCAATTGCGATCAAGCCGGTCTTGCCCGCCTGCCCCATTCTGCGCATGATCGCCGCCAAAATCAGGGGAGCACGCCGTGGCCAAATCGCAATACAGTTTCAAGACCGCCGTCGAACTGTCGAAGGCGCTGCGCAACAAGCAGGTCTCGGCGGTCGAGCTCGCACAGGACGCGATCGGCCGCATCGAGCGCCATGACGGCAAGGTCAACGCGGTCTGCGTGCGCGATTTCGAGCGCGGCCTCGCCGCCGCCCGCGCCGCCGATGCCGCGATCGCGCGCGGCGAGCACAGGCCGCTGCTCGGCATCCCCATGACGGTGAAGGAATCCTACAACGTCGCCGGCTTGCCGACGACCTGGGGCTTCCTGCCGCACAAGGACTTCGTCGCGACCGAGGACGCGCTGTCGATTCAGCGGGTGAAGGACGCCGGTGGCGTCATCCTCGGCAAGACCAATGTGCCGGTCGGGCTCGCCGACTGGCAGAGCTACAACGAGATCTACGGCACCACCAACAATCCCTACGACCTTGGCCGCACGCCGGGCGGCTCGTCCGGCGGATCGTCGGCGGCGCTCGCCGCGGGCTACGGCGCGCTGTCGCTCGGCTCCGACATTGGCGGCTCGCTCCGCGTCCCGGCGTTTCATTGCGGCGTCTATGCGCACAAGCCGACCTTCGCGCTGCTGCCGTCGCGCGGCCACACCGCGCCGCCGGCGCCGCCCATCATCTATGAGCGCGACCTTGCGGTGACCGGCCCGATGGCGCGCGGCGCAGCCGACCTGTCGCTGCTGTTCGACGTGATGGCGGTTCCCGATCCGCTCGATGCCGGCAAGGCCTATCGCCTCGACTTGCCGGCGGCGCGCCATGCCAGCCTGAAGGATTTCCGCATCCTCGTCATCGATACCGATCCGGTGTTGCCGACCGACAAGGCGGTTCGCGGCAGCATCGACAAGCTCGCGAGCCATCTCGACAAGGCCGGCGCGAAGATATCGCGTTCGAGCCCGCTGCTGCCGGATTTCGCGGCGTCCTCGCGGCTCTATATGCGGATGCTGCTGTCGTTCCTCGCCGCGACCTTCCCGCCGGAGGTCTATGCCGGCGCCTGCGCGGCGGCGGCCGCGCTGCCCGCCGGCGACACCAGCCTGCAGGCCGAGCGGCTGCGCGGCATCGCGCTCAGCCACCGCGACTGGGTGCAGGCGACGGTCGCCCGATCGCGGCTGCGCGCGCAATGGCGCGAGCTGTTCAAATCGTTCGACGCGGTGATCTGCCCGATCATGCCGACGCCGGCCTATCCGCACGATCATGAGCCCGACCAGGAGCAGCGGCGAATCCTGATCGACGGCGAGCCTTACATCTACACCGACCAGCTCGCCTGGCCCGGCATCGCGACCCTGCCCGGCCTGCCTTCGACTGCGATCCCGACCGGATTTGCGCCCGACGGATTGCCGGTCGGCGTGCAGATCGTCGGCCCCTGGCTCGAGGACCGCACGCCGCTGAAACTCGCCGAGCTGATCGAGCGCGAATTCGGCGGCTTCGTGCCGCCGAAGATGTTTGATGATTGATACTTGCCATCGTCATTGCGAGCGAAGCGAAGCAATCCATATATCCGTCTGCGCGGAGGCGTGGATTGCGTCGTCGCTTCGCTCCTCGCAATGACGGGGGGAAACCGGGAGAAAACCAATGAGCAACGATCTCGAGGAGCTGACAAAGCTCAACAAGGATTACGTCGATTCAGTTCAGAACTGCGACGTCAAGCGCTTCGATGAGATCCTGGCGCAGGACTTCTACTGCACCAATCCCGACAAGAGCCTGGTCGACCGCGCTGCCTTCCTGAAGCAGACGGCGATCCCGGTGAAGATCAAGGGCCTGAAGGCCGAGGACGTCAAAATCCGCATCCTCGGCGATTTCGCCATCATCCACGCGAAGACCAGCTACACCAACGCGGACGGCGAGCCGGCACACGGCCGCTACACCGATTGCTGGGCGCGGCAGAACGGAAAATGGCTCGCGGTATCCGCGCATGTCGCGCGGTGAGGGATTGAGATGTCGTCCCGGCGCAGGCCGGGGCCCAACCACCGCAGCTTGTGGTGAGTAAGGAAAGTCGTCCACCACGTGCCCAAAGCGAGGCCGCGGCGTATGGGTCCCGGCCTACGCCGGGACGACACACGGTCAGCTGTCGAACATGATCACGCTGCGCAGCGTCTTGCCGGCTTTCATGTTGGCAAAGCCCTCGTTGATCTCGGAGAGCTTCAGCTTGGCCGAGATCCAGTCCTCCAGATGCAGCTTGCCGCGCATGTAGAAGTCGACGAGGCGCGGCATGTCGACACGGAAGTGGTTGGAGCCCATCGACGAGCCCTGGATGCGGCGCTCGCGCAGGAAGTCGAAGCCGTGCAGCTCGATCTTCTGGCCGAACGGGATCATGCCGACGATGGTCGCGGTGCCGCCCGCCGCCAGCATGGCGAAAGCCTGCTCGGCGGTGTCCTTGCGGCCGAGCACCTCGAACGAATGCTGCACGCCGCCGCCGGTGAGTTCGCGTACCTGCTGGACCACGTCGCCGCGGGCAGGATCGACGATGTCGGTGGCGCCGAGCTTGGTCGCAAGCTGCAGCTTGGCCGGATTGGTGTCGATCGCGATGATGCGGCCGGCGCCGGCGATCTGCGCGCCGTTGATCGCGGCCATGCCGACGCCGCCGCAGCCGATCACAGCCACCGTCTCGCCGGCAGTCACCTTCGCGGTGTTCACCACGGCGCCATAACCGGTGATGACGCCGCAGCCGATCAGCGCGGCGAGATCGAGCGGCATCTCCTTCTTGATCTTCACGATGGCGTTCTCGTGCACCAGCATCTGCTCGGCGAACGACGACAGATTGAGGAACTGGTTGAGCTTCTCCTTCCTGCCCCACGACAGGCGGTTGGAGGCGCCGGGCAGCATCTTCACCGTGGTGTCGGTGCACAGCACGGTGCGGCCGGTGGTGCAATTGTCGCACGTGCCGCAGAACACCGACAGGCAGGTGACGACGTGATCGCCGGGCTTCACGTAATTGACGTCGGAGCCGACCTTCTCGACCACGCCGGCCGATTCATGGCCGAGCACCGCCGGCAGCGGATGCGGATACAGGCCCTCCATGAAGTGCAGGTCGGAATGACACAGGCCCGCGACCGCGGTGCGGATCAGGACCTCGCGCGGCCCCGGATTGGGCACGCTGACATCCTCGATCACCAGCGGCTGATTGACTTCATGCAGAACGGCGGCCTTCATCGGAATTTCCTCTCATGTTTGTTCTTGTGCACGCTCTCCACCTCTCCCAAAGGGAGAGGTCGGAGCGCATCGAAGATGCGGTCCGGGTGAGGGGTCGAGATCATCGATAGAGCGACACCCCTCACCCGAATCGCTGGCGCGATCCGACCTCTCCCCGATGGGAGAGGTGAGACTGCGCAAGCGGCCACAGTGAGCCTACGCTGCGTCAAGCAATTCGCCAACCTCGGCCATGCCGACGGCGCGATCGCCGAGCAGGTGCTCGGTCATCCTGCGCTGAACGGTATTTTCCGCAAGCCGGAACGGATCGCTCGGCATCACACGGTGATCGATCACCATCCGCGACAGCAGCAGCCGGCGCGCGTCGCCGCGCATCTCGTGGATGCGCCCGCCTTCCCACGCCAGCGCGATCGCGCTTGCAACGTGATAGAGCAGGCTGGTGGCGCGCCGTGCATCGCCTTCATTGTCGACGCGGCTCGCCACCTCGCGCGCAAGCGCGACCGCACGATCGCTGAGATCGCGCAGCCGGTTGCGCCAGGCCTGCGGCACATTCGGGCTGTCATCGAGCCGCGCATGCAGATCGGCGGCGAGCGCATTGTCGGCGCCATGGCGGCCGACCGCGCGCTTCAGCGCATCGATCGCGACGATGTTGCCGGTGCCCTCCCAGATCGAGCCGAGATGCGCGTCGCGCAGCAGCCGCGGCGTGACGAATTCCTCGATGTAGCCGATGCCGCCGCGCATCTCCATCGCATCGCCGCAGACTTTTCGGGCGTCGCGGGTGGCACGGAATTTCAGCGTCGGCGTCAGGATGCGCAGCAGCGCCGCGGCGTCCTGGCTGCCGGCCTCGGCGCGGTCGAGCGCGTCGGCTGTCAAAAAGCTCATCGACAGCGCCTGCTCGGTCGGCAGCATGATCTTCATCAGTTGGCGCCGCGCCAGCGGCAGGTCGATGATGCGCTGGCCGAACACCACGCGGCCCTTCGCCACGGTGATCGCGTCGTGCCAGGCGCGGCGCATCAACGCGGTCGATTTCACGCCGTTGGAGAGCCGCGACGAGTTCACCATCTCGGCCATCTGCACGAAGCCGCGGTCGAGCTTGCCGACGGCGTAGGCGATCGCGCCCTCGAGCTTGATCTCGCCCGAAGCCATCGAGCGGGTGCCGAGCTTGTCCTTCAACCGCACGATCCGGTAATGGTTCTGCGAGCCGTCATCGAGGAAGCGCGGCATCAGGAACAGGCCGACGCCGCGGGTGCCCGCCCCGGCGCCTTCCGGCCGCGCCAGCAGCATCACCACCTTGGCATCGGCGTTGGAGCAGAACCACTTCTCGCCATAGAGCCGCCAGTGATCGCCCTCCTGCACGGCGCGCGTGGTCAGCGTGCCGACATCGGAGCCGCCCTCCTTCTCGGTCATGAACTGGCCGCCCTGCGTCAGTCTGCTCATGTCGGTCTGGGTCAGGCCGTCGAGATATTTCGCCTTCAACGCCTCGCTGCCGAAATTCGTCAGCAGCTTTGCACACCCGTCGGTGACGTTGATCGGGCAGCCCATGCCGAATTCGGTCTGGTTGAACAGGAAGGTGAAGGCGTGCTTGGCCACCACAGGATACTTGTCGGGCCAACCCATGATGCCCTTGCGGAGCGACAGGGCATGAATGCCGAACTCGCCGAACGCGGCCTTCTCGATCTCGCGATAGGCCGGATGATATTCGATGTGCTGCACGTCACGCCCGAACTTGTCGCGCTGATGCAGCACCGGCGTATGCCGGTCGGCAAGCCGCGCGCATTCGTCGAGATAACCTCCGGCCAACCCGCCGAGGCGATCGAGATGCGGCTCGATATGGCGGAACAATGCGTCGGGCAGATGCAGCTTCAGAAGGTCGGTCAGCGCCGGATCGGCCCGGTAGAAATTCATTCCCGTCGTGTCGGGCGCCAGCAGCCCCGGCTGGTTGGTGGCGGCTGACGTTTTAGGATCCTGCTTGTGCGGCTGCATTGAATTCCCGGCATCTAGGCTCATTTGTTTGGGCACGACTATCCTCCTCCGGCCGAGCAAAGGAAAGCCCAATGGATATTCCAAAGTACAAGATCGCCCTGATCGTCGGTGCCGGCGCGGGCCTCAGCGCCTCGTTGACGCGACTATTTTCGCGAGAGGGAATTCGCGTGGCGCTGGGCGCCCGCAGCATCGAGAAACTCGGCGCGCTCTGCACCGAAACCGGCGCGCGCGCCTATGCCTGCGATACCACCAAGGCCGAGGATGTCGAACGGCTTTTTGGTCTGGTCGAGCGCGAGATCGGAACACCTGATCTCGTGGTCTATAACGCCTCCGGCCGCTCGCGCGGCCCCTTCGTTGAACTCGTCCTCTCAGAGGTCGAGCAGGCGATTGCGGTCTCGGCATTCGGCGGCTTCCTGGTGGCGCAGGAGGCGGCGAAGCGCATGCTGCCCAACAAGAAGGGCGCGATTCTGTTCACCGGCGCCTCCGCCAGCGTGAAGGGCTATGCGCAGTCGGCGCCGTTCGCGATGGGCAAGTTCGCGTTGCGCGGCCTCGCGCAGAGCATGGCACGCGAATTGTCGCCGCAGGGCATCCACGTCGCGCATTTCGTGATCGACGGCGGCATCCGCAGCGCCGCCCGCACCGAGCCCGCCGACCGGCCGGACTCGATGCTCGATCCCGATGCGATCGCACTGAGCTACTGGAACGTGCTGCAACAGCCGCGCAGCGCCTGGACCTGGGAGCTGGAATTGCGGCCCTGGGTTGAGAAGTTTTGAGATGACGTAGATCATGTAAGCGGCGTAGGCTGGACGCAAACCGCCGCTACATTCGTCATTGCGAGGAGCGAAGCGACGAAGCAATTCATTCCTCCACTTGTAGCGGCATGAATTGCTTCGCGGAGTCTGTCATCCGGCGGCGCTGCGCGCCGACCGGGTGGCTCGCAATGACGGATGGAACTGGGGAAGGAAAACATGTCGAACGAAATCAAGATCGAGACCGGCACCGACGAACTGCTCTGCGTGATCCGCGATCGCGTCGCCGTCATCACGCTGAACCGCCCGGACGCCCGCAATTCGCTGTCGGATACGCTGACGCCGGCGCTGCGCACGATGATCAGGACCTGCGGCGAGAACCCCGAGGTCGGCGTGCTGCTCGTCACCGGCGCCGGCAAGGCGTTCTGCGCCGGCGGCAACGTCAAGGGCATGGGCGCGCATCGCGACAAGAAGAAGCTCGAAATGTCCTATGAGGACAAGGTCGCGGATTTGCAGGAGCGTCAGCGCCTGCTCACCGGTGCGCTCGCCTCGGTGCGCAAGCCGACGATTGCCGCCCTTCCCGGCCCCGCGGTCGGCGCCGGCCTCGCGATCGCGATGGCCTGCGACATCCGGATCGCCGCACAATCCGCTTTCATCTCGACCGGTTACTTGCGCGTGGCGCTGAGCGGCGATTACGGCATGGCCTGGCTGTTGACGCGGCTGGTCGGCACCTCGCGCGCCCGCGAATTGATGTTCACCTCGGAGAAGGTCGACGCCGCAAGATGCGAGCAGATCGGCCTCGTCAACCGCGTGGTGCCGGATGAGACGCTGCAGGACGAAGCCTTCGCGCTGGCGAAGTCGATCGCCGAGGGCCCGACGCTGGCGCTGCGCTACATGAAGGACAATCTCGACGAGGCGCTGCAGTTCGACTTCGCCACCGCGCGCGACCACGAGGCCGAGCGGCTGATCCGCCTCACCACGACGGCCGATCACAAGGAGGCGGTGCAGGCCTTCATCGAGAAGCGCAAGCCGGTGTTCCGGGGGAGTTGATCCCAGATCAGTGTCCCGTCATTGCCGGGCTTGACCCGGCAATCCATCGCAAAGGAATGCCTTTGTTTGATGGATGCGCGGGTCAAGCCCGCGCATGACGAGCGGAAATCGCGGCAAAGGCACGGGCTGAAGAAAAGGGCCCGGTTCTGGAGGGGCCAGAACCGGGCCAGTCAGTCAAACCGCAAGCGAGGACATCACGGCCGAGCGGGAAGTGGCGGCAAGCCGCCAGCTGGCACAGGGAATGTCTTGCGGCTCGACGTGGATCTCTTTCACGAAGCGCACCAGCTTCCAGTCGCCGGGGCTCTGGGTGAAGGCGTAGCCCGACTTGCGGGCGAGGCCGATCATCGTCGCATTGGAACGCAGCGTGTCGCCGAAGATGCGCTCGGCTCCGAAGGACGCCGCGCGGCATTCGAGATTCTTCAGCAGCGCCTTGCCGATGCCGTGGCCCTGCCACCGGTCATCGATCGACAGGCCGAACTCGACGCTCGACGTATCGGCATGGAAGGCGTAGCGGGCTTCACCGACGATGGTCTCAAAGCCATCGACCAGCATCGTCGCGACCACCGTGAACCGGTCAGCCTCGCCGACATGGATGAAACGCTCGAGCTCCGTCTTCGGCAGCTCGCTCAACGCGCCCAGGAAGCGATTGTAGCGGGATCCCGCAGAGAGCGAGCGGATGTAGCTCTGCAGCTCCTCGCGGTCGCGCGGCTCGACGAAGCGAACCTTGACCTCGCTGCCGTTCTTGGCGCGCAGCACGTCAGAGTATTGCTTGAGATCGTCGAGATGCAGCGCAACCATGACACGCTCCTCGGGTGAAGAAATTGGCCGGCGCCCCTCATCGAGGCGGCGCCAGCGGTGGCGTCCTTCTCAGGCCCGCCAGAACGGCTTCTCGGTCTCGAAAACGATGTCGCTGCGGGACATGCCGATGTCGTGCAGGTCGCGCTCGGTCCACTGCGACAGCTCGCGGCGGCGCTCGTAGCGCTCCCACCAGACATGCAGGGTCTCGCCGACCTGGTTCAACAATCCGGGCGTATGATGATTTGTCATCGATTCATGGGTAGAAATGGACATCTGCGGCTCCTATCGGTAACCTATTGGCCGCAATATCTGAGCAATTCGGTCCACTCACAAACGACACTTTGTACCGTTTCGCATGAATTAAAGTCATGCATTTGGAGACGCGCCGGAGATGACCAGCCGCCTGCCTTCGCTAAATGGCCTGAGGGCGTTCGAGGCCGCCGCACGACATATGAGCTTCACCCTGGCGGCGTCCGAACTGAACGTGACGCAGACCGCGATCAGCCATCAGATCCGGCGGCTCGAGGAGGAGCTCGGCGTCCGCCTGTTCATCCGCCAGAACCGTTCGCTGAGCCTGACGCCGGAGGCTACGGAATACCTTCCCGGCGTCCGCGCCGCCTTCAACGACCTCAGGCTCGCCGCCGACCGCCTGCTGCGCCGGGACGACGATCACGTGCTGACCGTCTCGACGCTGGCATCGCTTGCCGCCAAATGGCTGCTGCCCAGGCTGTCGGCCTTCCAGGAGGCGCATTCCGGCATCGACGTTCGCATAACCACCTCGACCAGCCTGGTCGACTTCCAGCGCGACAAGGTCGACGCCGCGATCCGCTACGGCCGCGGCCAATGGGCCGGCCTGCGCGCCGACTGGTTGATGGCGGATGAGCTGTTTCCGGTGTGCAGCCCGTCGCTGCTGCAGGGAACCAAGCCGCTGAAATGCCCTGAGGACCTCAGGGATCACACGCTCCTGCACACCAGCAACGCCAACAGCGATGACTGGCGGCTGTGGCTGACCGCGGCGGGATTGCCGACGGATATTTCCAAGCAGCCCGGCGTCACCTTCGACCTGCTGTTCGTGACGATCCAGGCCGCGATCGACGGCATCGGCATCGCGATGGGCCGCACCTCCTATGTGCAAGACGACATCGCCAAGGGCCGCCTCGTGGTTCCCTTCAAGATCGCACTGCCGGCCGACGCCGGCTTCTACCTGGTTTCGCCGCAGGGACGCGCCGATACGCCAAAGCTCTCCGCGTTCCGGAGCTGGCTCGGTACTACGGCGCACGCCGCGCCTTGATGTGGCGCATGCGACGGCCGGAGCTTCGGTCCTGATTGAACCAGGGCTGAGGTGCTAGATCATTGTTTTGACGCGCTTTCTTCGCGCGAACCGGTATCCCGTTCGCTCGAGACGCTCCCTGCGATGTCCACCTACGGCTTTTTTCCCATAGGCCCCCGCGTGATTTCGGGTTGGTCGCGCCGGACAGGCGTGCCAAATTGCCGCACATGGCAGTTAACTGCTTCGGCCGGCGAGACAATTTGCGCCGGCCGTTTCGTCATGGGGAGGAAAGGGCGTTATGTCGCAGTCGAGTTCATCGCAAGTCCCGCAGATCAAATCGCGTCTTGGCGCCATCCTGCGCGCGACCAGCGGCAATTTCCTCGAGCAGTTCGACTTCTTCCTGTTCGGTTTCTATGCCCAGGCGATTGCGAAGGCCTTCTTCCCCTCCGAGAACGAGACCGCGGCGCTGCTCAACGCGTTCGGCGTGTTCTGGCTCGGCGCCTTGATGCGCCCGGTCGGCGCCGTCGTGCTCGGCGCCTATATCGACCGCATCGGCCGCCGCAAGGGCCTGATCGTGACGCTGTCGATCATGGCTATCGGCACCGTGGTGATCGCGCTCTGCCCGAGCTATGCGACCATCGGCATTGCGGCGCCGATCATCGTGCTGATCGCGCGCCTGCTGCAGGGCTTCTCCGCCGGCGTCGAGCTCGGCGGCGTCTCGGTCTATCTCGCGGAGATCGCCACGCCCGGCAATCGCGGCTTCTACACCTCGTTCCAGTCGGCGAGCCAGCAGGTCGCGATCTTCGTCGCCTCGATCCTCGGCTTCGTCCTCAGCGAGAGCATGCCGGCCGCGACCGTTGCCTCCTGGGGCTGGCGCATCCCGTTCTTCGTCGGCTGCCTGATCATCCCGGTGATCTTCTTCCTGCGCCGGACGCTGGAGGAGACCCCGGCGTTCCTCGCGATGAAGAAGCATCCGACCGCGAGCGAGGTGTTTGCCTCGGCGATCGCGAACTGGCGCATCGTCGTGCTCGGCATGATGATCGCGGTGCTCACCACCACCACCTTCTACTTCGTCACCGTCTACACGCCGACCTTTGGCAAGACCGTGCTGAAGCTCTCGACCCAGGATGCGCTGCTGGTGACGCTGCTGGTTGCGGTGACCAACTTCATCTGGAATCCGGTCGGCGGCGCGGTGTCCGACCGGATCGGCCGCAAGCCGGTGCTGCTGGCGATCGCCGGCCTGTCCCTCATCACGGCCTATCCGGCGCTGCACTGGCTGGTGACCAATCCGTCGTTCGGCAAGATGCTGGCGGTCGAGATGATGTTCTCGTTCTATTTCGGCGTCTACAGCGGCACCATGCTGGGCTGCCTGGTCGAGATCGTGCCGGCGCATGTCCGCACCACCTGCTTCTCGCTGGCCTTTGCACTGGCGGCCGGGCTGTTCGGCACCTTCACGCCGTTCGCCTCGACCTGGCTGATCCAGCAGACCGGTGACAAGGCTTCGCCCGGCTACTGGCTGATGTGCGCCGCAGCGCTCGGCATCGTCGCCGCGCTGATCGTCTATCGTGGCGGCCAGACCATCGAGCAGCGCGAGACGGTTGCGGCCTGATATTCCACTTCGCGGCCGGGCGGGCTCGCTGGGCATGACTTCTCCGGAAAATCGCGACACGCTTTTCCGGATCATGCTCATGCGCCCGGCCGTGTTGCTTTCCATGCCAACAACGATAACAAGAACGCATGGTTGATCTGACGCGCAGGTTCGAGGTCCTGGTGATCGGCGGCGGCAACGCCGCGCTGTGCGCTGCGATCAGCGCACGGCGCGCCGGCGCCTCGGTGCTGGTGCTGGAAGGCGCCCCGAAATTCTATCGCGGCGGCAACACCCGCCACACCCGCAACATGCGCTGCGCCCATGACGCGGCGACCGAGATCCTCACCGGCCCCTACACCGAGGAGGAATTCTGGAACGATTTGCTGCTGGTGACCGGCGGCCAGACCGACGAGGAACTGGCCCGCTTCATGATCCACGAATCCAAGGACATCCTGAACTGGATCGTCGAGCAGGGTGTGCGCTGGCAGCCGTCACTCGGCGGCACGCTGAGCCTTGGCCGCACCAACTCGTTCTTCCTCGGCGGCGGCCGCGCGATGCTGAACGCGCTCTATCGCACCGCCGAGGAACTCGGCGTCGACATCCTCTACGATGCCGAAGTCATCGACCTCACGGTCGAGGACGGCATGTTCCTTTCGGCGCAGCTGAAGCAGCCGGTCGGCGGCAAGACCGAAGTCCGCGCCTCGACCCTGGTCGCGGCCGCCGGCGGCTTCGAGGCCAACATCGAATGGCTGAAGGAATCCTGGGGTGATGCGGCCGACAATTTCCTGATCCGCGGCACGCCCTATAATCGCGGAGCTATCCTCAAGATGCTGCTCGCCAAGGGCGTGCAGGAGATCGGCGATCCGACGCAATGCCATGCGGTGGCGATCGACGCGCGCGCGCCGAAATTCGACGGCGGCATCATTACGCGCCACGACTCGGTCGTGTTCGGCATCGTCGTCAACAAGCACGCCGAGCGCTTCTACGACGAGGGCGAGGACATCTGGCCGAAGCGCTATGCGATCTGGGGGCGGCTGGTCGCCGCGCAGCCGGACCAGATCGCCTACATCATCTTCGACTCGACCGTGGTGACGAGCTTCATGCCGACGCTGTTTCCGCCGATTGCGGGCGCGACGATTGCCGAGCTCGCCGGCAAGCTCGAGCTCGACGCGGCCGCGCTGGAAAAGACCATCACCGCGTTCAACGCCGCAGTGCAGCCCGGCACCTTCGACCACACCATCCTCGACGACTGCGCTACCCAAGGCATCACGCCACCGAAGACGCATTGGGCGCGCCGGATCGAGACGCCGCCCTATCTTGCCTATCCGGTGCGGCCGGGCATCACCTTCACCTATCTCGGCACCCGCGTGAACCGAGAGGCGCGGATGCTGATGAAGGACGGCAAGCCGTCCGCCAACATGTTCGCCGCCGGCGAGATCATGGCCGGCAACGTGCTCGGCAAGGGCTATGCCGCCGGCATCGGCATGACCATCGGCAGCGTGTTCGGCCGCGTCGCCGGCCGGGAAGCAGCCAGGAATGCGCGGAACTGAAGGCGGGACTGACGCGATGCACGGGACGAGGATCTTGCAGGAAGCCGACCGTCTGATGACGGTATGCAATTCCTGCCGCTATTGCGAGGGCCTGTGCGCGGTGTTTCCCGCGATGGAGATGCGCCGCGCCTTCTCCGACGGCGATCTCAACTACCTCGCCAACCTCTGCCATGGCTGCGGCGCCTGCTACACCGACTGCCAGTTCTCGCCGCCGCACGAATTCAACGTCAATGTACCGAAGACGCTCGCGGTCGCGCGCGCCGAATCCTATGCCGCCTATGCCTGGCCCCGCGCCTTTGCCGGCGCGTTCGCGCGCAACGGCCTCGTCATCAGCCTGATCGCAGCGCTCAGCGTCGCCGCCTTCATCTTCGGCTTCGCCGCGGTCAATGATCGCGGCGAGCTCACCGGCATCCACACCGGTCCCGGCGCGTTCTACAAACTGATGCCGCACAATGCGATGGCGCTGCTGTTCGGCGCCGCCCTGCTCTACGCGATCCTGGCGCTGGTGATGGGCGTGCGCGCGTTCTGGCGCGACATCGGCGAGCCGGTCGGCATGACGACGGATGCGAAGGCGTTGTTGCAGGCGGTCCGCGACGCCGGCGAGCTGCGCTATCTCGACGGCGGCGGTGTCGGCTGCTTCAACGAGGACGACCAGCCGACCGACCGCCGCAAGCTGTATCACCACTTCACCTTCTATGGCTTCGCGCTGTGCTTCGCCGCGACCTGCGTCGGCACGCTGTATCATTACCTCCTGGCGCGCGAGGCGCCCTATGCGTGGTGGGACCTGCCCGTGGTGCTCGGCACGCTCGGCGGCGTCGGGCTCGTGGTCGGCCCGCTCGGACTCCTGTCGGAGAAATGGAAGCGCGACCGCGTGCTGGTCGACGAGCAGCGCATGGGCATGGACACCGCGTTCATCCTGATGCTGTTCCTGACCAGCATTACCGGCCTCGCCCTGCTGCTGTGGCGCGAGACCGCCGCGATGGGCCCGCTGCTGGCGCTGCATCTCGGCGTGGTGTTCGCGCTGTTCATCACCATGCCCTACGGAAAATTCGTGCACGGCATCTACCGCTTCGTCGCGCTGGTGCGCTATGCGCGGGAACGGCAGATGATGACGGAATGAATGGCGGAGGGTTAGCGCAGCGTAGCCCGGCTTGCGAACTCATCCTGCATCGGGCTTTGTCGCCAGAGCGCAGAACCACTCATCTGTCTCGACCAGCCGAGCCTGCGAGAAGCCGGCTGCTGCCAACTTTTCCGCCACCCCTTCCTTGGGCTGTCCGGAGTAGCGCGTAAAGCCGAGTGCGATCCTGCCGCTCGGCTTCATCACGCGCCGGACCTCCCGTAGCCCGGCGACGGCGTCCGGCCAGACTTGCATCGAGTTGATCGCCAGCACCTTGTCGAAGCTATCCGCATCGAATGGCATGCGCTCAACGGAGCCAAGCCGAAGCTCGACACGACCATCCTCGATCGCGGCCACGTTCCGGGCGCGAGCTTGCCCGACCATCTCCTGCGACGGATCGATGCCCGCGATGCGTCCCGCCGGCACCAATATCGACAGGCGATGAATGACGGCGCCCGGACCAAACCCGATCTCGAGCACGCTGTCATCAGGTCCGACCTCGAGGCGATCTGCGACCCACGCGCCGCAATCGGCATTGGTGCGCGCCATGATCATGCCGCCGAGCCTGCCCAGGAGACCCCGAGGACGGCCAAACGCCCGCAAGAGTATGCTTTGCATGACGCTCACCGATTGCCATCTCCGGTGAACAGGGTTTCGGGACGGTCGCGGCTACAAATCCACCACCACGTAGTCGCTCTCCACCGCGACCTTGATGGTCTCGGCGACATACGGCCCCTTCACCACATTGGTGCCCGGCTCGACGCTGACCGGATAGGCGCGCACGCGGAAGCGGCGCGGGTCGCAATAGGACTGGCCGGTGCGGATATCGAATTCCCAGCCGTGCCAGGGGCAGCGCAGGATTTCGCCGAGCTTCGTATATTCGATCTCGCCGGGGTCGGACGATGAGGCGAGCCCGATCAGCGGCCCCTCGCACAGCGCCGCGCCCTGATGCGGGCAGCGGTTCAGCAGGCCGAAAAACTCGCCCTTGACGTTGAAGACCGCGATCGGCCGTCCGTCGATCTCGAGGAATTTTCGCGAGCCCGGCGGCAGCTCGTCCACCGGGGCGATCACATGACGCGCCATCAATCGTTCTCACGCATGATCTGATTCGAAAAACCGGTTCCCACTTTTTCGGATCATGCGATACCGTACAGCTGCCTGGCGTTGTCGAGATAGAACGCCTGGCGATTGGCATCGCTGACGCCGGCCGGCAGCACGCGCGACGGCTCGTCGTAATCCCAATGCGGATAATCGGTCGCGAACAACAGTCTGTCCCAGCCGATCCACTCGATGGTCTGGAACAGATGGTCGCGGCTCTCCGGATCCTCCATCGGCTGCGTCGTCCACCAGATGTGGTCGCGGATATATTCCGACGGCTTGCGCTTCAGATGCGGCACTTCGGCATGCAGCCGCGAAAACACCTTGTCGAGCCGCCAGGCCAGCGACGGGGCCCAGCCGAACCCGGCCTCGACCATCACCATCTTCAATTTCGGGAAGCGTTCGAACACGCCCTCGAGCACGAGGCTCGCCAGCGCGGTCTGCTGGCACTGCGAATGCCCGACCATCTCCTCGATATAGTAGCTCGGCCATCCCGACGCGGTAATCGGGTTGCCGCCGAAGCCGAAGGCGTGCACGCCGATCGGAAGGCCGGCGTCCTGCGCCGCCTCATAGATCGGCCAGTAACGGCGCTGGCCGAGCGGCTCGACATTGCGGCTCAGCAGCAGCACCTGGACGAAATTCTTGTCGCCCGCGCGCTTGCGAATTTCGGCGGCGGCCGACATGCCATCCTCATTGGCGACGACGACCGAGCCTTTCAGCCGCGAGTCCTTGCTGGTCCACTTCTCAATCTGCCAATCGTTGATGGCGGAGCAGATCGCGCCGGCGAGATCCTGGTTGCGGATGCCCTGCCCGGTGTTGAGCGGGTTGAGCACGCCGAGCGCGACATTGTTGGGATCGAGGTGCTGCTTCTGCATGAAGGACAGCGACGAGCCCTGCGGGCCGCCTTCCGGCGGATAGGCATCGCGGCGCGACGCATTCGGCTGCGCCTTCGGATAGGGTGGGCCTTCCATCATGCCCTGATAGGCATGGACGCCGAAGGTCTCGAGATGCGCGTGCCAGCGTTTTTCGAGATACGGATACAGCTCGTCCTTGGTGGCGCGGGCCGGATGGATGTCGCAGTCGGCGATCGCGGTCTTGACGCCGGTCGGCGATGCGGTTTCGGGACGCTCGCGGAGCTGGATGTTCATGGCGTCATCTCCTTCACCTTGAGCCGGCCATAGGTCGCATGCGGATTATCGATCATGATCTTGCGTACCAGATCCTGCGACAACCCCTGCGGCAGCACCTCGTCACCGTCGAACTGCCAATGCGGATAATCTGATGAGAATAGGATCAATTCGTCCGACTGCATATGGTCGAACAAGCGGTTCAGCGTGTCTCCGTCCGGCGGCGCATCGACCGGCTGCAGCGAGAAGCGGATGTTGCTGCGCACAATCTCCAGCGGCGCGCGGTCGACCCACGGGGTCTCCATGCGCACGCCGCGCCAGAACTTGTGCAGCCGCCACAGGAATGGCGGCAGCCAGGTGAAGCCGGACTCCAGCATCACCATTTTCAGGTTCGGATGGCGCGCGAACACGCCCTCGACGATCAGGCTGGTGAGCTGGGTCTGGAACGCCTGCGCCTGCGCGACATAATCCTCGATGTGATAGGAGCCCCAGCCGACCGAGGTCGGCGGATTGTGATAGGCGCTGCCGGCATGGATGCCGACCGGCAGGCCGAGCCGTT
Source organism: Bradyrhizobium elkanii USDA 76 (assembly GCF_023278185.1). NCBI lineage: Bacteria > Pseudomonadati > Pseudomonadota > Alphaproteobacteria > Hyphomicrobiales > Nitrobacteraceae > Bradyrhizobium > Bradyrhizobium elkanii. Next base: position 642,009 of record NZ_CP066356.1, on the reverse strand, counting down.
CCGCCGCGGCGTAGATCGGCCAATAGTGGCGCTTGCCGAGCGGCATGTCGCCCATCACGAGCATCAGCACCTGTACGAAGCGCTTGTCCTGCGCACAGCGCTCGATCTCGGCGACCGCCTTCTCGATGCTCTGCACCGGGATCACGATCGAGCCGCGCAGGCGATCGTCCTTGTCGAGCCATTCCTTGACCAGCCAGTCGTTCAGCGCGCGGCAGAACGCATCGGCCATGTCCTCGGAGAACACCATCTGCACGCCGTAGAGCGGATTGCAGATGCCGTAGGCCGTGCCGAACCTGTCGAGCGCCTGGCGCTGCATGTCCGCAAGGCTCGAGCCCGGCTTGCCCTGCGCGGGACGCCAGTCCGGCCGCGACGAGATCGGCGAATTGGTCGGATAGGATTGCGAGATCAGGTCGGTCATGCCGCGCGTCGTCACCTGGTCGCGCCAGTAGTCGTTCATGTACGGCAGCAGGCTGGTGAGGTGAGGTACGGCGGGATGCAGATCGCAATCCACGCCGCCCGCGATCGGCGACGTCATGATGTTTCCTCCGCGCACGCTCTCACGACAAGCTTGTCGGGCGGCGCTTGGTTCTTGGCTCGCATTCAAGCAGGCCATGCCGCGGCCTGCAACTCGGCAAGGGCCTGCGTGCTGTGCTAGGAAGGCAGAACGCCCCACGGGATTTTCATGGCAAGCAACGAGGAAGAAGGCCGATGAACGCGCTCACATCCATCGCCGAACAGGTCGCCGCAAAACTGATCGCGAACAAGCAGACGATCGCGGTCGCGGAATCCTCGACCGGCGGACTGATCTCCGCATCGCTGCTCGCGGTTCCCGGCGCGTCGGCCTATTTCCTCGGCGGCGGCGTGATCTACACCCGCGGCGCGCGGCGCGCGCTGATGGATATTTCCGACGATGCCATGCGCGGGCTCCGTTCGTCGTCGGAACCCTACGCGCAATTGCTGGCGCGGCAGATCCGCGAGCGCCTCGCAACCGACTGGGGATTGTCGGAGACCGGTGCCGCCGGCCCGACCGGCAACCGCTACGGCGATGCCGCCGGCCACAGCTGCATGGCGGTCGCAGGCCCCCGGCAGCAGGTAATCACGCTGGAGACCGCGAGCGGCGACCGGCAGGCGAACATGCAGGCATTTGCCAAGGCGGCGCTGGAGCTGTTGTTGAAGAATCTGGAACAGTAATCGCTCACGCGGACGCACCCGACGATGCCGGATCGGCGCCTAAGAGCTCAATCTCTCCCCGTCATCCTGAGGAGCGCGAAGCGCGTCTCGAAGGATCGACGGCCACCACGGGGCCGTGCATCCTTCGAGACGCCTGCTGCGCAGGCTCCTCAGGATGACGGGTCAACTCCGGATAGCGCGCGGCTCACTTCTCGCGGAACGAGCGCATGAACTGGTCGCTCATCGGCTTCATCAGATAGGACAGCATGGTGCGGTCGCCGGTCTGCACGAAGGCTTCCACCGGCATGCCCGGGATGATCTTCACCTCGCTGCCGAGGCGCGCGACTTCTTCCGGCGGCATCGAGACGCGGATGGTGTAATAGCTCTGCCCGGTGCGCTGGTCGGTGGTGACGTCGGCGGAGACGCGGGTGACGACGCCGTTCAGCTCCGGCGTGGTGCGCTGGTTGAACGCGGAGAGCCGCAGCACGGTCTTCTGTCCGACCTGCAGCTTGTCGATGTCCTGCGGATTTACCTTGGCCTCGACCGACAGATCGTCGGCCTTCGGCACGATCATCATGATGGCGTCGCCCGCCGTGATGACGCCGCCGACGGTGTGCACGGTCGACTGCAGCACCACGCCGTCCTGCGGCGCGCGGATATCGATGCGGCGGAGCTGGTCCTCGGCGGTCACCTTGCGCTCGACGAACTCGCCGATTTTGTCATTGGTCTCGCGCAGGTCCTTCGAGACCTCCGACAGCATGTCCTTGTCGACCTGGATGATCTGCAACTCGGTCTCGGTGATCTTGCCCTTGGCCTGCGCGCGCGAGGCGATGTACTGCGCGCGCTCGCCGGAGAGCCGCGCCGCGTCGCGCTCGAGCGTGGTCAGGCGGGTCAGCTGCACCAGATGCTGCTCATAGAGCTGGCGGACGCCGACCAGCTCCTGCTGCACCAGCGCGATCTCCTTGTCCTTGGCGCTCTCCTGCGCCTGCAGGCCGGAGATCTCCTCGTTGAGCTGGGTGACGCGCTCGCGCAGCTGCGCCTTCTGGCCGGTGCGGCCGTTGACGCGGACCTCGAACAGCTTGGTTTCGCTCGCCATGATGTCGCGAACGTCCGGCTCCTTGGCCTGCTCGAGCAGCTGCGGCGGGAAAGCGATCTTGTCGCGGCCCTGCTGCTCGGCCTCGAGCCGGGCCGCGCGCGCATAAAGACCGTTCAGCGTCTTGACCACGATCGCGAGGCTGGCCTTCACGACGGTCTCGTCGAGGCGCACGACGATGTCGCCCGCCTTGACCACGTCGCCGTCGCGCACCCGCACCTCGCCGACCACGCCGCCGGTCGGATGCTGCACCTTCTTGACGTTGGATTCGACCACCACCGAGCCCGGCGCGATCAGCGCGCCCGAGATCGGCACCGTTGCCGCCCAGCCGCCGACGCCGCCACCGAGAACCAGAACCACGGCGAGGCCGACGATCAGATGCTTGCGGATCGAGCGATGTGCGTTGCGCGGTTGATCGGTCATGACTTGGCGGCTCCCGCATCCGCGACGATCTTGATCGGCGTCGGCACCGGCGGCGCGGCACGCTGCAGCACCTGCGCAAGCACGGCCTCCTTCGGCCCGAAGGTCTGCATGCGTCCGTCCTTCAGTACCAGCAGATGGTCGACGCCCTCGATGCCGATCGGCCGGTGCGCAACCACGATGACGACCGCGCCGCGCTCGCGGGCGCCGCGCACCGCGCGGGTCAGGGCCTCGTCGCCTTCGCTGTCGAGATTGGAGTTCGGCTCATCCAGCACGATCAGGAACGGATTGCCGTACAGCGCACGCGCCAGCGCCACGCGTTGCGCCTGGCCGGCGGAGAGCGCGGTGCCCTGCTCGCCGACCTGGGTGTCGTAGCCCTCGCGCATCTTGATGATCATCTCATGCACGCCGGCCTCCTTGGCCGCCGCGATGATGCCGTCCGACTTGGCCTCGGGATCGAACCGGCAGATGTTCTGCGCGACCGTACCGGCGAACAGTTCGACGTCCTGCGGCAAATAGCCGACATGACGGCCGAGCTGGTCCGACGACCACTGGTCGAGCGCGGCGCCGTCGAGCCGTACCTTGCCCCGCGCCGGCATCCAGACGCCGACCAGCGCCCGGATCAGCGACGACTTGCCGGAGCCGCTCGGGCCGATCACGCCGACGCCGCTGCCGGCCTCGACGGCGAAGGTGATATCCTGCACGATGGCGCGCTGGTCGCCCGGCGCGACCATGGTCACGGCTTCGACCGAAAGCTTCTTCTCCGGTGCCTGCAACAGCGTCTGCTCGGGGCGTGCCGGCATCTGCTGCAGCAGACGGTTGAGCCGCTGCCAGCTCTGCCGCGCGGCGACGAAGCCCTTCCAATGCGCGATCGCGAGATCGACCGGCGCCAGCGCCCGCGCGCTCAGGATCGAGCCGGCGATGATGATGCCGCCGGTGGCCTCCTGATGGATCACGAGATAGGCGCCGACCGCCAGCACGGCGGACTGCAGCATCATGCGCAGCACCTTGGCGACCGCACCGAGCCCGCCGGTGACGTCACTCGCACGCTGGTTGCCGGACAGGTATTCCTCGTTGGCCTCGTTCCAGCGCTTGTTCATGCGGCCGGCCATGCCCATCGCCACCAGCACCTCGGCATTGCGGCGGCTGGAGGCGGCAAGATCGTTGCGCCGCGCCGCGAGCGTCATCGCTTCCTTGGCCGGCGTGCGCGACAAGTATTCGGTGATCAGCGTCAGCGTCACCAGGATGATCGCGCCGACCAGCGCCGTGACGCCAAGCAGCCAATGGAAAGCAAAGCAGATCACCATGTAGAACGGCAGCCAGGGCAGATCGAAGAAGGCGCCGGGACCCATGCTGCCGAGGAAGGAGCGCACATTGTCGAGGTCGCGCAGCGGCTGCAGGCCTTCGCTGCGATTGCCCGCCATCAGCGGCAGCCGCACGACGGTGTCGAACACCCGTGCGTTGAGCGCTTCGTCGAGTGAGGTGCCGACGCGGCCGAGGATTCGTCCACGCAGCAGATCGAGCACGCCCTGGGCGATGTAGAGGACCGCGGCGATGGCCACGAGGCCGACCAGGGTGGGAACGCTGCGGCTCGGCAGCACCCGGTCGTAGACTTGCAGCATGAACATCGAACCTGTCAGGTACAGCAGGTTGATCATGCAACTGATGAGGCCGACGCCGATAAAGGCGCTGCGGCAAGCGCGCAGCGCCTCAGCCAGTTCGGAACGCCGGACAGCGGGCGCGGCTGCCATAAAAACTGATCTCTGCAAAACAAAAGAGTTACGTGATCACCACGTTGTATAGACGTTTGCGACCACCGTCCATTTTAAGTCGCGCGAACCAAAGCATGGTTCGCGGCCCATTTTTGTGATCGCACCGACAGTTGACGGAATAAATTAGGGTTAACCGGCCGCGGAACCCTGGCCGCGCGCGGGCGCGCTTCCCGGAAACGGCACGAGAATGACCGACATCGAGACCCGGCCGATCTCGCCATCGACATCGAGCAAGACCCCGCTGCCGACGCCGAGCCCGGCCTCCGGTCGCCAGCGCGCCTCGGCGCGAACGCCGATCCACGCGCCCCGCGGCGGCCTGAACAGCTGCACCGCGAGGTTCGGATTGGGGTCGGCCACCGCGTTCTGGACCGGGCGCGCGATGCCGTGGGTCCAGTCAGCCGGGCCGAGCACCCGCGCCAATGGGCCGGCGTCCGCAATTACGGCGTGATGCAAGCGAAACCAGGCGACATCGCCCCCGGCACGGGCTTCCATCGCATCCATGAACCAGCTGCGGCCATGGACGGCACGCAGGTTGCGCAACGGAAATGCCGTGGGATCCACCGGATCGGCCGCGCTCCCGCAAAACCCCGGGACCTCGACGGCACGCTCGCGCGACAGCGTCACGCGCACCGTCGCGCAGGGTTGCTCCTCACCGGCCGGCCAGAGCGTGTTGTCGACGACGCTGACCCGGCCGCCCTCGGTCACCACGGTAACCTGCGTGCGCAGTTCCGCCATTGGCGTCGGCCGCAGGAACCAGGCCGCCGCCGAGATCGCGGTGCCCCAGTTGCGCGCGCCGGCCATGGCCTCGACCTCGCCGGTCAGCAGGCTTGCGACCGCCCCGCCCTGGAGGCCCGTGAACGGCCCGGCCGCCAGCGCCGCGGGCTTCCAGTGATGGGGCGTGGCGAGCGGTTCGAAAATGGCCAAGGCGAATGATCCCCTGAGATGAGCAGGATTGAGCGTTCGGCCAATCTGATCCAAGAATAGCGGCCATGACAAAAGGCCATTCATCACTTCAGGTGAGCAGGATTCACCCATTGGATGCCCCCGATCCGCGGGTGATCCCGCCGCTGCCGGCGCTGCTCGCCTTCGAGCGCGCGGCCACGCAACTCAGCTTCCGGCGCGCCGCGCGAGACCTGTCGCTGAGCCCGTCGGCGATCAGCCACCAGATCCGCGGGCTGGAGGAGCAGTTCGGCACCAAGCTGTTCGTCCGCGGCGCGCGCCAGGTGCGGTTGACCGCCGACGGCGAGCGCTACCTTGCAAAAGTGTCGGCCGCGCTGGCGACGCTGCAGGAGGCGAGCCGGGACATGCTGCGGCAACGCGGCGAGGCCAGCGGCGAGCTCTGGATCAGCTCATTGCCGTTCTTCACCAGCGCCGTGCTGCTGCCGGCGCTGCCGGAGTTCAAGCGGCGCCATCCGCAACTGACGCTGCGGATCGAGGCCACCCACCAATATGCCGACTTCAACGGATCGCGCGTCGATGTGGCGATCCGCTACGGGCGGGAACACGCCGCCGGGCTGAAGGTCGAGCCGCTGGTGCAGGTCAAAGGAATGCCGGTCTGTACGCCGGCACTGGTCAAGGCAGGTCTTCGGACCCCTGCGGACCTGTCGCGCGAGGTGCTGATCCATGTCACGACGCAGCCGCGGGCGTGGCCGGCCTGGCTGAAGGAGGCCGGGCTGCCGAATCTCGCTCCGCGCGGACATCTGTGGCTCGACAGCGTGCCGGCGATGCTGGAGGCCGCCGAACACGGGCTCGGCGTCGCGATTGCGATCGCGCCCCTGATCAAGGTACGGCCGGGCTTCGGCAAGCGGCTGGTGGCGCCGTTTGCGTTCGAGGCCGCATACAGCGAGACGATCTACCTGGTCTCCCGCACCGAGCAGGCGCGGGACCGCCGCATCGCCGCGGTGCGGCGCTGGATCACGGACGCGGTCGCCCGCGCGAGCTAAACCGTGGCGGACGCCGGCTCGGCCAGGATGCACCGTGCCAAACGGCCGGGAGCGACCTGCACGACCGGCGGCAAGCGCTCGCTGCAGCGCGGCTCGGCGAACTTGCAGCGCGGTGCAAAGGAGCAACTGGCCGGCGCGTGATCGAGCGAGGGCGGCGTGCCCGGGATCGTCTCCAGCCGCTGGCCGCGCATCGCGCCGTGAATGGTCGAGGCCAGCAAACCCTTTGCATAGGGATGCACCGGCGAGCGCACGATGTCGCGCAGGGCGCCCTGCTCGACGATCTGGCCGGCATACATCACCGCGACGCGATCACAGATCTCGATCGCGACGCCAATGTCGTGGGTGACGAAGATCACCGACATGCCGAACTCGCGCTGCAGCTCGCGCAGCAGCAGCAGGATCTGGATCTGGACGGTGGCATCGAGCGCCGTGGTCGGCTCGTCCGCGAGCAGGATCTTCGGCTTGCAGGCCAGCGCCAGCGCGATCATCGCACGCTGGCGCATGCCGCCCGACATTTCGTGCGGATAGGAGTCCAGCCGCCGTTTCGCGGAGGGGATCCGCACCACCTCGAGCATTTCAAGCGCGCGGGCCGTCGCCTCGCGCTCGCTCTTGCCCTCGTGGCGCATCACCGTCTCCGCGATCTGGCGGCCGATGGTGTAGACCGGATCGAGCGCCAGCGCCGGCTCCTGGAAGATCATCGAGACGGTCTGGCCGCGGAATGCGGACAGCGCCTCGTCGTCCATCGCCAGCACCTGCTGGCCCAGCACCTTGACGCTGCCGGAGATCTGCGTGCGCTTCTTCGGCAGCAGCCGCATCAACGCGCGCAGCGTCACGCTCTTGCCCGAGCCGGACTCGCCCAGCAGCCCCAACACCTCGCCCTCGCCGAGCTGTAGGCTGAGATCGTTCACGGCATGGACCGTGCGATCGCCGGTGAAGCGGATGTTGAGGTTGTCGATCTCGACGAGGTTGGTCATGCGAGCTTGGGCACCCTGGCGTGGAAATCGGTCGCGCGCTGGAACGCGGCGCCGATCCGGAGCAGAACCGCTTCCTCGAAGGAGCGGCCGATCAGCTGCATGCCGACCGGCAGACCCGTCTTGGTGAAGCCGGAGGGAATCGACAGCGACGGCAGGCCGAGATAGTTGACCGGGCGGGTGAACCGCGTCAGGCGCTGCAGCACCGCGTCGGCGCCCGGTCCATTGCCGACATCGCTCTCCGCGATCGTCGGCGCCGGCACCGGCGACGACGGCGCAATGACCGCATCGACCCCGTTGACCGCCGCGTTGTGCGCGGCGAGCGCGGGGCCGCGCCAGCGCATCGCCTCGAGATAGGTGACCGCCGGAATGGTCAGCCCGTTCTGCAGCCGCATCAAGACCTGCGCGCCGTAATCCTGTGGCCGCTCGATCATCCAGCGCTTGTGGAAGGCGGCGGCCTCGACCGCGAGCACCAGTTGCGATGCCGAAGAGAGCTGGCGCTGATCGGGCAGCTCGACCTTGACGATCTCGGCGCCCTCTTTCTTCAAGGTGGCGACGGTCTCGTCGAGGATACGCGCCACCTCAGGATCGAGGTCGTCGACATAGAACGCCGTCGGCACGCCGATCTTCAGGCCCTTCAGCGACTGCTTGGTCGCCGCCAAGTAGTCCGGCACCGGCTGCGTCGACGCTGTCAGGTCCTCAGGGTCCGCGCCGGCCATCAGGCCGAGCAGCAGCGCGCAGTCCTCCGCGGTCTGCGCCAGCGGGCCGACCGTATCGAGCGACTGCGACAGCGGCATCGCGCCGGCGCGGCTGACGCGGCCGACCGTCGTCTTCAGGCCGGTGACGCCGCAGAAATGCGCGGGCATGCGCACCGAGCCGCCGGTGTCGGAGCCGAGCGCCGCGAAGGTCAGCCGCGCGGCAACCGCCGAGCCCGAACCCGACGACGAGCCGCCGGTGATGTGCTCGGTGTTCCAGGGATTGCGCACCGCGCCGTAATGCACGTTGTGGCCGGTCGGCCCATAGGCGAACTCGACCATCTGCAACGAGCCGAGGCGGACCTGTCCGGCATCCTTCAGCCGCTGCAGGGCTGTCGCAGTCGTCTTCGGCACGAAGTCGCGGCGAATCAGCGAGCCGCAGGTCACGACCTTGCCGGCGTCATAATACATGTCCTTGTGCGCCAGCGGCACGCCGTGCAGCGCACCGCGACTATTGCCCTTGGCGAGCGCGGCATCGGCCTCGGTGGCGGCGGCCAGCGCCTGCTCGGATTCAACAGCCATATAGGCGTTGAGGCGCGGCTGCCATTCCGCAATGCGATGCAGCACGGCGCGCGTCACCTCATGCGAGGAAACTTTCTTGTCGGCGATCGCCTTGGCGACCGCGGTCAGCGTCATCAGGGCCGGTTCAGAGCTCATTTCGACACCTTCTCGATCTTCTGCGCGATCTGCGCCAGCAGGAAGCTCGCGGGTTCGAGATCGAAGGGCAGCGTGCCGGAGATCGGTGCGAAGCCGTCGAATGCCGGCCCGATCGAATTGGCGATCCGGGTGGCGACGTCGTCGTCGGCGGGCACGTCGGCGACGTGCGCGATCACCTTGACATCCTTGGCCGTGGGTCTGGTCATGCCGCGTTTTCTCCTTTTGCTTTTGCCGGCGCGCGGCTGTGCCCCGAGCCAGGAATGGCCATGTAGCACGCCGCTTGATGGCCCATTGTATCGAGATCGCTGAGTTTTGGCGTGCCGTTTGCGCAGAGCGGCTCCGCAAACGGACAACGGGTGTGAAACCGGCAGCCCGATGGCGGATCGATCGGATTGGGCGGATCGCCCGAGATCGGCGGCACCTCGGTGCGCTTGTCGGGATCGGATGACGGCATCGCCGCCAGCAGCGCGCGGGTATAGGGATGCGCCGGCGCGTCCCAGACCGCATCGACCGGGCCGAGTTCGACGACCTCGCCGAGATACATCACCAGCACGCGGTCGGAGATGTAGCGAACGACGTTGAGATCGTGGCTGATGAAGAGATAGGTCAGGCCGAATTCGCGTTTGAGGTCGGCGAGCAGATTGAGCACCTGCGCCTCGACCGATTTGTCGAGCGCGGAGACCGCCTCATCGAGGATCACGAGCCGCGGCGACAGCGCGAGCGCGCGCGCGATATTGACGCGCTGGCGCTGGCCGCCGGACACCTCGTGCGGATAGCGGTTGGCAAAAATCTCCGGCCGCAAGCCGACCTTGCCGAGCAGCTCGCGCGCCAGCGTCCGTGCCGTGTCGTCGGCCATGCCGTGGACCTTTGGCCCGAAGGCGATCGATTCCTCGATGGTAAGGCGGGGGTTGAGCGAGGCGTAGCTGTCCTGGAACACCATCTGCACGCCGCGCCGCAAATCGCGCAGCGAGAGCGACGGGCCGACCTGCCTTCCGTCATAGATGATGTCGCCGGCATCGCGTGCCATCAGGTGCATCAACAGCCGCGCGGTGGTCGATTTGCCGCAGCCGGATTCGCCGACGATGCCGACGGTCTCGCCCTTCATGACCGCGAAGGTGACGTCGTCGACGGCGCGCACGGTCTTGCGCGGACTGAACAGCCCGCCGCGCACCGGGAAGTGCTTGGTCAGTCCCTTGACCTGCAGCAGCGGCTGCGCGGCGCCGCCGATGTCGGCGACCGGCTCCAGCATATCGACGGAGAGATTGGCGTCGCTCATGCTTTAATTCCTGATGTCCATGGCGCTGCGCATGCCGTCGCTCAGCAGATTGAAGCAGATCGAGACCGCGAAGATCATCGCGCCCGGCAGCGCCGCGACCCACGGATTGACGTAGATCGCTGTGCGCAGCGTGTTCAGCATCAAGCCCCATTCCGGCTCCGGCGGCTTGGTGCCGAGCCCGAGGAACGACAGACCGGCCGCGAGGATCATCGACACCGAGATCAGGCCGGTGGCGTAGACGAAGATCGGGCCGAGCACGTTGCCGAGCATGTGCACGCGCATGATGGTGAAGGGCCCGGCGCCGGACGCGCGCGCCGCCTCGACGAAATCCATGTTGCGGACGCCGGTGGTGACGCTTTCGGCGACGCGGGTGATCTGCGGCACGAACACGATGGTCAGCGACACGATCGAATTGGTGATGCCGGCGCCGAGCGCACCCGAGATCGCGATCGCCAGCAGCACCGACGGGAAGGCGTAGAACACGTCGACGGTGCGCATGATCGCGGTATTGAGCTTGCCGCCGACATAGCCGGCGACGAGGCCGAGCGACGTGCCGATCACGAAGGCGAAGATCACCGGCAGGATGCCGATGACCAGCGACAGCCGTCCGCCATAGATCAACCGCGCCAGCATGTCGCGGCCGAGTTCGTCGGTGCCGAGAAGATAGCCCGGCGTGCCGATATGGCGGAGACGGCGGATCATCGAGCCCTGATAGGGATCGGCGAGATGCAGCCATGGCGCCAGCAGCGCCGACGCAAAGATCAGCACCAGGATGATGGCACAGGCCATGCTGACCTTGTCGCGCCTGATGCGGCGGGCAACCGTCGCCCAATAGCCGCGCGCCTTGGTGGTCGGGGCAGCCTGCAACGCAGTATCGCTCATTGCGCTCATGCTCTAGCTCCGCTTGATGCGCGGATCGATCGCGGCCTGCGCGATGTCGACCAGGAGGTTGAGCAGCACGAAGAACAGCGCCAGCACCAGGATGGTGCCCTGCAGCAGCGGCAGATCGCGCTGGAAGATCGCCGAGTTCAACAGCAGGCCCGATCCCGGCCAGGAGAACACGGTCTCGATCAGGATCGAGCCGCCCAGCATATAGCCGAGCTGCAGGCCCATGACCGCGAGCGCGGTCGGCGCCGCATTCTTGACGACGTGGCGGAACACCTCGGTCTCGCGCAGGCCCTTGGCGCGCAGCGCCTCGACAAAGTCCTGGCTCAGGATGTCGCCGGTCAACGCGCGCACCGTACGGGTGATGATGCCCATCGGGATCACCGAGGTGGTGATCGCCGGCAGCACCAGATAGCGCAGATGCTCCCAGTCCCACGCCCAGGCGCCGGAGCCGCCGGGACCTGCGCCGACCGCGGGTAGCCAGTTGAGCTGCACCGAGAAGATGATGACCAGCACCATGCCGAGCCAATAATGCGGCAGCGACACGCCGGCTATCGCAACCGAGGTCGCGACCTTGTCGACCCAGGTGTCGCGGAAATAGCCGGCGATCAGCCCGAACAGCAGGCCGAGCGTAAAGCCGATCATCGCCGCCGCGATCGCCAGCATCACGGTGTTGCCGACGGCGCGCATCACCTCGGTCAGGACGGGCCGCCCGGTCGCGATCGAATTGCCGAGATCGCCATGGATCGCGCGCCACAGCCACAGGCCGAATTGCACCGGCAACGGACGATCGAAGCCGTAGGCCGTGCGCAATTGCGCGGCGAGTTCCTGCGAGGCATCAGCCGGCAGCACCGCGACCAGGGGGTCGCCGGGCGTAATGTGCACCAGGAGGAAGCACACCAGCGCCACGCTGAGCACGATCGGAATGACGTAGACGATCCGTCTGGACGTATAGGCGAACACGTTGCGTTCTTTCTTCCTGCTCCCTTGCGGGAGAAGGTGGCGCGCGGAGCGCGCCGGATGAGGGTTTCCATCCGCGGATGCAATCAGTTCATCTCGGGGAGGAGTGTCCGCGGCGACAACCCCTCACCCGGCTTCGCTCTCGCGAAGCCACCCTCTCCCACAAGGGGAGAGGGTGCACCTGTTGCGCGACTAGCGCCTCACGGCGCGACCGTGACCGGCGAGAAGTCGACGAACCAGCTCTTCGGCTGCACAAAGCCCTTGACCTTCGGGCTCATCGCGCGCGGTGCGACGTCGTGGGCGACATAGAGGAAGGCCGCGTCGTCGACCGAGGCCGCATGCAGCTCGGCGAGCGCGGCGTCGCGCGCGGCCGGCTCGAAGGTCTGGCGGGCCTTCTTCACCAGCTCGTCGAACTTCGGATTGTTGTTGAAACCCCAATTGTTCGACACCGGCGGCGCCATGCCGGACTGCAGGAAGCGCACCAGTGCGAAGAACGGATCCATCGCCGCATAGGTGACGTTGATGGCGTTCGAGCCGTTGGCGGTCGGATCCTTGGTGCCGCGCCGCCAATTGGTGAACAGCGTGTTCCACTCGATGACGTCGAGCTGCACATCGAAGTAGCACTCGGCCAACGCCTGTTGCAGATACTCGTTCATCGGCAGCGGCAGCATCTGGCCCGACCCCGATGCCGAGGTCTGGATCTTGACCGTCAGCTTCTTGTTCGGACCGAAGCCCGCCTCCTGCATCAGCTTCTGCGCGGCCGGCTTGTCGTACTTGATCTGGAAGGTCGGGTTGCCGCGCCAGGGATGGCCCGGCTCGAACGTGCCGGTCGCCGGCACCATCAGGCCGGCAAGCAGGCCGTCACGCAGCCCTTCGCGATCGACGCAGAGATTGGCAGCCTTGCGGACGCGGATGTCGTTCCACGGCGAACCCTCGACGCGCGAAAACTGCCACGGCCAGACATGCGGCTCCTCGTTGGAATAGAGGTTGAAACCTCGCTGCTTGATCTCGGGCAGCGCGTCCGGCGCCGGCGCCTCGATCCAGTTGACCTGCCCCGACAGCAGCGCCGCGGTGCGGGCATTGGCCTCCGGCATCGGCAACAGCACCATCTTGTCGACCTTCGGCACCCGCGCCTTGTCCCAGTAATTTTCGTTCTTCACCAGCTCGAGCCGCTCGCGCGGGGTGAAGCTCGACATCTTCCAGGGCCCGGTGCCCGACGCGTCCTTGGCGAACGCGGCCCACGCGGCCTGCGACTTCGCCTTGGCGTCGGCGCCTTCGGCCTTGTCGTAGAATTGCTGCCACTTGGCCGGACTCGCCATGAACAGATTGGTGAGGTTGATCGGCAGGAAGCTGTCCGGCTCCTTGGTGGTCAGCCCCACCGTCATGTCGTCGATCTTGCGCGCCGAGACCAGCGTCGGCATGCGTGAGGCGGTGACGCCGACCTGGCTCGCATCGTATTGCGGCGCGTCCTGCTTCAAGACCTTGTCGACATTCCAGACCACGGCGTCGGCATTGAACGGCGAGCCGTCATGAAAGGTGACGTCGGGGCGCAGCTTGAAAATCCATTTGGTCTTGTCGGCATCGTCGACCTTCCACTCGGTGGCAAGGCCTGGAATCATCGCGCTCGCCTTGTCCGACGAGGACAGGTCCCACATCGTCAGCGCGTCATACATCGTCAGCCCGGTGAAGCGATTGCCCTCAAACCCTTGGTCGGGCTGACCGAGCGTGCGCGGAATATCGGCAGCGGTCATGCCAATGCGCAGCACGGTCTCGGCGCCGGCGATCGCCGGGACGCCAGTGGCTATCGCAAGCGCCAGCATGATCGCCGTCGCATTGGTTTTCCTGTTACGCATCTGAGCAGCCCCTTCGAGTCTGGTGACGTTTTGGTGATTATTTCTTGGGCAAGCGTATGCAATGCCTGTGCCAAGGGGAATAGTTCATCAGCAAATAACCGCCGGGCGCGTCATTTCTTCCCACCTCGCGCCCGAACGGAGCGAAGATGCCTATTCTGGCATCATGCTTGCAGGATTTGGCTCCGACGTCTTTCCAACGGAGCCTTCATATGCGTGCGCGCAATTCGATCCTGATGGCGGCAATGGCGCTTGCCTTGACCGCGGGCTGGCCGGCCATGTCGGCACAAGCAGAGTCCATTGTGCGCTACGGCATTTCGATGGCCGACATTCCGCTGACCACCGGCCAGCCCGATCGCGGCGCGGGCGCCTATCAGTTCACCGCCTACACGATCTACGATCCGCTGGTTGCCTGGGAGATGGATGTTGCCGACCGGCCGGGCAAACTGGTGCCGGGGCTTGCGACCGAATGGAAGGTCGACGACAACGACAAGACCAAATGGCGCTTCACGCTGCGTAAGGGCGTGAAATTCCATGACGGCAGCGACTTCAATGCCGACGCGGTGATCTGGAATCTCGACAAGGTGCTGAACGACAAGGCACCGCAATTCGACAAGCGGCAGAGCGCGCAGGTCAAGACCCGCCTGCCCTCGGTCGCGAGCTACGCCAAGATCGACGATTTCACCATCGAGATCACCACCAAGACCGTCGACTCCTTCTTCCCCTACCAGATGCTCTGGTTCCTGGTCTCGAGCCCCGCGCAATATGAAAAGCTCGGCAAGGACTGGGACAAATTCGCCAGTCAGCCCTCCGGCACCGGTCCGTTCAAGCTGACCAAGCTGGTGCCGCGCGAGCTCGCCGAGCTGACGAAGAACCCGGACTATTGGGACAAGAAGCGGCTTGCGAAGGTCGACAAGATGATCCTGATTCCGATGCCGGAAGCGCTGACCCGCACCAACGCGCTGCTGGCCGGCCAGGTCGACCTGATCGAAACGCCGGCGCCCGACGCGGTGCCGCAGCTCAAGGCCGCCGGCATGAGGATCGTCGACAACGTGACACCGCATGTCTGGAACTATCACTTGAGCGTGCTGCCGGGCTCGCCATGGACCGACATCCGCCTGCGCAAGGCGCTCAACCTCGCGATCGACCGCGAGGCGGTGGTTGGCCTGATGAACGGCCTCGCCAAGCCCGCCAAGGGCCAGGTCGATCCGTCGAGCCCATGGTTCGGCAAGCCGACCTTTGAACTGAAATACGACCTCGCAGCCGCCAGGAAGCTGGTGGAGGAAGCCGGCTATTCGAAGGACAAGCCACTGAAGGCGACCTTCATCATCGCCCAGGGCGGTACCGGGCAGATGCTGTCGCTGCCGATGAACGAATTCCTGCAGCAGAGCTTCAAGGAGATCGGCATCGACATCGACTTCAAGGTGGTCGAGCTCGAGACATTATATACGCACTGGCGCAAGGGCGCGGCGGACGAGATGAACGCCGGCATCACCGCCAACAACATCGCCTATGTCACGTCGGATCCGCTCTACGCCATCGTGCGGTTCTTCCATTCCGGCCAAATCGCGCCGGTCGGCGTCAACTGGGGCGGCTACAAGAACCCGAAGGTCGATGCGCTGATCGACGAGGCCAAGCAGACCTTCGATAGCGCGAAGCAGGATGCGCTGCTGGCGCAGGCGCACGCGCTGATCGTCGACGATGCCGCGCTGGTGTGGGTAGTGCACGACACCAATCCGCACGCGCTGTCGCCGAAGGTGAAAACCTTCGTGCAGGCGCAGCACTGGTTCCAGGATCTGACCCAGATCGGGCTGGAGTGAATCTCTGGACCGTCGTCCCGGCCTAGTGCGCAATTGCGCACGGGGGCCGGGACCCATACGCCGCGGCCGGCGCAATAGGCAAGCGGCCAGACGGCTTTCTAACAACACCCATCTGTGGTTATGGGTCCGGCTTTCGCCGGGACGACATCGAGTTTGCGTCGCCTATTTCGTCGTCAACGCGAATGCGCCGTTCCAGTCGTCGGGCGGCGGCTCCTTCTGGAAGGCGTGGATGCGCGCCTCGTAGAGGCGGTAGAGATATTGCAGCGTCTGCGCCTCGTCGGTCTTGCGGCCGCGTTCGATCGCGGCGAGCGCGCCGTCCCAATCGCGGCCGCGGTAGCAGGCGAGCATCTCGATGGTCAGGTTGCGCAGCCGCTGGAAGCGGCCGGAGTTCGCGACATCCTCGCGGCCGGCAATCGCGTAGATCACCTCGGGCTCCTTCTTGCCCTTGACCATGATGAAGTCGAGCTCGAGGATCGCAAACTTCTCCTTCACCGCGAGCGCGGTCTTCGATCCCACGATGATCGGGAAGCCGTACTCCTTGGACTGCCCCTCGAGCCGCGAGGCCAGATTGACGCTGTCGCCGAACACCGAATAGTCGAAGCGCACATCGGAGCCCATATTGCCGACCACGCAGGAGCCGGTGTTGAGACCGACACCGATGTTGAGCGGCACATAGACGTGGCCACCGTCCTTCGCCTCCTGCTCGCGCTCACGGTTGAGGTCGTCGACGCGCTCCAGCATGTCGAGCGCCGCATCGCAGGCGTTGAGCTGGTGCTGCTTGTCGTCGAGCGGCGCGTTCCAGAACGCCATGATGGCGTCGCCCATATATTTGTCGATGGTGCCCTTGCGGGCGAGGATCGCGTTGGAAAGCGGAGTAAGGAAGCGGTTCATCAGCGCCGTGAGGCCCTGCGGATTGCTCTTGTAGGTTTCCGAGATCGAGGTGAAACCGCGCATGTCCGAGAACATGATGGTCATCTCGCGTTCCTCGCCGCCGAGCACCAGCCGCTCCGGCGACTGCGCCAGCTGCTCGACCAGCGCGGGCGACATGTACTGCACGAATTGCGACCTGATCTGCCGGCGCTGCTGCTGCTCGCGCACGAAGGCGGAGAAGATCAGCGTGAGATAGATCGCCGTGGTCGACATCAGCGGATAGGTGAAGTCGATCAGCAGCCGGTGCTGGGAATAGAAATACCAGGACGTGCCGATCAGCACGGAGGCGAACATTCCACCGACGGCGACCAGCGTGATCGGACCGAACTTCGGCGCGAAGGCGATGACAAGGAGCCCCATGATCAACGCGGCGAAGAACTCGATGCCGATGCCGTAATTCGGCTGCGAAACGACGTCGCCGGTCAGCGCGCTCTCCAGCACCTGGGCATGAACCTCGACACCGGGCATCGCCGGCGTCACCGGCGTCGTCTTGATGTCGTTCAGCCCGATCGCCGAGGTGCCGATCACGATCAGCTTGCCGGCAATTCGGTCCGCTGGGACGCGCCCGTCCAGCACATCGACGGCCGAGACATAGATCGAGGGATCGCGGCGGGCGTAGTGGATCCAGAGTTGGCCGTGGAGATCGGTCGGGATCGCAAAGCCCTTGAGACCCAGGCTCTTGATCCCGGCCTTGTCGGCCTTGATCAGGATCGTGCCCGAGCCGCTCGCCACCCGCAGCATCTCGAAGCTCAGCGACGGCATGGTGATGCCCTGCGCCACCATGATCATCGGCACGCGCCTGACGATGCCGTCGCGCTCCGGCCTGATCGTGAACAGGCCGCGCCCGGCAGCCGCCTCCTCAAGCACCGGCACGTTGCGCAGCAGCCCCGGGAACATGAACATGAAAGGTTGCGGCTCCTCGCCGAGCATCGCAAGTCCGGTGACCGGAAGCTTTTCGTTGAGGTCGGCGCGCACGTTGGGCCCGCCGGACTCGCCGAGCACCACGCGCGAGTTCTTGATGGCTTCGGCCATGATGCTGTCGTTGCTCGGCAGCTGCCGCAGCCTGGCGCGCATCTCCTCATCGAGGCTGCTGAAGGTATCGGCGGCGATATCGGGGTTGAGACGGTCCGGCTCGGAGAACACCGCGTCGAACGCGATCACCACGGCGCCGAGCCGGGTGAGGTTGGTGACGATGTCGGCGAGCCGCGTCCGTGGCCACGGCCACTGTCCGAGCCGGGGATCGGCGAGGCTCTTCTCGTCGATGTCGACGATGGTGACGGGCCGCGCGGTCTTCTGGCGCGGCTGCAGCGCCTGGAATGTGTCAAACGTCCTGACGCGAAGCTCCTGGACCGGAGCCGGATCCACGATCCGCAGCGCGGCAATGCCGATCAACAGCGCCACGCAGACCAGCCGCGCATAGCCGAAGCGCCGTGCGAACCACCTGCGTATCGCCTTCAGCCGTTTCATGCCATCTGGATATCACGCGCGCAGAATTGTTCCAATCGAACAAGCATGCGCAGTGCACAATCGGCCGGACCAGACCCGCGGCGGCACGGCCGCGCGTCCGTCAGGTAAAATGAATAATGAAGTCGTTCTGAGACAGGCTCGCCTTCGCGACATTGTGCAATGTGATCGTGTCTGCGCCGTCGACCGTGATCAGCGTATCCGCCGAGTTCGTCGGCGATGTCGCAACATGCTGATCGAACCAGGTGCTGAAGGTGCTTGCCGAGACGACCGTGGACAGGTCGATCTGGTCCTGGCCTGGCGTGAAGTTCAGGATCGTGTCGTGGTTGAAGCTCGGCGCAAACACGAACTTGTCCTGGTACCCCGAACCGAAGAACACGTCCTTGTCGCTGGTCCCCGTCAGTGTCACCGGCTGCGGCGGATCCTGCTGGACGTTGAAGATCAGGTTGACCGTATCGGTTGCGCCATGGCCATCGGTCACGGAGAGCGCGATCTTGTCGGTCGCCGGAGGCGTCTGGCCGGGATTGTAAACGAGGCCTGACGATCCAAGCGCGGTGTTGATGCTGGAGAGAAGCCCCTCCTGCGACGAAGGCGCAACGCTGCTGCCCGCACCGGGCGTCGTCGCCGCGGCCATGGTGAAGGTCTCGTCGGCCGTCGCATCGGCGTCCGTCACGGTCAGGCCGGAGATCGTCTCGGTCCCGTTGGGATGTTCGGTGATACTGACGTTGTCGGTATGGATCACGGGCGTGTCGTTGGCGCCGATCACGTCGATCGTCAGCGTCGCAGTCCCGACGGCGCCATGCGCGTCGATCGTCTCCACATCGAAGGTGTCGACATAGGTGCCTTTGCCCAACGCGTTGATCGCGGCGGCATCGGGAACATAGCTGTAGGTGCCGTCCGGGTTGATGGTCAGCGAGCCGTAGAGGCCTGCGATCTGCGTGACCGCGGCGTGGTCCGAATTGAGCGCGGCATAAGTCAGCGTCGCGGTTTCGCCATGGTCGACGTCGTTGCCATGCAGCGTGCCGGTCAGCGTGCCGAACGTGTCGTTATCGGCGGTATCGGTGAGAGTGCCGGCATTGACGTCGGCGAGTGTCGGCGCGTCGTTGGCGCCGTTGATCGTGATCGTTACGGGCTCGTTGACGACGCCGCCATGTTGGTCGTCGATCTGAATCGTGTAGGTCAGCGTCAGCGTCTCGCCGAGGGCGAGATAGTCGAAATTCTGGTCCGCAGCCGAAAAGGTCCAGGTCGACGATCCGGTTGAACCGCCGGTCGCGTCCGTCAACGTCCCCAGCGACAGCCAGTTCAGGATCGTGGACTCGTCGGGCAGGCCCGTGGTCGCCCCGGATTCGGCGACGCCGGTGATGGTCATGGTGTGGGTGTCGCTGAGATCCACATCGGTGAACGTCACGGTGCCCGATGCGCTGTCCGGCGTCGATGAACCGGTCGTATCGGGTTGTTCGGGGATGATGGCCGCCTGAGGCGCCGACGTGACGATCGGCGCGTCATTGCTGCCGGTAATCGTGATCGTCACCGGTTGGCTGATCACGCCGCCATGATGGTCATTGACCTCGACCGTATAGGTCAGCGTCAGCGTTTCACCGTCGGCAAGATAATCGAAATTGCGGTCGGCGGCCGAGAAGGTCCAGGCCTGGGATCCGGCGACCCCGCCGGTCGAATCGGTCAGCGTCCCCAGCGAGAGCCAGTTCAGGATGGTGGACTCGTCCTCGGGCAGGCCTGTGGTCGTTCCGGATTCCGCGACAGCGGTGATGGACACGATGTGGGTGTCACTGAGATCGACGTCGGCAAATGTCACCGCGCCCTGGGCCACGTCGAGCTTGATCGATCCGGTCTCGCCGATCATCTCGGGGACCGTGGCGGTCGGCGGCTCCGACGTGAACGACGGCGCGTCGTTGGTGCCCGTGATGGTGATGGTGACGGGCTGGGTCACGACGCCGCCGTGGTGGTCGTCGACCTGGATCAGGTATGTCAGCGTCAACGTCTCGCCGACGGCGAGATAGTCGAAATTCCCGTCGGCGGCCGAGAATGTCCAGGCGCGCGATCCGGTTACGCCGCCGGTCGAATCCGTCAGCGTGCCGAGCGACATCCAGCCCAGTATCGTCGCCTGATCGGGAAGCCCTGTGGTCACGCCCGTTTCGGTGACGCCGGCCACGGTGACCCTATGGGTGTCGCTGAGATCGACATCGACGAAGGTCACAGTACCGGATGCGGTATCCGGCACGACCGAACCGGTCGTCTCCTCGGCTTCAGTGATGGCCGCCGCCTGGGTCGGCGAGGTGATCACCGGCCTGTCGTCGGTGCCGACGATCGTGATGGTGACCGGCAGCGTGACGACGCCACCCTGATGATCGTCGATCTCGATCGTGTAGGTCAGCGTCAGCGTCTCGCCGGTGGCGAGATAGTCGAAGCTCCTGTCGGCAGCCGAGAACGTCCAGGAGCGCGATCCCGTCACGCCATCGGTCGAATCAGTCAGGGCACCCAGCGACAGCCAGCTCAGCACGGTGGCATGGCCGGCAAGTCCGGTGGTGACGCCGGCCTCGGTGACGCCGGTGATGGTGACCGTATGCGTGTCGGTCAGATCCGCATCGGTAAACGTCAGCGTGCCGTGCGCCGTATCGGGCTGGGCGGAATTCGTCGTTGCGGCGAGTTCGGTGATCGAACCGGCCTGCGTCGAGGACGTTACCGCCGGCGTGTCGTTGGTGCCGGTGATCGTGATCGTGAAGGTCTTGAACGTGGTCTCGTTGTTCGGCGCGAAATTATTGTCGACGCGCGCGACATAGGTCAGCGTCAGCGTTTCCCCGGCAGCCAGGAAGTCGAACGCGCTGTCGGCAAGGTTGTAGGTCCAGGTTGCCGAACCGGCATTCTTGTTGTTCGGATTGGGCTCGAGCAGCAACGGGATCTCGACGGTCTTGATGGCCGCAAGCTGCGCAGCCGTCAGCGATGAGGTGACGTCGCTGCCGTTGGCGTCCCGATAGCTGAACGCGGAATAGTCGACCTTCGCGCTCGGTATGTCACCGACATTGAGGTCCAGCCATTTGATCTGGCCCGTCGCAGTGTCGAACAGCCCGCTTTGGGTCAGCCCCGGCCGCTCGGTAAACACCGCGTCCTGGGTCACGACTTGCGGCGGCCCCGGGATGTGATCGAGCCTGCTGTTGGGAGCGCCGCCGGCCTGAGGTCCGGTCGTGTTGACGAAGGTCAGCAGAATGACGATCGGCGCGCCACTGTCGCTGCTGGTGAGCTTGAAGCTGGTCGACACCGGCACGACGCTGTCCGTGAAGTTCGTCGTGAGCTTGGTGTTGGGATTGTTGTTGTCGGTGAACTTCAGCGCGAAGACGTCGGAGATGAGCTTCTGCGCATCGGTCGACAGTTGCGCCGACGAAACGAAGCTGACGCTGCCCTGGCCGTTGACGATGGTCTGGGTGCCGGCCTGATCGATGGTCGCGATCGGATTGAGCGTCGTCTTGTCGAACAGGATGTAGGAGCCGGTGCTGCCATCGGGCTCGACCAGCACCTGGAATTTGGCCGGCGGCACGCCGCCGGTGCCCTGCACGTCGAAATCGATCTCGACCAGCACCGCGGTGCCGCGGATGCCCATGGTCGCAACCGGCGTATCGACCTTCATATCGCCGTGCTTGGCGGTCGCGCCGGCCACGAAGGAGATCGTGCCCGAGACCAGACTCATCAGCGACGAATTGCTCGACCCGTTCGGGTCGTAGATCATTTCGTTCAACACCATCTTGGCGTTCGGTCCGAGACCGAACACGGTGCCGTCGATGAAGGTGATGCCGAGCGTCGAGTCCCCGCCGGATTGCACAACGTCACCCTTGTTGACGTTGTCGCCCTGGTTCAGGACGATGGCGACGCCATTGCGGATGGCCGTGGCGTTCCCGGTCAGCTTGGTGACATGGCCGATGACCTTGGCCGGCTCCGCCGCGCCGCCGGCCTGGGCATATTGGGTATAGCCGGTGAGTGCGCTGACGAGATCGCCGGTGAGATGCGCGCCGTCAGGCGACGCCAGCGGCGCGCGCTTTTCGCCCTTGAAGTAGTCGTGCAGGACGAGTTCCCGATCGTCCTTCGCGATGACGAGATCGAGCCCCGTCCGCTTGAAGTCGCCGGTGAACAGCAATTGCCCGTCGTCGACGATGATCGCGCCGGGCGGAGCATGCGTGGAAACGCTGTCGACGTGCACGTATCCACGGGCATAAGCGTCCGTGTTCGGCAACAGGCCGTCGAATTTCTCGACAAAGTTCACTGCGGATCACCGCACGAGAGTTAGTATTGTTAAAATATCCGAATGATTATGCCTGCATATCATCGGATAAAGCTTGGCGAAACCACTCTGTGCTTGCGCAAGGTGGTCCTCTAGTGCGGTTTGACTGGATGTGACCTGGCTCACGCTGTGAAGAGCCGTGTAGTTCGGATTCGCTTGACGGTACCATAAGGTGGGATTTAAGCCAAGATACGTACTGAGCCACGTATTCGTGGTATTGATTGGCATTTCTGTACTTGCCTCTATTTCCCCATAGCCCAGAGCGGGCATTTGACCCCAATTTCCCGGCCAGAGCTGTGACTTAGCTTACAAATCACAGCAGTCCGTGCGCGGACCGGCCGGGTTAACCAGAAGGCAAGGATGAGTTGCAAAGCAGTGGAAAAAGGTTCGCCGCTTCCTTTCACAAACCGGTAAAGTTTTCGGGACCCCAAGCAGGCGCCCTTTAGCCTCTTCCCCTGATTCCCCACATCTTAAGTCGATTCGAAGGGATCGTTCGCCATGCTGGCGGGCATGAAACGATCCGGTCGCGTGCGCGGTGCAGTATCCACCCGCCGATGAGCGGACAGGGGGTGTCAGATGAGGTTCTCGCTTCGCCCGCTTGCGCTGCGCGCCGTCATGCTGAGCTTCGGCCTGGCGCTGGCCGCGCCGGTTGCCGAGCTCAATGCCGCTTCGCTGCTCTCGCCTGGTCCAGCGACGCTGATCAGAAAGTCGACCGAGCCGTTCGGCCTGACGACCAGCCTGCTTGCCGACGGCGGCCTGTACGACAAATGGCTCGGCGTGCAGCGCCAGCTCGCCGACGAATTGGAGCAACTGGCAGCCTGCGAGAGCGACCGCGCCGGCTGTGTGTCGCCGGCGGCGCTGCGGTTCCTGGCGATCGTCGATGCCGGACGGGCGCGTCAGGGTCGTGCCCGGCTCGGCGAGATCAACCGCGCGATCAACCTTGCGATCCGTCCGGGCAGCGATCTTGCGGCCTATGGCGAGCCCGACGTCTGGACGACGCCGCTCGCCACGTTCGCCCGCGGCAGCGGCGATTGCGAGGACTATGCGATCGCGAAATTGGTGGCGCTGCGCAAGGCCGGCGTCGCGCCGGAAGATTTGCGGATCGTCGTCCTGCATGACCTCGTCGGCGGCGAGGACCATGCGTTGGTCGCGGCGCGGCTCGACGGCCGCTGGCTAACGCTCGACAACCGCCGCATGGCGATGATCGAGGACAGCGACATCAGGAGTTTTCGGCCGACCTTCGTGATCGACCAGCATGGCGTCAGCCGCTATGTCGATGCCCCGCTCGTCGCCGAGGCCGCGTGGCGGCCGGCGGCGCGATAACTGATTGCGTCATTCCGGGACGATGCGAAGCATCGAACCCCAATTCGCAATTGCGAATTGGGGAATCTCGAGGCTTCGGGTCTGGTCCAAACGCACCATCTCGGAATGACGATCCCGAGGAATGCCGCTCAGAACATCAGATTGTCCTTCACCAGAACCCAGCGGCCGCCCTTGACCTGCTGCACCTGGGTGATGGTGTTGGCCAGATGATCCGTCTTGGAGAACTTGGTCGGCGGCGAGCTGAAGATGTCGAGGAATTTGTCGCCTGATTCCAGCGAGTCCAGCATCTTCTGGCCGGTGAGATCCTTGCCCGCCTTCTGCGCGTAGAAGGCGAAGGTCATCACCGCGTTGTAGCCGATGATCGCCTGGGTGTTGGCGTCGGTGTTGAACATCTTCTTGTAGTTCACCAGCCAGTCCTTCACCTTGCCCTTGGCCGTGTCCTCGTAGGGAATCTCGAAGCCAGACGCCGCATAGAGCCCTTCGACGGCTTCCTTGCCGAGCGCCGGCACTTCGAGCACGTTGGTCGGGGTGGCGCCGAGGAAGGTCACGTCCCAGCCGAGCTTCTTCGCCTCGTTCATCGCGCCGATGGTCTCGCGGATCACGGTGCCGAGCACGACGAGGTCGCAGCCGTCGGCCTTCATCTTGGCGACCTGCGCCGAGAAGTCGGAGGCGCCGCGCTTGTAGCTCGTGACCGAGGCCGGCTGCACCTTCATCGCGCCGAGCTGCTGGGTGAAGCCATCGAGCACGTTTTTGCCATACTCGTCATCCTGATGCATGATGCAGGGCTTCTTGAAGTTCTTCCACTCCATCATGTATTTGAGCGCGGCGCGCGTGCTCTCGACATAGGGCAGGAGGTTGTTGAACTTCAGCCGCTCCTGCGGCTTGGCGGGATCGAACTTGAAGGTGAATTCGGCGGCCGTCAGCGGGAACAGCTGCAGCACGCCGGCATCGAACAGGACGTCCTGCGCGGCGAGCACGGTCGGCGAGCCCATCGGGCCGATCATCGCGAACACCTTGTCGCGCTCGACCATCTTCTGCGAGGCCAGCACCGCCTTCTTCGGATCGTAGCCGTTATCCTCCAGGATCATCTTGATCTTGCGGCCGTTGATACCGCCGCCGGCGTTGATCTCCTCGACCGCCATCTTCATGCCGTTGGACACCGGAACGCCCCAGACCTTGATCGGGCCGGACAAGTCCTGATGCGTTCCGATCACGATCTCGGTCGGCGATATGCCTTCATTGGTGACCTTGGTCTGGGCTGCGGCCGGCAGACAGGTCAGCGCCAGCGCGCTCACCGCAAGGCCCAGCGCCTTCAGCGATTTCGACATTGCAGTCTCCTCCTTAACAATGGCCCATGTTGAGCGAAGGGTCGGGCCGGCTCGCTCCTTCGCCAATTCGGCGTCGTCGAATCCTTCTTTGAGCATGATCTCCGCGCAAGCGTTGCGCGCTTGTCGCGAGGGAAAACCGCTTCACACTTTTCCGGATCATGCTCTATGCCACCGCCCGCTCGCCATACATGGCGTCGATCTCGGCGGCGTAGCGCTTGTTCACGAAGCTGCGCTTCAGCTTCATGGTCGGCGTCAGCTCCTCGTCCTCGGGCGTGAGCTGGCGCTCGATCAGATAGAATTTCTTGACGGTCTCGACGCGCGCGAACTTCACGTTGACCGCCTCGACCTCGCGCTGGATCAGATCCTGGATTTCGCGGGCGCGGCACAGGCTCGCGTAATTGGTGAAGGGGATGTCGTGATCCTGGGCGTATTTCTCGACATTCTCCTGGTCGATCATGATCAGGCAGGTGAGATACGGCCGCTTGTCGCCGATCACGACCGCGTCCGAGACATAGGGCGAGAATTTGAGCTGGTTCTCGATCTCGGACGGCGTGATGTTCTTGCCGCCGGAGGTGATGATGATGTCCTTCATCCGGTCGGTGATCTTGACATAGCCTTCATTGTCGATCGTGCCGACGTCGCCGGTGTGCAGCCAGCCCTTCGCGTCGATCGTCTCGGCGGTCTTCTCCGGCTGGTTGAGATAGCCCATGAACAGGAAGTCGCCCTTGATCAGGATCTCGCCCTTCGGGCAGATCATCACCTCGCCCCAGGGCGCGGCCTTGCCGACCGAGCCGAGCTTGATGCGGTCCGCCGGCATCATGGTCGCGACGCCGCAATTCTCGGTCTGGCCGTAGACCTCGCGCATGTCGATGCCGAGCGCGAGATACCAGCGGATCAGATCCGGCGAGATCGGCGCGGCTCCAGTCAATGCGATCCGGCAGCGGTCAAGCCCGAGCATGCGGCGGATGTTGCGGAACACCAGCCAATAGGCCGCGCGGTTGGCGATCCGCAGCAACAAGGGCGGCGCTTCGCCCTGCAGCCGGCACTCGGTCATCCGGTTGCCGATCGCGAGCGCGCGGGCATACATCCAGTTCTGGAACGGGGTCGCATCCTTCAGCGCGATGGTGATGCCGGAATAGAACTTCTCCCAGATCCGGGGCACCGCGAGGAACGCAGTCGGCTGCACCTCGCGCAGATTGTCCGGCACCGTCTCCGGGCTCTCGGCGAAATTCATCACCGAGCCGAGTGCGAGCGAGATGTAATAGCCGCCGACCCGCTCGGCGACGTGGCAGAGCGGCAGGAACACCAGCCGCTCCTCGCTGTCGGTCGAGGGGTAGAGATCGTTGGCGTGGCGCATCTGGTGCGTCACGCTGCGGTTCGAGTGCATCGCGCCCTTGGGCGGGCCCGTGGTGCCGGAGGTGTAGACCAGTATCGCGAGATCGGAGGCGGTGCGGCTGCCGGTCATTTCGTCCCACACGGCGTCATTGCCCTGGGCATGGTTGCGGCCAAGCGCGGTGAATTCGGCAAACGAAAGCACCATCGGATCGGAGAAGCCGGAGAGGCCCTCCATATCGAACACGACGATCTTCTCCAGCGTCGGACAGCGCGCGCGGCAGGTCAGCACCTTGTCGAGCTGCTCCTCGTCCTCGACGAAGATCACCCGCGTGCGGGAATCATTGATGAGGTATTCGACCTGCGCCGCCGAATCGGTCGGATAGATCCCGGACGAGACGCCGCCGGCGCACAGGATGCCCATGTCGGCATAGACCCATTCCGGCACGGCGTTGGCGATGATCGAGGCGACGTCGCCGGGGCGAAAGCCGGTCGCCTGCAGGCCGAAGGCGATGTCCTTGGAAATCTGCAGCCATTCGCGCCAGCTGGTCGGCTGCCAGATGCCGAACTTCTTCTCGCGGATCGCGGGCCTGTCGCCACGCGTCTGAACCGCGAGCAGAAAGCTCCTCGCGATCGTGTCGGCAACCGTCAGCACCGCTGGTCCTGCCATGCGCGCTCCCTCCTCTGCCGCCCGTCTCACCCGCCGGCCCTTGGTACCGGTCTTGTTGGCGAAACAGGCCTTAAATCTAGCTCCAACTCGATCTCAGTGCCAAACCTTCCTCGGCGCCAATTTTCAGCGCCAAGTCCTTCTCAACGCCACGTCTTCTTCTTTTTCCAGCGCCGCTCGCCCCGCGCGCCGGCTTCCTTGGCGCCGAGGTAGAACTCCTGGATATCGGGTGAATTCATCAGCCGCTCGCAGGTGTCGTTCATGACGACGCGGCCGATCTCCAGCACATAGCCGTAGTGCGCCGTCTCCAGCGCGATCTTGGCATTCTGCTCGACCAGCAGGATCGACATGCCCTGCTCCTCATTGACGCGGCGGATGATGGTGAAGATTTCCTTCACAAGGATCGGCGACAGCCCGAGCGACGGCTCATCGAGCAGCAGCAGCGTCGGCCGGTTCATCAGTGCCCGCCCGATCGCCAGCATCTGCTGCTCGCCGCCCGAAAGCTGCCCGGCGGGCTGGCCGAGCCGCTCCCTCAGCCGTGGAAAATAGCCGTAGACGCGCTCGAGGTCCTGCGCCACACCGTCGCGGTCCTTGCGCAGATAGGCGCCCATCATCAGGTTTTCGCGCACCGACAGGAACGGAAACACCTCGCGCCCCTCGGGCACGTGGCTGAGGCCGAGCCGCACGATCCGGTCGGCCTCCATGCGCTGGATCGGCTTGCCGAGGAATTCGATCGAGCCCTTCTGCGGGTCGAGGATGCCGGAGATCGTCTTCAAGACCGTGGTCTTGCCGGCGCCGTTGGCGCCGAGCAGCGTCACGATCCGGCCGCGCGGCACCTCGAGGCTGATGCCGCGGATCGCCATGATCGGCCCGTAATAGCTTTCGATGTTGGAGAGCTTCAGGATAATGTCCGCTGTGCTCATGGCATCATCCTCATGCGCCGAGATATGCTGCGACGACGTCGGGATGGTGCTGCACCTCGGACGGCGAGCCCATCGCCAGGACGCGGCCGTAGTTCAGCGCGATGATGCGGTCGGAAACGCGGTTGACCAGCGTCATGTCGTGCTCGACCATTAGCACGGTGATGCCGAGCTCGCTCTTCATGTCGCGGATCCAGAACGACATGTCGTCGGTCTCCTCGACATTGAGGCCGGACGACGGCTCGTCGAGCAGGATCAGCTTCGGCTCCGAGCACAGCGCCCGCGCCAGCTCGATCACCTTGCGCACGCCGTAAGGCAGTCCCGAGATCAGCTTGTCGCGGTAGGGCTCGAGATCGAGAAATTCGATCACCTGCTCGACGCGGCGGCGATGCGCCTTCTCGCCGGCGCGGACGCTCGGCAGGAACAACAGCTCCTGCCACAGCCGGGTCGTGGAATGGCGATGGCGGCCGACCAGGAGATTGCTCAGCACGGTCGCGTTCTCGAACAGCTCGATGTTCTGGAAGGTGCGGGCGATGCCGAGTTTCGCGATATCGTAGGCCGGCTCCTGGGTGATATCCTGATCCTCGAAGAAGATCTTGCCGGAGGTCGGCGGATAGATCCGCGAGATCAGGTTGAAGATCGAGCTCTTGCCGGCGCCGTTGGGCCCGATGATCGAGAGGATCTCGCCCTTCTCGACCGCGAAGCTGACCGCATCGACCGCCTTGAGGCCCCCGAAATGCAGCGACAGGTTCTCGGCGCGGAAATAGCTCATCTGTTCCGCTCCGATTTCACGTAGATCTTCTGCCGCTTGAAGGTCGCGCGCTTGTAGAGCGGGAACAGCTGGAAGAAGAGCTTGATCTTGAGCCAGCGGCCGTAGAGTCCGAGCGGCTCAAACAGCACGAACAGCACGATGATGATGCCGTAGATCGCGCCTTTCAGTCCGTTGGCGGAGGCGAAGGCTGCGACCGCGTCCTGGATGTGGCCCGCGCGCTCGGTGCCGGCGCCGAGCGTCGCAGCAATGCCGCCGATCACGCCGGGCATATCGTCCTTCAGATAGGTCAGGAACGGATCGATCATGACCAGGAAGATCGCGCCCAGCACCGCGCCGTGCAGGCTGAACGTGCCGCCGATCAGGATCACGATGATGAACTCGATCGAGAGCTGCAGCGTGAACATCTCGGGCGAGATGAAGGACAGCTTGTGCGCGAACAGCACGCCGGCAAAGCCGGTGATCGCCGCCGAGATCGCGAACGACTTCACCTTGTAGAGCGCGACATTGATGCCCATGCTGCGCGCCGCGGTCTCGCTGTCGCGGATCGCGACGAAGGCGCGCCCGGTCGGCGAGCGCAGCAGATTGAGCGTGCCGACGATGGTCAGCACCAGTACCGCAAGGCAGAGATAATAGAAGGTCGGACCATCGCGCGACACCGTCGTGCCGAGCAGCTGCATGGTCTTGACCCGCATGCCCTCATTGCCGTTGGTGACGCTTTCCCAGCGCGCCAGGATCTCCTCGACGATGAACGCAAAGGAGATCGTCGCGATCACCAGATAGATGCCCTGCAGCCGCAGCGCCGGAAACCCGACCAGCGCGCCGACCACGCCGGTCAACAGCCCCGCGGCGAGGAAATAGACCGGGAACGGCACATTGAACTGCTGCAGATAGGCCGCGGTGTAGGCGCCGATCGCCAGAAACGCGGCATGGCCGAGCGAGGCCTGTCCGGTGAAGCCGGTCAGGATCAAGAGCCCGACGCCGACGGTCGCGTAGATGCAGACGAAGACCAGCTGGCTCATCAGATAGCTTGACAGCACGTAGGGCGCGATCAGCAGCACCGCCAGCAACAGGCCGTAGGAATAGATGTAGCCCGAATGCGGGAACAGCTTGATGTCGTCTTCGTAATCGGTCTTGAAGAGAAACCGCATGTGTCGCTCCCTAGATCATGATGCGATTACGATCTAATCGCATCATGATCCCGTCTTCTCTTTTGAGCATGATCTCTTCGGAAAACCGGTTGCCACTTTTCCGGATCATGCTCAGACCTTCTTGCGGACATGAAGGCCGAACAGGCCCTCGGGCTTGAGCAGCAGCACCGCGAGCAGCACGATGTAGGGCGCGACGTCCTTCCAACCCTGCGGCAAATAGAAGCCGGCCATGCTCTCGATCACGCCGATCAGGACGCCGCCGACCACGGCGCCCGGGATCGAGCCGAAGCCGCCGAGCACCGCGGCCGGAAACGCCTTCAACCCCAGCACCAGGCCGACATTGGAGTGAATGAAGGTGATCGGCGCCAACAGCACGCCGGCGCAGGTCGCCACCGCGGCCGAGATCGCCCAGACGATCGAGACCACCCGCTTGACCGGAATGCCCATGTAATAGGCAGCCAGCATGTTCTCGGAGCTGGCGCGCATCGCGGTGCCGAGCGTGGTGCGGTTGAAGAACAGATAGAGCAGCGCGCACAGGATGATGGTCGCCGCGATCACCGACAGCTTGTCGTAGGCGAGCACCAGGCTGCCGATCCGCAGGACGCCCTGGCTGAACGGCGTCTCGATCTTGAAGTCGTCGGTGCCCCAGATCATGCCGGAGATCGAGCGCAGGAAATAGCCGAGCCCGATCGTCGCCATGATGATGGAGAACTGCGGATAGCCGAGGATCGGCCGCACCACGAGCCGCTCGGCCAGCATGCCGAACAGCGCCATGCAGATCACCGCGCCGGCGAACCCGACCCAGTAATTCAGCCCGAGCATGCCGATGAAGGTGAAGGCGAAAAAGCCGCCCAGCATCATCAAATCGCCTTGCGCGAAATTGACGACCTCGGTTGCCTTGTAGACCAGCACGAAGCCGAGCGCGATCAGGCCGTAAACGCAGCCGAGCGCGATGCCGCTGACGAGCTGCTGAACAAAGTCCAGCATCGTTCCCTCCCCGATGCCCGGCGATTCTTATCCGATCGCTCGTTGCATCCCGCCTTCACGCCCTTGTGTCTGGAGCGCTGAAAGCCGCCTATGTCCGCCCCGATTGAGCCAAAAGGCCCGATCCCTGTCAACAAACCGCTGATGTCGCTGTATCATCACATTTGCGGAGATTTGCCGCAGCACGGACTAATACGGATATCACCTTTGATTTGCCCCGTGCGATTCACTGCACCGAAACGGTTTTTGTCCAAGCTTTGCGCAACCGACGAGCGAACTTCCGGATCGCCACCACGCCATGACACCTGAACTGTCCGCACTCGCCGTGCGAGGGTTAACCAAGCGTTTTGACCGCCCGGCGGTCGACGCGCTCGATCTCACGATCCGTGTCGGCGAATTCTATGCGCTGCTCGGGCCGAACGGCGCCGGCAAGACCACGACGCTGCGCATGGTGGCGGGGCTGTTGCGGCCCGATGCCGGCTCGGTGTCGATCCTCGGCACCGACGCACTCGCCGATCCGGTCTCAGCCAAGCAGGTCATGGCATGGGTGTCCGACGAGCCGATGATCTACGACAAGCTGACGCCGCTGGAATATCTCGAATTCGTCGCCGGCCTGTGGGGCATCGATCCGCGAACCTCGGAGAGCTCGGCGCGCGATCTCCTGATGTCGCTCGGGCTCGAGCCGCATCTCAACGAGCGCTGCGAAGGCTTCTCCAAGGGCATGCGCCAGAAGGTGGCGCTCGCCGGCGCGCTGGTGCACGATCCCCGCCTGATCATTCTCGACGAACCGCTGACCGGCCTCGACGCGCTGTCGGCGCGTCACGTCAAGGGGCTGCTGCAGGAGCGCGTCCGCGCCGGCTGCACCGTGATCATGACGACCCACATTCTCGAAGTCGCCGAGCGAATGGCCGACCGCATCGGCGTGATCGCGGCCGGCAGGCTGATCGCCGAGGGCACGCTGGCCGAGCTGCGCGAGCAGAACGGCCGCAACGACACCACCCTCGAGGATATGTTCATCGCGCTGGTCGATACCGAAGCGGCGGCCGCGTGAGTTCGGTCGCCCACCTCACCTGGTTCGCGCGCCACGAATTCCGCCTGGCGTGGCGCGAATGGCTGGCGATGATGACCGGCGGCCGGCGCCGGCGCAATCGCGCCGTGATCGGCCTCCTGATCTTCGCGGCGATCCTGCATCTGCCGGCTTATGCCGTGGTCAGCCGCTATGCCGACCTGCGGTTTCCGCTCGACCCGTCGTCGCTGATCGTGCTGACCGCGACGATCTTCCTGGCCTGGGCGCTGATGCTCTCGCAGGCGATCGAGTCGGTGACGCGCGTGTTCTACGCCCGCGCCGACCTCGATTTGATCATGTCGTCGCCGGCAAAACTCACCAACATCTTCTCGATCCGGATCGCCGCGATCGCGCTGACCGTGAGCAGCATGGCGCTCTTGCTGTCGACGCCGTTCATCGACGTGCTGGTCTATCTCGGCGGCCCGCGCTGGCTCGCCGGCTTCGGCGTCGTCCTTGCGATCGGGCTGTCGGCGGCAGCCACCGCGATCGCCGTCACCGCGTTCCTGTTCCGCCTGATCGAGCCGAGCCGGACGCGGCTGGTGGCGCAGGTCGTCTCCGCCGTGATCGGTGCGGGCTTCGTCATCGCGCTGCAGGTCGTGGCCGTGCTGTCCTACGGCACGCTGTCGCGCTTTGCCTTTCTGACCTCGGAAACCGCGGCGCGAATTGCCCCCGCCCCCGACAGCCTGCTGTGGTGGCCGGCACGGGCATCGCTCGGCGACCTCGAAATCATGATGCTGCTGCTCGCCGCAGCGCTGGTGATGCTCGGCGGCGTGATGGCGATATTCGCACCGCGGTTTGCCGATACGGTCGCCAGCGTCGCCGCCAATCCGGCTGCGGTGACGCGGGGACGCGCCCGCGCGTTCCGGGCGGGCTCGCGGCAGCAGGCGCTGCGGCGCAAGGAATTCTTGCTGCTGCGCCGCGATCCGTGGCTGCTGTCGCAGAGCCTGATGCAGATGCTCTACCTGCTGCCGCCGGCGCTGATGCTGTGGCGAAGCTTCTCCGGTACATCGACTGCGATCGTGCTGATTACGCCCGTCATCGTCATGGCCGCAGGCCAGCTCGCCGGCGGGCTCGCCTGGCTGACCATCTCCGGCGAGGACGCGCCCGATCTGGTGGCGACCGCGCCGCTGCCGCCGTCACGCGTGACCCGCGCCAAGGTCGAGGTGGTCCTGTTCGCCATCGCCGTGGTCTTCGCCCCGCTGGTGGCCGCGCTGGCGTTTGCCTCGCCGGGGCAGGCCGCGGTCACGGCGATCGCAATCCTCATCGCGACCGCATCCGCCGCCGCCGTCCAGCTCTGGTTCCGCGCGCAGGCCAAGCGCAGCCAATTCCGCCGGCGTCAGACCTCCTCCCGCATCGCCACTTTCGCGGAAGCCTTCTCCTCGATCGGCTGGGCCGCAACCGCGGCGCTGGCCCTGACAATCCCGACGGCCGCGCTGGTCAGCGGCATTCTGACGCTGCTGACGCTTGCCATCGCCTGGAAGATCAGCCCGCGGCGCTAAAGCGCGATGAGCTTAGATTGAATCATCATCGCGCTCTAGTTCCTTGTTTGAGCATGATCTCCGCGCAAACGCGTCCCGCGTTTGTCGCGCGGGAAAACCGCTTCGCACTTTTCCGGATCATGCTTTAGCCTTCATCACCTCCAGCACTGCGGCGGCAAACGCCTCGGGCGCTTCCCGCGGCAGATTGTGGCCGGCATGCGGAATCAGGCGATGGGCCAGGCGGCGGGTGTACTTGGCCGCGGTGCGACTGCCGTCGGTCGCGAACGTCACGCCGTCGTCGGCGCCGTCGAGCGAGATGGCGGGGACCCTGATGACAGGCAATATGTCGAGCCGCCGCTGCAAATCCGCATATTGCGGATCCCCATCGACCACGCCGTAGCGGTGCCGATAACTGTGGATCACGACGTCGACATAATCAGGATTGTCGAACGCGACCGCAGTCCGCTCGAAGCAGGCGTCGTTGAACGCCCAGCTCGGCGACCATTGCGACCACAGGATTTTGGCGATGCCGCGCCGGTTGGCGGCGAGCCCCGCCCGCCCCCGCTCGAGCTGGAAGTAGTACTGGTACCACAGCGCCACCTCGCGATCCGGCGGCGCCGGCACCATTGCATGCGCGATGTCCTGGATCATGTAGCCGTTGGTGCAGACGAGTCCGATGCATCGCTGCGGCCACAGCGCCGCACCGATCGATGCGGCGCGGCCGCCCCAGTCATAGCCGGCGAACACCGCGCGCTCGATGCCGAGCGCGTCCATCAGCGCCATCATGTCGGCCCCGACCGCCGCCTGCTCGCCCGAACGTGGCGTCGCCTTGTCGCGGAACGCCGTCGGTCCGTAGCCGCGCAGATAGGGCACGATGACCCGACAGCCCTGCGCCGCCAGCGCAGGCGCGACGTCCACATAGGAGTGGATGTCGTAGGGGAAGCCGTGCATCAGCATCACGGCCGGCCCGGCGGCCGGACCAGCCTCGTAATAGGCGATGTTGAGCACGCCAGCGTCGACATGGCGCACTGGTTCGAGCCGCCTGGTCGAAGGCGCGCGCGGCGCGGAGGCAGTGTCAGTCACGCATAACTCCCTGATCCTGGTTGTCTGCGCGGCATCCTAGCGCGTCTCGACGCAACAATCCGCCGGATCGCGTTGCAATCAGCGCCATGGAGCGATGCGCCGACCTCATCATGACGGCGCGCCGATTGCGCGATAATCTCACCTCGGCGGATATCGCCGAAGGCGGAAGAAGGCGGAACACGTCATGCTGAGATTGCTCGCCGCGCTCGTCTTGCTGGGAACGTTCACCAGTCACGCCTTCGCGCAGGACGCCCAGCGCAGCGAATGCCTGGCGATGGCCAATGCGCCGCTGCGCGCCTTCCCGGTGAACTACCGGCGCGTCGCAGCCAAAGCCGACGAGGTCGCGATCACCTATGCCGGCCATTCGACCTACTATATCGACACGCCCGGCGGCATCCGGATCGCGACCGACTATAACGGCGTCTATCGGACCGGGCGGCTGCCCGACGTCGCGACCATGAACCGGGCCCACGCGACCCATTACACGCTGTTTCCCGACCCCAAGATTCCCCACGTGCTGCATGGCTGGGGCGAGAACGGCCAGGCCGCGCATTACGCTGAGCGCATCGGCGACGTCTATATCCGCAACGTCACCACCGATATCAGCCGCTACTGGGGCGAAGACGCCGGCGGCGAGATGATCAAGGACGGCAATTCGATCTTCATCTTCGAGGTCGCCGGCCTCTGCATCGGCCATCTCGGCCACCTCCACGTCAAGCTCGACGACAGCCATTTCGCCGCGATCGGCCGGCTCGACATCGTGATGGTGCCGATCGACGGCACCTATACGATGTCGCTCGACGGCATCTCCGAGATCACCAGGCGATTGCGCGCCGCCGTCGTGCTGCCGATGCACCGCTTCGCCACCCCGCTCGACGAGTTCATGCGCCTGATCGGCCAGCAGTTCGAGATCGATCGCCGCGGCGGCGAGCGCACCCTGCGGATTTCGCGCGACACCCTGCCGGCGACGCCGACGGTGATCATCCTCGACGGGGTGTGAGGTCTCTGTTCAAGAAGAAGCAAAACCAAACGGGAGTGAAAATCGATGGTTGCCAGCACTCTGCCCGCCTCCGCCAGCGGGCTCTATGCCAACCCGCGCGAAGACTGGCTTGCCCAATACACAGAGGAGATCATCGATCCGGCCCGTCCGATCGTCGATCCGCATCACCATCTCTGGGATCGCGGCGGGCTTCGCTATCTGATCGAGGAGATGTCCGACGACATCGCGTCCGGCCACAACATCGTGGCCACCGTCTATGTCGACTGCCGGTCGATGTACCGCGCCGACGGCCCGGAGGCGTTCCGTCCGGTTGGCGAGGTCGAGTTTGCCAACGGCGTCGCCGCGATGGCGGCGAGTGGCGGCTACGGCAAGGCGGCGATCTGCGCCGGCATCGTCAGCCACGTTAACCTTCTGATCGGCGATCAGGCCAAGGCGGTGCTGGAGGCGGAGATTGCCGCCGGCAACGGCCGGTTCCGCGGCATCCGCCACTCCTCGGCATGGGACGAGGACCCCAACGTCGCCCACATGTACGCGAACCGGCCGAAGGGCATTCTGCTGGACTCCACCTTTCGTAGGGGGTTCGCCTGCCTGGCGCCGCTCGGCCTCAGTTTCGATGCCTGGTTGTTCCACCCGCAGATCGGCGAGCTGACCGACCTCGCTCGCGCCTTTCCCGATACCAGGATCGTGCTCGACCATTGCGGCGGCCCGGTCGGCACCGGCCGCTTCGCCGGCAAGCGCGCGGAAACCTTTCCGGTCTGGAAGGCGTCGATCCTGGAGATCGCCCAATGCCCGAATGTGGTGGTCAAGCTCGGCGGGCTGGCGATGTGCCTGCTCGGCTACGACTTCCACCTCCGCCCCAGGCCGCCCTCGTCGGAGGAACTCGCCGCCGCCTGGCGGCCTTATGTCGAGACCTGCATCGAGGCGTTCGGTCCGGACCGTTGCATGTTCGAGAGCAACTTCCCACCTGATAAGGGGCAATGCAGTTATCAGGTCATCTTCAACACCTTTAAACGCCTTGCATCACAATATAGCGAAGCCGAAAAGACGGCGTTGTTCCTGAAGACGGCAAAGGATGTCTATCGGCTCGATATCGGGTAAGCTTCCGACTCATGGATGACGGCATCACCATCCGGCCGCTTCGAGAGGCTGATGCGGAAGCGGTGGTCGAACTTTACGCAAAGGCAGCTGCGGTGGAACCGCGGCTAGGCCCTGTCACGCTGCCGCAATGGTCCCAGTTCCTGAAGCTGCCGCAGAACCGCGGCGGGCGGGACTTTCGTGTTGCCGAGCGCGATGGCCTGCTCTGCGGCCTCGCCGAGTCGTCGTTGCGCGACCAGGGCGCGCACCATTCCCGGTTCCTCAAGATCGTCGTGGCGCCCGAGATGCGGCGCCACCGGATTGGCCTCGCGCTGTTCGACGAGGTGCTTGCGATCGACGCCGATCCCGGTCTCACCGTGCAGACGCTGGTGAGCAGCGACTGGCCTGCGGGTATGGCCTTCGTGGCGGCTTTCGGCTTTGTTCATGTCGAGTCCGAGATCGGGATGAAGTGCGTCGAGCCGTTGCAGCCAGCGCGCACGCTCGCGGCCGCGCGCGCCACCATCGAGCAGGTCAGCGACGTCACCGCCTGCGCGGGCGAGGTCGCGCGCATCCACAATGCCGCCTATGCCTCGGACGCCGCCTTCCGCCTGTATTCGCCGGAGGAGATGGCGCAGGTCCTGACCGAGAGCGAAGTCTGGATCGCGTCGGAGGATGGACAGATGTCGGGCTTCTGCCTGACGGAGTCGGAACGGAACTCGATGTGGATCGAGTCGGTCGCCGTCGATCCGGTGCGGCAGGGACGCGGGCTCGGCCAGCTGCTGGTCTATCGCGTGTTGGCTGCGCACGACGTCTCGATCGAGCACCCCTGCTGGCTCAACGTCTCGAGCCGCAACGCGCCCGCGCTGAAGATCTATCGCCGGCTCGGCTTCCGGCCCCAGCACGAGACCTGCCGCTTCAGCGCCACGCGAGGCGAATTGATCGCCGCGCGCGAGCGGCGGTTTCAGTAGAGCCCTGCAGCACAAGTCCGACAACGGCAAATTTAGGCCCGTCACCCTGAGGAGCGCGTAGCGCGTCTCGAAGGGTCGACGGCCACCGGCGGGGCCGTGCATCCCTCGAGGCT
This sequence comes from Bradyrhizobium elkanii USDA 76, assembly GCF_023278185.1. Taxonomy (NCBI): domain Bacteria; kingdom Pseudomonadati; phylum Pseudomonadota; class Alphaproteobacteria; order Hyphomicrobiales; family Nitrobacteraceae; genus Bradyrhizobium; species Bradyrhizobium elkanii. The sequence goes on along the minus strand of NZ_CP066356.1, from coordinate 604,499 downwards.
CGCTCCGCTCGCACCTCCGGCGACAAAGGCGAAGCCTTTGCGCGGGGATGACGGGACTGACTGGGCAGTCGCCCCTTACGCCCACTCGCCCTTGCGGAACACCGGCACGCTGCGGCCGTCGGCGTGGATGCCGTCGATGTCGGTGTGGGCGGAGCCGATCATCCAGTCGATATGGATCAGGCTCTTGTTGCCGCCCTGCTCGGCGATCTGCTGCGGCGTCAGCTTGTCGCCATTAACGAAGCATTTCGAGTAGCACTGGCCGAGCGCGATGTGCGAGGCGGCGTTCTCGTCGAACAGCGTGTTGAAGAACAACAGCCCGCTCTTCGAAATCGGCGAGGAATGCGGCACCAGCGCGACCTCGCCGAGGCGGCGCGCGCCCTCGTCGGTGTCGAGCACCTTCTTCAGCACTTCCTCGCCGCGCGAGGCCTTGGCCTCGACGATGCGGCCTTCCTCGAACTTGACCGAGATATTGTCGATCAGCGTGCCCTGATAGGACAGCGGCTTGGAACTGACGACGTGGCCTGAGACGCGGCGGCAGTGCGGGGTGGTGAAGACTTCCTCGGTCGGGATGTTGGCATTGCAGACGATACCGTTCTTGGCGGTCGACGCTCCGCCTTCCCATTCATGACCGTCGGCGAGGCCAATCGTGAGGTCCATGCCGGGTCCGGAATATTTCAGCGCGTGGAAGCGCTGGCCGTTCAGCCATTCGGTGCGCTCGCGGAGCTTCGCATTGTGCTGTGCCCAGGCGGCGACGGCGCCATCCTGATCGACCCGGGAGGCGGCGAAGATCGCATCCGCAAGCTTGGCTACCGCGACGTCCTCGGCATCGTCGGGGAACACCTGCTTGGCCCAGGACGTGCTCGGATAGGCGATGATGTTCCAGTTGGTGTCGAAATTGACGATCTTCTCCAGCGCCGGCTGGTAGGCGATCGAATTGGCCTTGCTGGCGCGCGCCACCTTGACCGGGTCTTCGCCCGACAGCAGCATCGGATTGTCGCCGACGATCGCAAGCCGCGCGGTGTTGGCGCCGAACGCCTTCGCCATGCCCTCATAGAGCCAGCTTGCAGCGCGATCGAAACTCGCATCGTTGCCGTAACGGTAGCGCGCCAGCGTGAGCTCTTCGTCCGAGAAGAACGGGGTCACGAGACCAGCACCGGCCTTGTAGGCATGCTCCACCACCCGCCGCACCAGCGGCATCGCCGCGGCAGGCGCGGTCAGCAGCAGATCTTGCCCCGGCTGCAGCTGCAGGCCGACCTTGATCGCGACTTCGGCGAGCCGATCGAGCTTGACGGGATCGATCGAGGCGGAAAGGTTGCGTTGATGTGCGGTCATGAAGCGCCGTGTCGTTTGAGGAACTCTCGGGATTCGTAGTCCAATTCGATCCGCATTCGCAAGGTTCCTGGCCGCCGCGCCCGATCACGCGACGGCGAGCAATTGCCTCGAATCTTACCGCTTCACCGTGGCCAGCACCCGGTCGACCATCTCGGGCGCGAGGCCGAGATAGTTTTTCGGCGCGGTGAGGCGGTCGATCGTCGCGCGATCGACCCGGCTGGCAACGCGATCATCCGCGGCCAGCGCCTCGGCCAGCGTCAGGCCCTTGTCGTTGGCGACGCGGCAGGCGTCGTAGACCACGTCATGCGCCTCCTGCCGGCCGATCGCGGGCGCGAGGCCCATCATCACGGCTTCGGCCACGATCAGCCCGCGGCTGATGTCGAGATTGTCGGCCATCCGCTGCTCATCGACAATCAGGCCGCCAAGCGCGAACCTCGCCTGGTGCAGCGCGCCCGCGGTCAGCACGAAGCTTTCCGGGATCGCTATCCATTCGGCGTGCCACGGACCGGTGGCGCGCTCGAAATCCTGCACCATCGCGTCCAGCATCAGGCCGGCATGCTGGCGCACCGCCTTGGCGGCGGCGAGCATCAGCTCCGACGAGATCGGGTTGCGCTTCTGCGGCATGGTCGAGGACGCGCCGCGCCCCTTCACGAACGGCTCGTAGACCTCGGCGAACTCGGTCGACGCCATGATCATGATGTCGAGCGCGATCTTGCCGAGCGTTCCCGTGACCAGCGCGAGGAAATTCACCGCTTCCGCCAGGCCGTCGCGCGCGACATGCCAGGTGGAGACGGGCACGCCGAGCCCGAGCTCCTCGCACAGCGCCTGCTGGACCTCGAATCCCTTGTCACCGAGCGAAGCCAGCGTGCCGGCGGCGCCGGCAAACTGGCCGACCAGCACGCGCGGCTTCAGCTCCACGAGCCGCGCGGCGTGGCGATCGAAGGCGGCGAGCCAGATCGCGGTCTTGTAGCCGAACGTCACCGGCAGCGCCTGCTGCAGATGGGTGCGGCCGGCCATCGGCGTGTCGCGGTATGTTTTCGAGAGGTCGGCGAGTATGCCGCGCAGCGCGGGGATGTCGTCCTCGATGATCTTCAATCCGTCGCGCAGCTGCAGCACCACGGCGGTGTCCATGATGTCCTGCGTGGTCGCGCCCCAATGCACATAGCGGCCGGCCTCGCCGCACTGCTTCGCCATCTGATGCACCAGCGGCAGGATCGGGTAGCCGACCACGTCGGTCTCCTGCCGCAGCAGATCGAAATCGAGCGCGGCAACATCGGTCCGTTTTGCGATCTCCGCGGCCGCTTCCGCCGGGATCACACCGCAGCGCGCCTCGGCCTTCGCCAGCGCGACTTCGACTTCGGCGTAGCGCTCGATCAGCCGCAGGTCGGAAAACACCTCACGCATCTCGCGCGTGCCGAAGGCATCGCGAAACAACACGGAATCGAGCACGGTGGTCGAGGTCGGGAAGGCGGACATGGGCAGATCCTGTTGCCGGTCGCGGTCGGCAACGTCCCTATCACGGCAGAGGCTTATGCCCTACCCCTCCGGCGGCGCCTCGCCGAACACCTCGGCTGCGATCTTGCTGGTCTCGATCGCGGCCGGAATGCCGCAATACATCGCGACCAGCAGCAGCACGTCCTGCACCTGCGCGGCGGTGCAGCCATTGGCCAGCGCACCCTTGGCATGGACGCGGAACTCGGCCGGCTTGCTGCTCGCCGCGGTGATGCCGAGCATCACGAGGCTGCGGATCTGGTCGGACAGCCCGCTGCGCTCCCAGACGTCGCCATAGACATAGGCATTGATGATGTCTTGCAGCGGCGCGCCGAAATCGCCGGCAGCGGCCATCCGCTCGGCGACATCGCCTTCGCCGAACATCTTCTGGCGCCGGCGCAGTCCGCGCGCATGGAGATCGCTGATGTCCACCATCGTCGTCGGGCTCCCTGAATGGGCTATTTATACGGATAAGTATGACGCACCTCAACATTCCGGCAGGCCTGACGCTTGCCTTTCTGATCCATTTGTCCGTATAAATTTGCAAAAGCAGACACGGGAGGGGACCGGGATGAAGTTACGGCTGGGGCTGCTCGTCGTCCTGCTTGCGACGCTTCCGGTCCTGCCGGCTTTCGCGGCCGACGATTTCCCGCAACGGCCGCTCAAGATCATCGTGCCGTTCCCGGCCGGCGCCGGTCCCGACAATGTCGCGCGGCTGGTCGGCCAGCATCTGCAGGACGCGTTCGGCCAGACCGTGCTGATCGAGAACCGCGCCGGCGCGCTCGGCAGCATCGGCGCCCAGGAGGTCGCCCGCAGCGCGCCCGACGGCTACACACTGTTGATGGGCACCAACACCACCCATGCCAGCAACGTCGCGACGCTGAAGAGCCTGCCCTACGACCCGGTGAAGGACTTTGCGCCCGTGATCCGCACCACCACGACGGCGATGGTGCTGCTGGTCAATCCGAAGCTCGCGGCCAGGGACCTGCCGCAGTTCCTCGCCTACGCCAAGGCCAATCCCAACCTGACCGCGGGCTACGGCTCCGGAGCCTCGCAGATCTCGATCGCCCAGCTGCAATCGCGCGGCGGCCTGTCGCTGATCGCGGCGTCCTATCGCGGCGTCCCGCAGGCAATGACCGACGTGATGGCGGGGGTGATCGATCTCACCTTCGGCGATTTCTCGGTCGCGATCCCGCAGATGGAGGGCGGTACCTTGCGCGGCATCGCCGTGACGTCGGCGGCCCGCAACGAGCTGACGCCCGGCCTGCCCGCGCTCGCCGAAGCGATGCCGGGCTTCGAGGCCACGATCTGGTACGGCCTGTTCGCGCCCGCCGGCACACCGGAACCGGTGGTCAGCAAGCTCTACGCCGAGTGTGCGAAATACCTCGCGATGCCGGAGACGAGGAAGAAGCTCGCCGATGTCGGCGTGATGGTGGCGCCGCTGGCGCCGGCCGAGTTCGGCGCCTTCGTCAGGAGCGAGGTCGTGCGCTGGTCGGCGGAGGTCAAGGCGGCCGGCATCCAGCCGCAATAAAGCGAGGTGGCGTCGCATCATGGCTCGCGAGACACCTGTTGGCATGATTGGCCTGGGGCTGATGGGATCGGCGCTCTCCGCGCGGCTGATCGACGCCGGCATCGGGGTGATCGGCTTCGACATCGACGCCGCGAAGACGGATGGC